>JALTCA010000001.1:0-3761 GCA_027008245.1 Desulfurellales bacterium
AAACAGGTGTGTCCAAATCGCCCTCTATTTCCTCATAAACCACAACACTGTCATATCCACCATCCAAAGCTTTAAAAAACGCTTCCCTTAACTCCATAAACACCTCCAATCCAAATAAAAAAGGCCGCAAACCTTGAATTTTCTTGCCAAGGTTTGCGGCCAAATAAAAAAGCCGCTTACCCTCGGCAAGCTCTCTGGCTACCCTGCCAGCAAGCCCACCAAGAATAAGCGGCTCTTACGACAAAAAGCAGGGTAGCTTTTTAGCTACCCCACCACCACTGATTACATTCTATCGTCAAAGAGACAAACCTAAACTCAAACATCCCGGTCAGTTTAGAAAAAAACAACTCCCAAGTCAAGCAAAAAGCCCCCCTATTTTTCACACTTCGTAGGTGTGAAAAATAGGGCTGAGTTTGCCTTTAATTGGAACAAAAACCTTTTTAAAAATATTGTCGTAAATTTTTACATTTTCAGGTTTAGGATAAATAAATTCACCATTGGGTTTCATCGCATCAATTGCTTCATAGATACTATTAAACTTACCAACACCCAAAGCCGCAAGCATAGCCGCACCGAGTGACGATGTTTCAACGTTGTCTGGTTTAAAAACCGGCAAGTTCATAATATCGGCAGCACAGTTAACAACCAACCTGCTTTTCGCACCACCACCTGAAGCAAACAATCGTTTAAGTTTTATGTTCATCTTTTTTTCTATAGCTTCTTTACCTTCCCTTAAAGCAAACATTAATCCCTCAATGAGCGCCTTATACACATGCTCCATCTTATGACTATCTGTAAAACCAATTATGCTTCCTTTCATTACTTGTTTTTTACCAGCCACACCCTGAGACCAAAACGGATGCAACACAAGCCCATCGCTTCCAGCAGGAATATTGCTAACACGCTTCTCTAACAACTCCTCAGCCGCAATACCTAGACTCTCAGCTGCTTTGGATTCCAATTTAGCAAATTGTTCTTTAAACCAGCTAATCAGCCAGAAACCCCTGAAAACTTGATATTCGACATTGAAAGCATTACCTATGGCAGAAGGATAAGATGGGAAAAACCTAAAGGCTTCTAAATACCTGTCGGAGTTAAAATTTATCGTAGCTGTAGTTCCAAAGCTCAAAGCAGCGTCATACTTGCCATAAGCACCAACTCCAATCAGCTCACAGGCTTTGTCCGAAGCAGCAGCTACAACTGGAACACCTTTTGGCAAACCTGTATCTTTAGAAGCTCTTTCTGTTACATATCCAATTAAATCTGACGGATTTACAAGTTTAGGCAACATATTTAACCTTACAGAAACAGCTTTATACTTCCAGCTATTTTCAGGCTCCCACTGTTTCTTCTTAAAATTAAAAGGTAAATAGCCCACTTGAGATGCATTGGAATCAAAAAAAGCACCCGTTAGTTTATAATTTAAATAGGTTGATAAATAGCATACATACCCCGTCTTTTGCCACAACTCTGGTTCATTTTTTATTACCCAATTAACAGCAGATCTCTTTTGGAATGTCTTAACCGTATCAAAAGCCCCCACGAGCCTAAACAAAAACTCATAAAAACCAAGATTGGTCACTTCTTCTGCTTCCCTTTTGTCAAGCCACAAAATAGCAGGTCTTAAAGGCTCGAAATTCTTATCCAAAAAAACAGTAGTTGCACGCTGTGTTGTTATAGAAACAGCTTCAATATCTTTAGCATCAATACCATTTCGAAAGAGTTTTTTACATACAGAAACAAGGTCATTCCAATAATCCTCTGCCTCTCTTTCGTAATGCCCTGGTTTAGGAGAAAAATAGGGCTTATCATAAAATTGCTTTTCTTTTATGAGCATCTCACCCGAGAAATCATAAACCACACCTTTTATAGTCTGAGTTCCAACGTCAACGGAAAGAATGTATTTACCCATCCAACCTGTAATACCTCAACACATTTTTATATCTTTCAAGTTCCTCGTCGTACTTTTCGGCACTCCAGCCCAATGAAGATATGACCAACTCTTTCTTTTTTTTAAGATATTCAATACCACCATCTAGACTCGTTAAACCAAGTCTGCTTCTCCTTATCATAAGGTCGTCCAAATGGACTACAAAACTACTCTTTAAAATTCCAGAAAAATAACTATCCTCAATTGAACTAAAAAACAGTGCATCGAACATAGAGACAACACCCATCGCCTCTTTAGTTACAATTTTAAATTTATTGGAATCAATATCCGTCGGATTTCTATTTAAAAAACTAAAAATCCTTTTAGCAATTTTTTTTGAAATGTAATCAAAGGTTGTGAGCTTGCCACCAGCAACAAAAATCATCTTATCCTTGACTCTTAAGATATAATCCCGCGTTTCTTTGGAAGGGTCCTTTTTGTGTGTATTTAAAACACCCCTGACGCCAGAGAAAGTTGAGACAACATTCTCATTACCTATTTTAGCCTTCGGAAACCAATGGTCTAAAGCTTCAAGCAAATACTCAGTTTCATCTTTTGATATCTTAACTTCGTTATTTAAGTCTTCCCCGTAATCAATATCGGTTGTCCCAAAAAGCACAGAACCATTCCAAGGGATAATATACAAAGGTCTCTTATCCCTTGGGTGAAATACGGCACAAGCATACCTTATGGGCACTTTTTCAAAAGGCAAAATCAAATGGCTCCCTTTCAACTTCCTTATGGAAAGCGAAGGGTTGAACTCCCCAATCCATGCCCCTGTGGCAAAAACAATGCTTTTGGAAGGAATGGTTAAACGTTCCTTTCTAACCTCATCCTCAAATACAACCTCATAGCATGAAGGAGTTTTGTTTACTTTAAGCACTTTCGCATAGTTTAAGGCTAAAGCCCCATATTTCAAAGCTTCAAACAGAATTTGGAGTGTTAACTTAACATCATCCGTGACTGCATCAAAAAATGTATAAGCACCAAATACAGAGTCGTTTATAAACTTAAAATCCATACCTAATTCTGGTCTCGTTACATAACTTACAGTTTTCTTCATGGCAAATAGGTCGTAAATAGACAGGCCAAACCTATAAACCGCCCTTTTGGCAAATGAATTATCCTCTAAAGGAATTGCAAATCTAAGCGGAAGGATAAGCTTCCTATAGGTTTTAAGTAGTTTTTCCCTTTCTCTTACGGCATGATAAGTCAAAAGCATCTGCCCCTGTTTTATATACCTAAGCCCTCCATGAACCAATTTGCCAGACCTACTCGAAGTACCCCACGCAAAATCCTTCTGCTCAAGCAAAACCACCTTTAAGTCAGACATAGCGAGCCGCCTCAGTATTCCGCTCCCTGTGATGCCGCCACCTACAACTACAACGTCAAAGGTTTCGCCCCTTTTTAATTCTTCTATAAAGTTTTCTCTGTTCATCGCATCAATCCACTAATTTGTTGGGGTTCATAATTCCGTATGGGTCAAAAGCCTCAAAGCTTAATTTCATAACCTTTAACCCCAAATCGCCCTTTAATTGCTTTAAGTAAGGCTTGTGGTCAACTCCAATGCCGTGGTGATGGCTTATCACACCACCGTTTTTTACTATCGTCTCGCTTGCTATCTTTTTTAGAGAGCTCCACTTTTTAAATGTGTCGTGCTTATCTTGCTTCAAAGGAAAAACATAGGTTGTATATATGCTTGAACCGTTTGGGTAAATATGCGAAAGGTGAGAAAAGGCAAACGAACCATATAACGCTTTTTCTATTTTTTTAGCTAAATTTTTAACATTGTCCCATGTCGTAAAAGTTTCAAGCGTATCCACACCATAAC
>JALTCA010000002.1:0-3760 GCA_027008245.1 Desulfurellales bacterium
TATCGCCAATTATAAGCTCTCTCTGCCCCCTTCCTATAGGAATCATTGCATCTATCGCTTTAATACCCGTTTGCAGAGGTTCCTTAACGGACTGCCTTTGCACAATTCCTGGAGCCTTTATTTCTATCCTTCTATAATGCTCACTTTCTATAGGACCTTTACCATCTATAGGTTCACCAAGCGCATTTACAACCCTGCCAACCAAGGCTTCTCCCACAGGAACCTGAGATATCCTCTTTGTCCTCTTTACTTTTTCACCTTCTTTTATCATTCTATCGTCGCCAAGAACAACGACACCTACATTGTCCTCTTCCAAGTTCAAAGCCATACCCATAACGCCGCACTCAAATTGAACAAGCTCGTTTGCCATAACTTTGCTAAGGCCATAGATTCTTGCAATACCATCACCAACACTTAAGACCGTTCCTGTTTCACTTATATCGATAAATTCTTTGGTGCTCTCAATCTCTTTTTTTATTACTTCACTGACTTCGCTCGCTTTAATTTGCATTTACCTTTTCCTCCTTATCCTTATATTGAAAGTCTCATAAGTTTATGTTCAAGATTAGACAAATAAGTTCTTAAACTGCCATCATAGACAACATCTTTCACCTGGACAACTATTCCCGCTATTAAACTTGAATCTTCAGCAAAATCAAACTGAACATCCTTATTCAACTTTTCATTGAATTGTTTCTTTAATTTTTCCTTGGTTTGCTCATCCAACTCAACTGCACTTTTAACAAAAGCCTTCACCCTTCCCTTTTTCTCATCAGATAACTCCTCAAATGTCTCAATAATCTCATGAAATAGCCTAAATCTACCCTTTAAGACAACATATTTAACAAAATTATACAAAAATTCGTCATCACATAATTGAGATATAATTTTTTCCTTATTTTTATAGGGAATCACATGTGCTGACAAGTATTCAAACACATCAGGATTGTCCATCAAAAAAGAATCAATCTCTCTTAAATCTTCTAAAATTTTATCTGAATCAATCTCTTTCTTCTCACATAACCCCAAAAGAGCCTTAGCATATCGCAAAGATAACTTTTTATCAATCATTGCTGTAAACTCCTTATAAATTTATCGTTGATTTTTTTATGCTCCTCAGCTGATAAATGTCCAAATTTTCTTCTAAGGTTATCCATGGCCTCTTTACTTATTTTTCTTAACAACACCATTCTAGCTCTCGAGATCATAAATGCCTTTTCCTCTTCTACAGACTTCAAAATTCTTTTTATTGCAACTTCAACCTCTTTAAGAATTTGTTCTCTTTCATTTTTAGCCATAGAGTCAAAAGTATCCAAGATATTTTTTATCTCTAATTCCAACTTATCCAACTTTTCTTTTGTCTCTTCCAGTAACTTTTCAGCCTCGATTTGTAACCTTTCGGCCTCTTCAAGTTCTTCCTTTATAGTTTCTTTTCTTGTTCTGAAAAATTCTGCAACAGGTTTTCTCAAAAAATAATAAAGGATTCCTACAAAAACAACAAAATTTATAATCCTCCACCCCATACGGGGTTCAATACCACTACTTTCAGCAGCAAATGAAACCACTGGTATAAAAACAAATATTACGCTTATTATATATTTCCACATACGAACCCCCCTACTCCACTATCTGCCTATAGATTTTAGTTGCAATTTCAAAACTGTAATCCCTGGAACTACTTAGTTCTAACTCAATTTGCTTATTTATGCTTTCCTCAAATTTCTTAATCTCTTCAACGACCTTCTTCTGTTCTTGAGATATTCTATTCTCCTTTTCTTTTAAGGCATTTGAAATTTCATTGGCATAATTTCCCTTGGCCTTTTCTTCAGCCTCTTTAATTCTTTTAAAATATTCTTCTTCGTTCTTCTTGGCTTCGTTTTTCAAACTGTCAGCCTTATTCTTGAGTTCCTCTATCCTATTCATTCTTTCTCTTATTTTTGAAAGCAAAGGTCTATAAAGAATAATATTAAGTACAAATAACAGAAAGAGAAAATCTATCATTTGAATAAACAGCGTATGATTTATGTTAATCATGTACACCTCCCATGTTTTAGATTTGCATTTCTAAAAAAGATAACAAAATCTACGACGTCTCGTAGACAATTCTTTTTACTCAATAATTATAAAATTTTCAACATTTTGTTTTATCTCATTAAAAAAAGGTTCAATATCACCATGTGTAAGCGACTTTTCTATTGGACCCCTTTCTTCCTTTGGAATAACAATGGTTTTGACTTTATTGGTTTTTACAAACTTTAAAATCTCCTCTGCTGTTTCTCCCTTAAGTTCAATCTTTTCGGCTCTAATTTTATCATCAGCATTTTTGATTATCATTTCTAACTTGTCAAATATTACATTGCCAATGTTCTCTATACCCTGTTCTAATTCCTTTTCTAAATTAACATAACCGATATTGGAATAAAAATCAGTGTCGTTCACAAAAGCAATATGAATTACCCCTATTCTATCCTTTTTAGCTATATCTAATGCCCTTTTAACAGCTCTTTCTGCAACATCAGAACCCTTAGCTATCACAACCAATTCGTATTCCATATTAACCTCCTAACAAAAGCCACACCATGCCAATTGCAACCGACACAAAAGTGGCTGGTGCTCCTACCTTCAAAAACTCCTTGAACGTTATGGGATATCCTGCTCTTTCAGAAATTCCCGCAGTAACAACATTGGCACTTGCACCTATAAGTGTACCGTTTCCACCGAGACAAGCACCCAAGGACAAAGCCCACCACAGCGTATTGCCAGCATCAGGTATTGTTCTTGTAAGATAAGCAACAACAGGAAGCATAGTAGCGGTGAAAGGGATGTTGTCAACAATGGCAGAAGCAAAAGCGCTTACCCAAATAATCAGAATTATTGCAAGTGTTAAACTATTACCAGCCAAATTTTTAACCCAAGACGCTATCATCATAATAACACCTGTCTGTACGCTACCCTCAACAATAATAAACAGCATCATAAAGAAAACAAGTGTTGTCCACTCAACCTCCTTCTCCATCATCTCCGTAATATCAACGCCGCTTAGTATCAAAATTAAGCCCGCACCCACTAAAGCAGCTATAGATGGCTCCATATGGAAGAAACCGTGCGTAACAAACAATCCAATAACAAAAGCAAGAACAAATAGACAGTATTTAAGAAGCTTGGCATCGGTTATCTTGTATTCTTCCCTGAGTTTCTCAAGCAATTTTTCTACATTTTCAACTTTACCTTTTTTATACTCCTTACCAAAGAAAAACCTCATGACAAAAACATTAGCGATCAATATAAGAAAGATCACATCACCAAGATTTACGAGAAATTGGTTAAACGTTAGATGAGCAAATGAACCAATCATAATGTTAGGTGGATCGCCAATTAACGTTGCAGTTCCACCCATGTTCGATGCTATTACCTCGGGTATCAAAAGGCTCATGGGATTGATATTTAGCATAAGGGCAATTTCTATAGAAACAGGAGCAATCAAGAGCATTGTTGTAACATTATCAAGAAATGCACTGACAACAGCCGTAACGAACATCAAGATAATGGACAGTTTGAAAACGTTGCCTTTACTCATTGCATACGACTTATAGGCTAACCATTGAAAGACACCCGTCTTTTTCATTACACCAACGATTATCATCATGCCCATAAGGAGCAAAATGACGTTGAAATCGATAGCCCTAACAGCTTCATCGAACGAGATAACAAAGTAATTCTCGTTAAAAATACCAATTGTATAGGAAACAAACAACAAAAT
>JALTCA010000003.1:0-1047 GCA_027008245.1 Desulfurellales bacterium
TCTTGGACGCAGATGTCCACGGGCCGAACATCCCGATTATGTTTGGCATTAATGACAGGCCTTATGTGAATGAAGAAAAACAGATCATTCCTATCGAAAAGTATGGTGTAAAGATAATGTCACTTGGGTTTTTGCTTGAAGATCAATCTACTCCTGTTATTTGGAGAGGACCGCTTGTTACAAAAGCAATCGAACAGTTATATAATGATGTTGCGTGGGGAAAACTCGATTATTTGCTGATTGATTTACCTCCTGGAACCGGAGATGCTGCACTTACCGTTACGCAATCGTTACCGTTGAAATTTGGAATAGTTGTGACTACACCACAAAAAGTTGCTGTAGCAGATGCAAGTAAATCTCTTCGCATGCTAAAAGAAATGAAAATTCCTGTTTTAGGTGTAATCGAAAATATGTCTTACTTCATTTGCCCTAACTGTGGTGCAAAAAGCGAGATATTTGGGCACGGCGGTGGAGAACAAATGAGTATGGAAAATGGTGTGCCGTTCCTTGGAAAAGTTCCTCTTGAGATGAAGGTAAGAGAAGGCGGAGACAAAGGTGTTCCTGCTGCCGCAATGGAAGAAGAAACAGAAACAAAAAAGATGTTTTTGCAAATTGCCAAAAAGGTTGTTGAGTTAAGTTTAAACAAATAGGAGATGATGAGGGATGAGGAAGGCAATAATTTGGATTTTAATTGTAGCTATTGTATTGGGGTTTGTTTATGTAGGAAATAATTTATTTGCTGCTAACTTACACCCCATTAGTTTGACTAATTTCTTGCCTCAGTCAGATGCAGTTATAAAGTTTAATAATTATGCAAATATGAGTAGTTTTTTTAAAAACCTTTCTCATCCCTTCTCTGATATAGAATCTTGCAATAATGGCTACTTACTTTTAAAAAACAACGAACCTATTTTGTATGAATCAGAAAAAAGTTCTGGAGCATCAATATTTGATTTAAGTATTAAAGAACTCAGAGAGCAAGGTTTTGATACTAAAACGCTCTGGATGAAAGGTTTTCCATTTATTTCTGCATCTTCTATTAACAAG
>JALTCA010000004.1:0-12940 GCA_027008245.1 Desulfurellales bacterium
TTTGTTTTTCTCTTCGTTTATCCTTTGATAGGAGTATTTATATATATCGATAATGGCGTTTTTTATTTTTTTTCCTACATCATTATTTGAAAGAACAGATGAAAATTCATCATTGAGCAATTTTGAAACCTTGAATACCTTGTTGTTAAAGTTCACTATATTGCCTTCTGACCTGTAATTTACCTTAAGCCTGCTTTTGTTTATTCCTTCTTTGGATGTAATCCTGTCGAATATGGTGTAATCACCGCCACGCCAGGCGTATATTGCCTGTTTCTTATCGCCCACAACAAATACACTACCCTCCCCAGCAAGGGCGTTGTCAATTAAGGGCTCCATTGCCTCAAACTGGCTGTGTGATGTATCCTGAAACTCATCAATAAGATAGTGGGATATCCGTTCACCGAGCCTGCAGAAGGCATAGCTTACACCCATATCCCTTCTTAGGATACTGCTAATATCTTTAGAGATAGTGCTGATTTCAACAATATTTAGGGAGTTTTTTATTTTTCCTTCAAGTTCTTTCAGCTTACTTAGCTGTTCCCTTATTATCTCTGTTTCATAGACGCCCTTTAGGAGAAAAAACTGCTCTGCTGTTTCTATTAGCCTGTTGAGATTCTCGTTGAAGACTTTTTCTGCTTCTGGTGGCAGGCTTTTGTTGTTATTAAATATCCTACTTTTTCCTGTTTGCCTTTTTTTGAGTTTGCCGTAATTATCTAAAAGGTTCTCTTCGGTTAGGTCAGCAAGTACTTTAGCAAAGGTTTTATTTAAAACTCTATTTTTATCGTTTTTGTTCATTTCCTCTATTGCTATCTCTCTAATAATTTCAACATACTGTATGGCTCTGTTTTTTAGTATCTTTTCAACATCTTCTAAGTTTCTTGCTTCAATATTGAACTCTAAAGCCAGCTCTAACAACCCAACTACATCTTCTCCAACATCAACCTCTTCAAATCTCTTTAGCCCCTTTTTAACAATAGACTTTGGATTCATTCCTTCGTATTGGCCAAGCAGTAATAGTCTCTTTAAGAAATCCAGCAACTCCTCTGTATTTGACCTATCAGATACAAGCGTTTCAAACGCATCATCAAAGATAGCCTCTTTATCAAATGTTATTTCATAATCCGGGTGTATGTTTAGATCAACGGCAAAGGCTTTGAGTATTCTGTTCATAAATGAGTCAATGGTTGTTATATGGAAGTCTGAGAAATTCTCTATGATATCAATGAGCAGCTTGAGTGACGATTCTTTATTAAGTCCTACATCGGGCGCTTCATCTGATTCTATATCGGTAAGTGATTTTAAGAACGATATAACCCTTTCTTTCATCTCGGCAGCAGCTTTGTTTGTGAAGGTTATGGCTATAATGGAATCTATGGAGTCTGGAATCTGGCAGGCATTTTGATTAATAGAACAGAGATTTGGGTTAGTGGGTTTTGATTTGGCCCTTAGGTATAAGCTAAGCAGTTCTAAAAACCTCTCTGCTAATCTATAAGTTTTACCGCTTCCCGCAGAGGCTTCTATAGAGAGGTTGTTGAGTGGATTTTTAAATCCCATAAATTCTCATGGTAACTAAATTTTGCGAGAAGTCAACGAAAACTATATTTTGACAACAACTGTTATATATTTTAAAATCAGAAAATTGATATGATAATGAGAAAAGTATTTAAATTAAAAAACTAGATGGATTTGAACAAGTAAAGGGAGGGTTTATGGTATCTAAGCTTTTTCTCTTCACAGGAATAACGTTTTTACTATTCTTTTTAGGAGGAGTTGCATGGCATTTGTATGTTGGCGGTCTTTTTAGCTTCTTTGTGGTAGGCTCCATACTTTTTGCAGGTAGCAATTTTGCTTATTACTATATCGTATTAGTCAAAGGAGTAAGAAAAATCAACAAAGAGCTTAATAATTTAATCTCGGCAGAAAGAATCGACTTAATCAAAGAGATTAAAGCCCCTATTATCCCATCTTTAGAAATGTTCATGAAAAGGTTTCAGGGAATACTCAATGAAATATTCGGCAGGCTCATAGTGGCGGCAGGCAATGCAAGTGTGCTAAATGCAAGGTTTAACTTTGAACTAAAAAACGCTATAAAAGAAATAAATGAAAATGCAGGGAACATTGAAGCTGTAAATGAAACTATAAGCGACTCCACAAGGGCTATAAATGATATATCAAACAGCGTTGAAGAATTTAGTAGTTTTATGAATGATGTTGACAAGGCAAGTAATGATGCCCTTGAAATAATAACTGAAGTTGGCAAAAACATAGAGCAAAACGTTCAAATAGTTAAAGAGGGCAAGGATTTAATAGATGAACTTAATTCTAATCTTAACAGTATAACCGGTGTTGTTGATGTGATAAACGATATAGCTGACCAGACAAGTTTGCTTGCTTTGAACGCTGCAATCGAAGCTGCACGAGCAGGGGAAGCGGGACGTGGATTTGCCGTAGTTGCAGATGAGGTAAGAAAGTTAGCAGAAAAAACGCAATCTCATGCATCTGAAATCAATAAAATGACAGATACAATCAGTGATAACGTCTCTAAACTCATAACACAAAACTTGGAAATAGCAGAAAAGATAGAAAAAAGTGGGGAAGGTGCGGTAACAATAAGAGAAACATTTGCAAATGTAAAAGATGAGATAGATAAAGCCTCTCAAATGCTAAGTAATATAACAGCAGCTGTAGAACAGCAATCAGCTTCTATAGAGGAAATTAGCCAAACAGTAGCAAACGTAACTCAATCTACAAAAGATGTAATTAACAAGTTAAATGATATCGTATCCCAATCAGTTGATTTGAAGGAAATAACCGACATAGCGTTTTCTATCACAAAAGAGATAAAAGCCAAAACACCTATTGAGGATGTTTACAAAATCTTGCGCGACACAAAGAAGGAGATAGAAACAACAATAGAGGACGCCATAAAAAGAGGAGAGATAACAAGTGCCGATATATGGGATAGAAACTATGTGCCAGTTCCAAACACCAATCCTCAGAAATATAAAACAAGATTTACAGACTTTATGAAGAAATACATACAACCCATAGAAGATAAGGTTTTATCGATGAACCCTAAGTTTAAGGTTGTTGTTCTTGTGGATGAGAATGATTATTTGCCGGTTAACAATACTATATACGACAAACCTCTGACAGGAGATTATGAAAAGGACCTTGTTGGTAATCGCTCTATGAGGATATTCGATGACCCCATTGGTCTTGCAGACGCAAAGAATACCGAGTCAATACTCATACAAACATATACGAGAGATACGGGCGAAGCTATGTATGATATATCAGTTCCTATTTACATAGAAGGCAAACACTGGGGAGCATTGAGATTAGGAATGGTTCCTTAAACAGCTGACTGCATTGACGTAGCAAAGCTACGATGCTTTATATAACGCATAAAAACCGATAAATATCTTATCGGCAAAGAACGTTGGGTTATACTAAACTTGAATGCATAAATTTGCTTTGTAAGAAATGAATAATAAGTGGGCTAAAATTTACAAAAACGAAGCCTATAGCTCAGATATTTTTATTGTGCGGTAGTTGATCTGTTGTTATTGTAAAAAATGCAATCTAGATCTTTAAGAGTATTATGGGGGGTTCTCATTATGGCTAGTATACTTGAGGTCGGTAAAAAAATTTTGGATTCTCAGCCGTTTAGTAAATTATTGGGCGCAGAATTAACATGTTTTGAAGTTGGTTCAGCTGAAATTTCGTTGTTGATTAAAGATGAGCTAAAGCAACAACATGGGTTCGTTCATGGTGGTGTTATTAGTTATCTCGCTGACAACTGTATGACATTTGCTGGCGGTTCTATATTTGGGGATGGTGTCACAGCGGAATACAAAATAAATTATGTTCGCCCAGCTATTGGTGATAAACTAATAGCACGTTCTACTGTCTTATCGTCAGGTAAAAGGCAAGCCGTGTGTGAGTGTAAAGTGTTTGTTGTCAGAGACAAAAAAGAGGTACTAGTTGCTGTAGCTCAAGGCACCATTAGTAAAATAGAAAAAACATAAAGTTTTGCCTTATTAAATACGCAATTTTTATGCAAACCATCTATGAGCACCCACTGAGTGGCATTTATTTAATTTTCGTTTTCAAAAACTTGAACTAAATATTTTTAAAGATTATAATCTACTTTAGTTTAATCATCTAACTGAGGGGGCTTTTTAATGTTAGCGAAGAGGATTATACCCTGCTTGGATGTAGATAAAGGAAGAGTTGTTAAAGGTGTTAATTTTGTTAGGCTAATAGATGCTGGAGACCCTGTAGAACAGGCTATTGTTTACGATAATCAAGGTGCAGATGAGTTGGTGTTTTTAGATATAACGGCGAGTTATGAACAGAGGAAAACCATTTTAGATGTGGTTAGGAAAACCGCTGAGAGGGTATTTATGCCTTTGACGGTTGGTGGAGGTGTGAGAAGCATAGAGGATATAAGAAATTTGCTTAAAGCGGGTGCAGATAAAGTGTCGATAAATTCAGCCGCTGTAGGGAATCCTGATTTAATAAACGAAGCAAGTAAAATATTTGGCAGTCAGTGTATAATTATTGCTATAGATGCGAAAAAAACCGATAGAGGTTTTGAGGTATTTGTAAAAGGTGGTAGAGAACCTACCGGTATTGATGCTATTAAATGGGCAGTTGAAGTTCAACAGCGTGGGGCTGGGGAAATACTGCTAACGAGTATGGACGCCGATGGTACGAAGGATGGCTACGATATAGAACTTACTGCGCTTGTGAGTGAAGCT
This sequence comes from Desulfurellales bacterium, assembly GCA_027008245.1. Lineage (GTDB taxonomy): Bacteria > Campylobacterota_A > Desulfurellia > Desulfurellales > Hippeaceae > Hippea. Next base: position 4,767 of record JALTCA010000004.1, read on the forward strand.
GTTGATATACCGGTGATAGCAAGCGGCGGTGCAGGAAAATTGGAGCACTTTCAAGAGGTGTTTGAGAAGACACAGGCTGAGGCTGCATTGGCAGCAAGTGTATTCCATTTTGGCGTTTACAGTGTTTATGATGTTAAAAAATCGTTGAAAGAGAGAGGTGTAAGTGTCAGGTTATAAATTCGCCCTCATTGTTATGAGCGATTCAAGGTCTAAGAATCCCGAACAAGATAAGGTTAAACCGGTAGTCGATAAGATTTTAAAAGGAATTGATAGCAAGCTTGTGTTGTATGATGTGATACCTGATGAGAAAGATTTGATAAAAGAAAAACTCATGAAATATGTAAATAGTGATGTTGACGTAATCTTAACGAGTGGTGGAACTGGACTTCACCCAAGAGATGTTACTCCAGATGCCACAAAAGAGATTTTAGATTATGAGGTGCCGTTTATACCTCAAGCTATTCTGTATTTTTCTTTGACAAAAACAAAGAGAGCGATGTTGTCGAGAATGGTAGCAGGAGTTAAAAATGGGAAACTTATTATTAACCTACCAGGTTCACCAAAGGCCGTGGATGAATGCTTAGGGTATATTGTTGATGTTTTGCCACACGCTATTGATAAATTAAAAGGAGATAATTCGCCCTGTGGCGAATAAAGGAGGTTTAGATTATGGAGTTAAAGAGGGATAACTATTTTAAGATTATCAGTACGTTAAAGAAAGAACTTACTCAGTTAGGTTTGGACGATGGTTTTGTGGACATTTTTATCTCGGCTTCTTTGAAGTATTCAAAGGTTGAAAGTTTTTCAGAGAAATTTTCGGTAGATAAAATCAAAGATTTAATAAAGGAAAGTATAGATTTTATCAGCAGTAGAAAAGAAGATGTGAAAATGAAAATAGAGGATGTTGAGATTAATAGCAAACAATACACAAAGATTAAACTTTTGACGGATAATAACCCCTTTATTGTTGATAGTATTACGTCTGTTATTAATAATCTGAATGAGTTTTATATAGAATTCAGCATCCAGCCCGTGTTTGTTGTTGAAAGAGATAATGAGGGAAAGATTACAAAGATTGAATCTCCTCATGAAATGGGAAACAAGGAGTTGTATCTTTATTTCTTGCTTGATGCCATAAGCGGTAAGCAAAAGGACAAGCTTAAAAATGATATTACTAATTCCATTAAAGAAAGCAGGCTCGCAGTAGAAGATTTTGAAATGATGCAGAAGAGGATAAAGGATATATCAAGAAAACTAAACGACCCGATATATCTTAAAAAGATAAGCGAAAAAGAGACTGAGGATATAAAAGAGTTTTTAATGTGGCTTTTGGATGAGAATTTTATCTTTTTGGGTATGAGAACATACACATTAGAATACTCCGATGACGATATACTTATTCAATTGGATAAAAACAGTTGCTTAGGCATTTTGAAAAATACCGAGAGGTCTATGTTTAATGATAAGGTTTCTATTAAAGAACTCCCAGAAACTGCGCTTGAAACTATTAAAACCGGCGATGTTATGGTTATAGATAAAACCAATGCAAAGAGCAACGTGTACGACGCAAGAAGAATGGATTATATATCAATTTCTGAGTTTGATGAAGAGTTGAGAATGATAAAACGACATATCATTTTAGGCTTGTTTACACCTAAGGCATTAAAAGAGCAAGCCTTTAATATTCCGTTTTTGAAGTCAAAATTGGAAAGAATCTTATTTGAAGAAAATGTTGTGGAAGACTCCTTTGAGTATAAGCATCTCATAGATATATTCAATACCCTGCCAAAGGATGACCTATTTATAACAAATACTGAAAATTTGAAGATTTTACTGGAGGAGCTTTTAACCTGCGAAACAGAAGAAAGGATTAAGATTTTGTCAAGACAGACAAATTTAGTTCACGGTGTTTATCTTGTTGCTGTTTTGCCGGTTAAATACTACTCTCAAAAAAACGTGGATGCTTATATGGATTATTTAAGGAAAGAACTGAAAACTGAAGATGTTGAGTATAAAGTTATAACGCAAAGCCCAAGGATTATAAGAATTCATTATTATCTAATTTTTGGGGGTAAAGTTAAAAGACCAAAGATAGATATAGATAAACTTGAGAAGGCATTAAAAGAAGTTGTTTCAAGTTGGAAAGATAATTTTAGGAGGGCATTAATCGATAAATACGGTACTGGCAAAGCATCTTACTACACAAACAAATACGCATCTGCTTTTTCTGATGAGTATATTTCCAAAACTACGCCGGAAGAGGCCATATTCGATATAGAAAACTTTGAAGAAGTTTTTGAGAAAAAAGAGCTTCAGGTGGATATTTATGAAAGAGGAGAAAATGTGTTTTTTAGCATTTATTCTCTAAACAAATTGGCTCTCTATGAGATTTTACCAAAGTTGAACAATATGGGATTGAACGTTCTTTATGAGGACTTCGCCCAAATAAAAGCAGGGGTAGACAAACTTTATATACAGAGATTTTCAATAGATACGTCCCATCTTGATTTAAAAGATAAAAACCTGCTTTTTAGTACCATAAAAGAAAATTTTTATGCAATTTGGAATGGAGTAATGGAGGATGATGGACTCAATAAACTAACCACCAAATGCGTGATGAACTGGAAATATATAGACGTTGTTAGAATGATTGGCAATTATTTGATGCAGGTCAATTTCCAGATAAAGAAAGCATCTATAATATCTGTTTTAGATAAATATCCTCACCTCGCTTCTAAGTTAATTGAATATTTTGAAAATAAGTTTTCGCCTGCTTTGCAGGGAAGCAGTAATTTAGAAAAGATTTATAATTCTGTTAAAGATGAACTTGAGAAAATAAACGATATACACGAATATAGAATAATGCACTCACTTTTCAATATTATAGAAAGTGCAATTAGAACAAACTTCTATAAGAAGGATAAGAAGTATCATTATATTTCCGTAAAGATAGATTCTCATAAGATACACACAATGCCATCTCCAAGGCCAATGTATGAAATCTATGTTCATTCAGCATTCATGGAAGGTTGCCACTTAAGAGGTGGAAAGGTTGCCCGCGGTGGTATTAGGTGGAGCGATAGGAAAGATGACTTTAGGTTAGAAATTTTGGGATTGATGAAAACACAAATGGTTAAGAACGCCGTTATTGTGCCTGTGGGTTCTAAGGGTGGCTTTATTGTAAAGGTTGCAGCAAAGGACAGGAACGAAATGCTTGAGATAGGTAAAAAAGCTTACAGAACACTAATGAGAGGTATGTTGGATGTAACTGATAATATAGATGAGAACAACAATGAAGTTAGACCTGAGGATGTTGTTTGTTATGACGAGTTTGACCCATACCTTGTTGTTGCTGCAGACAAGGGAACCGCTACGTTTTCTGACATGGCCAATGAGATTAGTGAAAATGAGTACGGTTTCTGGCTAAAAGATGCGTTTGCAAGCGGAGGTAAACACGGATATGACCACAAAGAGATAGGCATAACAGCCCGTGGTGCTTGGGAGTGTGTAAAGAGGCATTTTAGGGAAATGGGTAAGGATGTTTATAAAGACCTCTTTACTGTTGCTGGAATTGGAGATATGAGTGGTGATGTTTTTGGAAATGGGATGCTATATACAGACAAAATTCTTTTGAAGGCTGCATTTAATCATATAGAAATTTTTATAGATCCCAACCCAGACCCAGAAGCATCTTATAAAGAAAGAGAAAGGCTTTTTAAAGAGGGTTTGACGTGGAAACATTACGACAAAAAGCTGATCTCTAAAGGCGGTTTTGTAGCTGATAGATATGCAAAATCCATAAAATTAACCAAAGAGGCAAAAGAATTTTTGCAAACAGATGAAGATGAGTTAAGTGGAGAGGAGATTATTAAACTCATTCTACAATCGGAGGTTGATTTACTGTGGAATGGCGGTATAGGAACCTATGTTAAAGCATCAGATGAAACAAACGAGGGCGTTGGCGATAGGCTAAATGATTCAGTTAGAATTAATGCTAGCCAGCTTAGGGCTAAAATTGTTGGAGAGGGTGGAAATTTAGGTCTAACCCAGAAGGCAAGGATTGAGTATGCTTTGCGTGGTGGTAGGCTTAATACAGATGCTTTGGATAATTCAGCAGGTGTGGATATGTCTGACCATGAGGTTAACTTAAAGATATTGCTTGGACAGTTGATGAAAGAGGGTGTTTTAAAGAACTTAGAAGAACGTAACAAGATGCTTGAGAGTCTGACGGATGAAGTTACAGATAGGGTTTTAACTCACAATTATATGCAGAGTTTTGCTGTTAGCTTAGATGAGTTAAGGTCAAAATCCGAGCCTGATATCTTTTTTGAACTCAATAACTTTTTGGTGCAGAAAGGAATTTTGCATAAGAAAGACTATCCATTCCCAGATAGAAAAGAACTATCTGTTAGAATGTCAAAAGGAATAGGTTATACGAGGCCAGAACTCTCGGTCATGCTGGCTTTAAATAAGATGTTTATATACGATGAGCTTTTGAAGAGCAATGTGTTTAGTGATGACACAATAGACCAGTATACTACCATGTATTTCCCGCCAACAATAAGAAAACAGTATAGGGATTATATTGTGAAACACAGATTGAGAAGAGAGATAGCATATACATTTATTGTAAATTTGATAATAAATAATAATGGAGCTACGAGTTTGCTTAAGATTTACATGATGACATCTCAAGATTTTCCTAAGATTATGGAATCTATGATATTCTCATACGATGTTTTGGATATACTGAATTTGAGAAACAGTTTGTTTGAGTATGAGAACAAGATCCATCAAAAGGATATTTACGCTATTTCTCTTGATATGTTTGATGCTATAAATAACTTTACCATTAACGAATTGTATATGTTTAGGGATAGGGTGTCTCTTGATACGAAAAAAGAAGAGGAAGTAAGAAAATGGCTCAACGATTATTATAAATGTTGTGTAGAAGAAGGTCTTTATGCCGATGCGTACAGCAAAAGAGTTAAAGAGCTGTCTAAGTTGATTGACGAAGACCTTGCAAAGAGAATCGCAAGACTACATTTTGTTGATACTTTTATCCCTGCATATCACATAGCAAAACTTTTAGGGAAAGATATAAAAACGGCTACAGAAGCTATAGATACGGTTAGGAAATATTTTGGGCTCGAAGATTTAATGAACTATATAAAATCTATACATATTTCCAACGAGTGGGATAGGATGGCACAATTCTCTATGATTAGAAATTACACACTTGCAGGCATAACGGTCGTTATAAGGCTATTGAAAGAATTTAATGGAGATGTCAAGAAATTTATAGAGTCGAGAAAAGAGGATTATGAGAATTATATAACGGACTTCAATACCATTATGGGTATAAAATCGATTAATTTACATCCAGCTATGCTGCTTTATGATAAACTTCAGAAGATTTTTAAGTAGAGTAAGAAGAGAACAAAGAAAAACCCCCGTTGGAAGGCCAGCGGGGGTTAAGGTTTTTTATTGAGTTAGGTCTGTTTTATCCAACAACTACTAACTGATATCCATCGTTTAGGTATTTAACGGTTGATACGTGATTATCAAGGTCTCCGATTATAGGCAAGCCCTCTTTTTCCGCTGCATCCAATGAATTTGTAGCTATTGCACACCCTTTACATACGGCTGTTATAGACGGCTTAATGTCCTTGTAAAGTCCGTTTAGAGAATGGCTACTATCTGACATCTTTGCGGGGATTTTTGTTGCGTCTCCTTCTAAAACAACCTTTACATCATAACCGTTGTTTCTTAAATCCTTGATGTTTAAAAATAGATGGTAGATTTTCATTGTTTCATCTGGATTTTCTACTACATAAAACAGGATTTTTTTCATTTTATTCCTCCTAATACTAATTTTTTATTCAGTAAAGTTGATCTCATTAAAGCTTTTGCCTGGGAAGTCTTTAGCAAGTCTCATTTTTCCGCCTGCAAGTAATATTTTTCTTTCTCTTTCCGTGAGTTTATACTCAAGAGGTATGGATATGCCCTTTGTTTCGTTGTATAGAGTTACCTCCCCAGTTCCGTCTATGAGGGCTTTTCTTACATTTAATATTTTTATTCTGTCATGCTGGTCTATTTTGTCATAGTCGTCTGGGTTTTTGAATGTCAGTGGTATTATGCCAAAGTTTATTAAGTTTGCCCTATGAATTCTTTCTACAGCTTTTGCAACTACTGCTTTTACACCCAGATACATAGGACATAAAGCTGCGTGCTCTCTTGATGAACCCTGTCCGTAGTTATCGCCACCAACTATTATATTCCATATGCCCATTTTCTTGTTTTCAAGACATCTTGAGGCAAATGTAGGATCCCTTTTTACAAATACGTATTGTGAGTATTTTGGAACATTAGATCTGTATTTTAACAAATCTCCAGCTGGCATTATGTCGTCTGTTGTAATTTTATCTCCAAATTTCCCAGTTACCTCACCGATTAAGTCCTTTGGCATAGGATCTCCAGATGGAGGGTCAACAATGTTTGGACCTTTGTAAATTTGAATAGAGCTTGCCTTCTCTGGTGGGGCAGGTGGTAAAAGCATGCTGTCGTCTATTGTGAATTTCTCCGGTATGTCTATACTTGGATATTTAACGCCCATTTTAGTCTCTAGGTCTCTTGGATCAGTTATGACACCAGTTAGCGCACATGCTACGGCAGTTTCTGGACTTACGAGGTGTATTTTGGCTGTAACAGTTCCACTTCTGCCGTAGAAGTTCCTGTTATTTGTTCTAATTGATATAGCGTTATTTCTTGGGGCTTGGCCTGCTCCAATACAGAATCCACAAGCACTTTCTAATATCCTAAAGCCTGCAGCTATAATGTGGCTAAGTTCACCTTCATCAGCAAGCATTCTTAAAACCTGCTTTGAACCTGGCGCATATCCGCAACTTACATTTGGATTGACCGTTTTTCCTTTAACAATCTCTGCTACTGTTTTACCATCTTTGTAAGATGAGTTTGTACAACTACCAATCATCACCTGATCAACAGGTGTGCCCTCAACTTCCCTCACTGTAACAACGTTATCTGGGTTGTGCGGTAGAGCTATCATTGGCTCTAATTCGCTTAAGTTGATTTCTATAATCTCGTCGTAGTTTGCATCAGCATCAGCTTCAAGCGGTATCCACTGATCACCTCTACCTTGGGCTTCCAAAAATCTCTTTGTTTGTTCATCTGATGGAAACAAGCTTGTTGTAACACCCAACTCTGCACCCATGTTGGTTATCGTTCCTCTCTCTGGGACTGTCAATGTTTTTACACCATCTCCAAAGTATTCTACAATCCAGCCTACGTTTCCTTTGGTGGATTTAATCTGTAATACTTTTAGTATTACGTCTTTTGCGGATACCCAAGGTCTTAATTTGCCTGTGAGTTTGACTCCTAGTATTTTAGGCCTTGGCAAATAGAACGGCATGCCTGCCATTGCACTGGCAACGTCCAAACCGCCAGCGCCGATAGCTATCATACCAATTCCACCGCCTGTTGGTGTGTGGGAGTCAGAACCTAAAAGTGTTCTTCCAGGTTTTCCTACCCTTTCAATGTGAACTTGGTGGCAGATGCCGTTTCCAGCTTTTGATAGGTATAAGCCATACTTTGCAGCAAAAGTCTGCAAGTAGGTGTGGTCATCGGCATCCTCAAAACCCATTTGTATGGTTTTGTGGTCGATGTAACTTACCGACACCTCTGTTTTTACTCTGCTTATGCCCATCTGTTCAAACTGAAGATCTGCCATTGTACCAGTAGCATCCTGTGTCAGAGTTTGATCTATTTTTATACCGATTTCATCACCAGAAAATAGATCCCCGTCCACAAGATGCTCTTTCAATATCTTTTGTGCGACAGTTAAACCCATACGAACCTCCCTTGACAAAAATTATTTGCTTTTTTGCAAGGGAACTTATATCATTTTTGACAGTAAAAAGCAAAGGTTTTAGGGAGGTTTTATGGAGGACAAAATTAAAGTTCTGGTTGTAGATGATTCTATAATATCAAGGAAATACTTGAGTAGAATTTTAGAGGAATCTGGTAAAATAAAGGTTATTGATACGGCGAAAGATGGGGAAGAGGCAATAGAGAAGATTAAAAAGCTCAATCCGGATGTTGTTACTCTTGATGTCGAGATGCCGCGATTGAATGGTCTCGAGGCCCTAAAAATA
>JALTCA010000005.1:0-1032 GCA_027008245.1 Desulfurellales bacterium
TAATTCACAGACAAGAGAGCAAATCTCTGTTCGGCTTTTTCTCTATGAAGTTCTTAGACATTGAAGACTCAGAGGCTATACTGCGCGCCATAAGAATCACGCCAAGTGATATGCCCATCGATATTATAATTCACACACCGGGCGGGGTGGCTTTAGCGGCAACACAGATTGCAAACGCCCTAGCCGACCACAAAGCCAAAGTTAGGGTTATCATTCCTCACTACGCCATGTCAGGTGGAACGCTAATTGCACTTGCTGCAGATGAGATTCTAATGGATTCATATGCAGTTTTAGGACCTGTTGACCCGCAATTGGGCGGAGAACCCGCAGCATCAATCAAGAAAATTAAAGAAATAAAAGACATTAAAGATATAAGCGATGAAACACTTGTTAAGATAGACATGAGCGAAAAGGCACTTGAACAAATGTATGATACAGTAAAGAAATTATTGATGAAAAAAGGCTATGACGAAAATAAAGCAGACAAAATTGCAAAGGAACTCTCAAGTGGCAAGTGGACGCACGACTACCCAATAACCGTAGAACATGCCAAAGAGCTGGGGTTAAAGGTTTCAATAGAACTACCAGAGGAGGTTTATGCCCTCATGGAGCTATACCCTCAGCCCACAGCTACTCAATCCGTTAATTACATACCTTTACCGTACAACAGGCCCGGTGGAACGCACAATTCAACAGGCAACAATCACAACAACGGGTAAAATTTAGGAGGTGGTTTTATGAAACTAAAAACAAAGCTGTCTGTGGCCATTGCAATTGTATCCATTGTTTTGCTCTTCTTTGCGGGGGATTTGGTGGTAATTAAGCTCAAGACCTACAGCAATCTCCACAGTTCAAAAAACCTCGTTGAGCTTGCCGTAAAGATAGGTGATTTGGTTCATGAGATACAGAAGGAGCGCGGCGCATCGGCAGGTTTTTTGGGTTCTAAAGGAAAGAAGTTCGGCGAAATTCTATCAAATCAGAGAATCTTAACCAATCAGAGATTGGAAGATCTTAAAAAAGCTCTGGCCCATA
>JALTCA010000006.1:0-46552 GCA_027008245.1 Desulfurellales bacterium
ATGCTGTCGCCTCCACTCTCTTTTCCGTCCTTATCCTCACTCTCATCCCCAGACTCAGACATATATATTACCTCTATTTGCTTTAGGTGGTAAGTATGTTGGGACCTAGCTGGTAAATATTAATATATTAAACTTGACATTGCAAAAAATGCTGATTAGAATATTAGATGAATCTATACAATTAAGGAGGTGTTCTTATGTGGCGTGGCAGACTTTTTAAATTTTTAAGTGTGGCTTTTGTAGTAATGCTATTTTTAATTCCATCAAGTGTTTGGGCTGGCGGTAAAACCTATATTATTAACTTTCAAATGGCTTGGCATACTAGGCATCCACAATACTTCGCCATTGTTAATCCACATAAGGGCGTATCGAAATTTTCTAGAGATCAGGGTTTAATACCCAGGTTGGAAAAAGCAGCTGCTAAATTAGGCTACAAAGTAAAATTCATCCTCTATCCTGCGGATCAGTTGGTTAAGAGAAAAATGGCTTTAGAAGGCTTAAAGATGGGAACTATAGACATGCTCGCAAGTTGCGCAGCTTATTATCATGGATTGGTTCCTGAGGGTGATGTGGATTGGATGCCATATGTTACAGCGACCGTGGGTAGGGAGAAAGCGTGGAAATTTTTCAACAGTGGGAAACTTGCAAAAATTAAAAGGCAGGCATACTTAAAAAAAGCAAATGCTTATTGGATTACAAACGTATTATGTGGCGGTGAAAATGTTTTAATGAAAGGAACGAATCCAGTAAAATCATTATCAGACTTAAAGGGTAAAAAGATACGAGCAGCGGGTGGTTTATCAACTAGAGTCGTTATGGCACTTGGTGCTGAGCCTGTTACCATGGCTACAGGAGAGGTTTATCCAGCTATTCAAAGGGGAGTATTGGATGGTTTAGTGTTTCCAATCTATGGTTTAAGGGATTACAAGCTTATTGATTACGTTAAAGCCGTAACACAGCCAGAGTTGTACGTTTGGAGTGACGAGCTATGGATCAACAAAGACAAGTTTTATAGTTTACCAAAAAAATTGAGAAAAGTTTTTGTTGAAACTGCTAGAAAGTGGGCTGAATGGGCTTCCACTGAATATTGGCCAGCATATCAGAAAGAACTCATTAATTGGACAAAACAAAAGGGTTGTCATTATTACGTGCTACCAAAAGAAGAACAAAAAAGATGGAAAGAGGCCATTGCCCCTGTTTGGGAGTGGTATGCGAATGAAAGTCCAGGTTGTAGAAAAGAGGTTGAGCTACTTAAGGCTTTCTTGAAGAACTCTGAAAAATAACCAGCTCTCAATAATTTAAAAGAGGGGGGACTCTAACCCCCCTCTTTATCGGAGGTTTACGTATGGCAGTAGAGGAGAAAGGGATTGTAGAAAAACAAAATGTGGTTCAAAAGTTTGATATTCTCCTTGCTGAGATTGCAGGTTGGTTAGTTGTAATAATGATGTTGATAATAAGCTATGATGTTTTAATGAGATATATTTTTGACTCCCCTACAAGATGGAGTTTGGAGATTAGCGAATATCTCTTATTAGCCGTTGTCTATTTTTCAGGCGCATGGGCATTACCTGCCGGCGGTCATGTTAGGGTAGATATAATTTACAATAAGCTATCTACAAAAACTCAAGCTCTTGTTGAAATTTTTTTAGGCTTTCTAGGTTTCATATTCACTGCGGTTCTTACCTATGAAAGCGTCCTGTTCGTCATGGATGGTATAGTAACAAAAGCTAGGAGTGATACATACTTAGAAGTCCTACAATGGCCTATAAGGTCACTAACCGTTATAGGTGCAGGCCTATTGTGCCTAGAGTTTATTTTCAGAATTATAAAATATTTCAATATTTATAAAAGCTCTTAAAAGCAAAATTTCCGATTGCATTTAGCCTAAACTCAAAAAGGAGGAAATTGGGTTATGCCGTGGTGGTTGTTATTGTTAATCCTTTTTGGTTCTCTACTGTTTTTGTTAATGATGGGTTTGCCAGTAGCGTTTTCGCTTGGAATCGTCAGTGTAGTTGCTTCTGTAGTTTTATGGTGGCCTAACCCGCAGCAAGGGTTATATGGTATTTCTCTCTCTGGTTTCAACGAGATGACAAATTTCCTTTTGGTCTGTGTGCCCTTGTTTATTTTGATGGCTGAAGTCATATTTCGTTCTGGTATGGGCAATGATACTTATGAGGTTGTACATAAATTTTTGGGTGGCCTTCCAGGCGGGCTTGGTATGGCAGCAATAGTTTTCGGCATGATTTTTGGTGCTGCATCCGGTGCAAGTACTGCTGGAACGGCAACGGTTGGTTTGTTATCTATTCCCGAGATGAGAAGAAGAAATTATAATGCAGCCTTGGCTGGTGCTATAGTAGGGTTCGCAGGTGCTTTGTCTATAGTGATACCCCCAAGCATAATCTTTATTCTGTATGGAGTTTTATCTGGAGTTTCCATAGGAGCTTTGTTTATGGGTGGTATTATACCAGGTATATTAGCAACTGTGCTTGCTTGTATCTATCTATTTGTGAGGGCTAAACTTAAACCAGAGGATGCCCCAAAAGCTGAGCCTTCCACTTTTAAAGAGAAATTTGCCTCTCTCTGGAAGGTTTGGGCGATGTTTACTGTAATTATTGCATTATTAACCGCCATATATACGGGTATAACTACGCCTACGGAGGCAAGTGCTGTCGCAAGCTTGCTTGTTTTTATTATAGCCACTTTACAAAAAAGGTTGACCTGGAAAGTTGTGAGAGAGTCTGTAATACACACAGTAAAAATTACTACTATGATAGGATGGATTATTATTGGAGCTATGGCGTTTGGATTTGTAGTTACTAAATCTGGGGCTGCTGCAGGTCTTACCGAGTGGCTTGTAAGTCTCCCTGTTCCAAAACTGGTTATAGTATTTGTTTTGATGATTGCTTATCTCATAATGGGCATGTTCATTGACCCCGTGGGTATAATAATGATGACCACTCCAATCCTTATACCCGTTTTAAATGCTTTGCAGATAGACCCTTTATGGTTTGGTGTGATGGTAACTGTCAATATGTGTGCTGGAAACATCAGCCCTCCTATGGGTGTTAACATTTACATAGTTAAAGGATTGGCACCAGATATTGATACAGCCGCATTATTTAAAGAAGTCTTGCCATTTGTGATTATTGACTTTATTGTAATTTTAGCTGTTATGTTTTATCCACCATTGGCAACGTGGATTCCTTCAATGATGCATTAAGGAGGAGTGAATGATTAATCTTGACGAGATTCGTGATTTAAGCTTAAAAATAGAAGAATTACTAAGACTGCAAAGCTATCCGATAGCTTTAAAAATGTTGAAAAAAGATGACAAAACACCTAAAAAGGCAATAAAACCCACTAGAGACTGGGGCCATCATATCTCTTTTTGTCAAGCTTTGGCATTGACAAGAAGGCAGGGTTATACAATAGTCTTATCTAAAGAAGACATGTGGTGCTTCGAACCTGTTGTGGGCTTGGGCTTTGTTGAACCCCCAAAACGATTTTTGGATGGTTGGAATAGATATCCCAATACTGCCAGCAGTTTAGAGGCTGGTGCAAAATGGGCTAAGAATATGCCTCGTTTTGAATACGGTAAATACGATAGGGTTGTTACCGCTCCTTTACATGAAACTACCTTCACTCCTGATATCTTTATACTCTATGGCGAACCTGCTAAAATGACTCAAATCATGCTTGCTAAGATTTGGCTTGATGGGGAAGATATAAATACAAGACTTTCAAGCCACGCCGCTTGTGTTTATTACGTTGTTCCGACAATTAAAGAAAATAGGTGGAATATAAGCTTGCCTTGTGGAGGTGATTTAAGAAGGGCTGCATGTGAAACCAATAATATGATATTTTCTGCACCGATAGAAGTATTGAAAGATTTATATAAAGGCTTGAAAGCTATCAAAGAGGAAAAATTAGGTTTGCCACTGAACCTATCTTTGGCTATAGAATACAATCTACCTGAATCATACGTGGAAATAGGAAAAATTATAGGTATGGATTGGGTCAAATAAAATATCTTTAAGGAGGTATACGTTAAATGATAGTGGATTACTATAAGCTAGATGACTTATTCGAGGAAGAAGACAAAATCTTAAGGGATGCCTTAAGAAAATTCCTTGAGGAAAATGTTAAACCTCAAGTAAAAGAGGCATGGCACAAACAAAAAAAGCTGGATTTTAGAAAGATTGCTAAGCAACTCGGGGAACTGGGTGTATTGGGGGCTTTTATAGAAGAAAAATATGGTTGCCCTGGTGCAACTTATATAACCTTTGGTGTTGCCTGCCAGGAGGTAGAGAGAATTGATAGTTCCTTGAGGAGTTTTTTGGCAGTAAATACTGGGCTGGTAATGTTTCCTATATGGAGGTATGGGACGGAAGAACAAAAGATGAAGTATCTCCCCGCTTTGGCAAAAGGGGATATAGTTGGATGCTATGGCTTGACAGAGCCTGACCACGGTTCAGATCCTTCGAGCATGAAAACGACAGCAAAGAAAGTAAAGGATAAATGGGTTCTAAATGGCTCAAAGATGTGGATTACAGAGGCAGAAGTGGCAGATGTTGCTGTTATTTGGGCTAAAGATGCCGATGATGGTAAGGTTAAGGGATTTGTTGTTGAAAAAGGAACTCCAGGCTTTTACCAAAAAGATTTGGATGAACTTGGATCAATGAGAGCTGGGGGTGTAGGTGAGTTAGCTTTTACAGATTGTGCAATTTCTCTAGAGAATAGATTGCCTAATATAGAGGGACTTAAAGGTCCTTTTTCTTGCTTAAATATGGCAAGGTATGGAATATCTTGGGGAGCAATAGGTGTCTGCATGGACTGTTATGAGACTGCTTTAACCTACTCATTGGATAGAAAACAGTTTGGTGTACCGATTGCTTCTTACCAGTTAGTTCAAGCAAAACTTGCTGATATGATAACTGAAATAACAAAAGCACAGTTGGTCAGTTTTAGACTAGGGCAACTGCTAAACGAAGGTAAAGCTACACCTGCTCAGATATCTCTCGCGAAGAGGAATAACGTTAGGTCTGCAAGATATTGTTCACGCTTGGCAAGAGAAATCTTGGGAGCCAATGGAATCAGTCTCGATTATTCTCCTATAAGGCATATGGCAAATATAGAGTCTGTTTATACTTATGAAGGCACAGACGATATGCATACGTTAATAATTGGTAGAGACATAACAGGCATACAGGCATTCAGGAGGAACTTATGATTGCACCTTTAGAAGGCGTGAGAGTACTAGATCTTTCTAGAGTGTTAGCACTTCCGTACGCTACAATGATCTTATCTGACTTAGGAGCAGAAGTAATAAAAGTAGAAAGGCCTAAAATAGGTGATGAAACAAGGGGGTGGGGGCCCCCTTTTTTGGGTACAGAAAGCGCGTACTTTTTATGCGTAAATAGAAATAAAAAGAGCATAACCATCGATCTAAGTAAAGAAGAAGGTCAAAAGATCATTAAAGACCTGGCAAGAACATCAGATGTCCTGGTTGAAAATTTTAGGGTAGGGCAGCTTGAGAAATACAATTTGGATTATGAAAGCATTAAAAAGGTTAACCCAAATATAATTTATTGTTCTCTAACAGGTTTTGGTCATACAGGACCGAAAAAAGACCTTCCTGGTTACGATTTCATCATACAGGGTGAAAGTGGTTTGATGAGCATAACGGGTGAGGCTGATGGGCAACCAATGAAGGTTGGTGTAGCAATAGTTGATGTTGTTTCTGGTCTTTATGCTGCTATTTCTATTTTGGCTTCTTTGTATAAAAGAAAAATCACTGGTGGTTCAGAGCATATAGATTTAGCTCTTTTTGATTGTGCTGTGTCAGCTTTAGTTAATGTTGCATCTAATTACCTTGTTTCTGGCAAGATACCAAAAAGATACGGTAATGGCCATCCTAATATTGTGCCATATCAAAGTTTCAGATGTAAAGATGGGTATTTCAATCTAGCCGTAGGGAATGATTCCCAATTTGCTAAATTGGTAGAACTACTCGATGATGATAGGCTACGCGTGGAGAAATTTAAGAAAAATGCTGATAGAGTGAAAAACAGAGAAGAGTTGATCGAGATATTGCAGGGTATCTTTATTGAAAAGGAATCGTCTTATTGGGTAGATTTATTTAGAAAGAATAATATACCTGCAGGTTATATCAATACATTGGATAAGGTTTTCGAGGATTCTCAAACCATTGCTAGAGGTATGGTCGAAACACTCTCTCATAAATTCGGAGAATTGAAGCTTGTGTCTAGCCCTATTAAGCTACGTGAGGAAAAGATGAGAAAACATGTATCGCCTCCCTTGCTTGGGGAACACACAGAATATGTTTTAAAAAATATTTTAGGGTACAGCGAAGACAAGATAAAACAACTAAAAGAGAATGAGATAATTTAATAGTAACATCAACTATCTGCATCTTGATTTTTTATTCTTTAAAAAATGGTGCCCCGAGCAGGATTCGAACCTGCGGCACCAGGATTAGGAATCCTGTGCTCTATCCTACTGAGCTATCGGGGCAGCTACAAACTTTATAGCAAGGGCTGACAAAACTGTCAAGTTTTATCCTGAGCCTCAGGGTAGTATTTTAAAATGTATTTCTTTTGAACTTCAAATGACCAATGAACATCCTTTATATAAAGCCCTGCCTCTGTGAACCTATTTTTCCTTAAAAGATCTATTATCTCCTCGTGCTCTTTCAAGGAGCTGTACTCCCAATCGGGAACATATGTCTTTTTTCTTGGGAAATCATAAAGTCTTTGCTTTGCTAAGTTGATTGTTTTTAACGCCAAATCATTTTCACTCAACTTCAAATACGTATCGTGAAACTTTATATTCCAATCATAGTAGCTATCAAAATCGTTCCTGTTCAACGCAATCCTCATGTTGTCGTTACACTTTTCCATATAATCCAAATCTTCAAATTTTAATAACTCACCTACCTCGCAGACTATCGAACACTCCAAAGCCCCGATTATTTGATAGTAGTTCTTTATATCTTTGAGTGTCAGCGTCTTCACAACAACGCCTTTTCTCGGCTTAATCTCCACAAAGCTATCGCTTTCAAGCATTAAAAGTGCGTCCCTCAAAGGCGTCCTACTTATCCCCAAGCTCTGGCTCATCTTATCGATGTTTATTACATCCCCGCCTTTAATCTCTCCACTGTTTATCTTTTCTCTTAAGTAATCGTAAACCTGCTCCCTCAAGGATTTGGTGTTTATACCAATCATCTTTTCTCCTTGCTTTAGACTTTGATATTTAGTATATCAATGAAAGTTTATTTTAACAAGGTTAACAATGGAAAAAAATTTAACAAAAGGTGTTATTTTTTCCCTTATATCGGCTCTCAGTTTTGCAACATTGGCCATTCTAATCAAACTGGGATATAACGCGAGTTTGGACACTGTACAGATGCTCTTGTTCCGCTTCTTTTTTGCTTCACTTCTAATGGCCACATTTTTGGCAATAACAAAACCCAAAGCGCTAAAACCCAAGCCAAAACTCCTAATCAAAGCCTTCTTTACCGGAACAATTCTTTACACATTACAAGCCTTCTGCTTCTTTAGGGGAATTAAGTATACATCGCCCAACGTTGTCGAGCTTATCCTATACCTCTACCCAGCGACGGTAACCATACTATCACATTTTATTTTCAAAGAAAAAATCAATTTATACAAGGCGTTGTTCATAGTGATCATTCTAACGGGCTTCGGATTTATATTCCACGATGCGTTTGGGCAAAAACTCAAACTCTTGGGCGTCATCTTTGCCACACTTGCTATGCTCATCTATAGCGTTTACCTTATTGTTATACAGCTTCTAATAAAGGAGGAAAATCCCGTCTCCTTTAGTTTTTACACGATCCTATTCGCCTTTTTCTCATTTCTACTGCTCTCCTTACGCAGCTTTACTCTACCAGGAAACATATACCAGCTCATGATAGGCATTTTACTTGGCCTTATACCAACATTCTTGGCCATTATGTTTTTGTTTATGGCAATAGATGTAATCGGCTCTGCACTGACAAGCCTGTTTTCTTCTATTGAGCCCGTATTTACAATAATCCTCGCATATATATTTTTGCACATAAGCCTAAATCAATTTCAGCTTATCGGCGGTATTTTGATAATCTCAGGCGTAATCATGGCAAATATATACCATGTGAAGAAGGGTAAACATGATTAGAGTTTCAAAGGAATACATAGCGGATTTGCTTCTTTTATCTGTCACGATTTTTTGGGGCAGTACATTCATCATCGTCAAAAAATCCATAGAACAGATGCCCACATTTGCCTTTCTATCCATAAGATTCTGGATATCCAGCATCCTCTTAGCCATAATATTCTTTCCAAGATTAAAAAATTTAAGTAAAGAAATTCTAAAAGATGGTGTCATCTTAGGAATTGTGCTTTTTTTGGCATATGCATTCCAAACTGTTGCACTACAGTATTCATCCGCAACCGTCGTTGGTTTCTTAACGGGTTTAAACGTTATCTTCACGCCAATATTCTCAGCCGTTTTACTCAAAAAGATACCAAGAATCTACTCTCAAATCGGCGCCGTTTTGTCATTTTTGGGTGTAACGCTCATGTCCTTAAACGACACACTAACACTGTCAACAGGCGAAATCCTAACAATTATCTGCGCTGTATTTGTTGCCATACAGATTATATTAACAGACAGGTACTCAAGAAAACACGACACATTCCTCTTAACGGTAGTTGAGATAACAACGATGTCGGTATTGGCAACGATTGTCTCACTTGCCAAAGAACCGTACTTAATACCAAAACACTGGAACACTTACTTGATCTTTTCATTTCTCATCACTGCGGTTTTTGCCACTGTCTATGCCTTCGTCATACAAAACACAGCACAAAAGTACACAACTCCAACAAAAACGGCGATTATCTTCATTATGGAACCTGTGTTTTCTGCGATCTTTAGTTACCTGTTGGGTGGCGAAGTGCTGTCTTTAAGGGCCTACATTGGCGCTGGCATTATGTTCTTGGGCCTCTTTGTCAGCGAAGTAGGGCCTTTAATCAGGTTAAAACGATGATCAAGGTATATGCAGTCCTTTTGATTGGCATACTATCCGTGTCGTTATCAAGTATACTCATCAAACTAACATACGACGTCCCGGCCATCATCATAAGCACCTATAGGCTCATAATATCATCTGTCATCTTGTTGTCGTGGGCAAAATACAAAAATATACCCTTAAAGACAGCAAATACACGGGATTTCTTTATAGCTATTCTGAGCGGCTTTTTCTTAAGCATCCACTTTATAAGTTGGATAGCCTCAATCAAATACACATCCATTGCAAGCTCAGTTACACTTGTTTCAACAAGCCCCGTATTTGTGATCATCTTTAGTTTACTGTTCTTTAAAGAGAAACCCAGCGCAAGGACATTGATAGCCACGGCAATGGCAATAGCAGGTAGTGCAATTATAGCTTACTCGGATAAAGACTTAACGGGGTCATCGGCTTATCCAAAACCCATTTTAGGCGATATTCTGGCAATTGTTGGAGCTGTAGCCGTTAGTATCTACTTCATGTCCGGTTCACACCTGCGCAGGTACCTAACTACATTTCAGTACATAACGCTTGTCTACAGCTTCTCCGCCCTGTTCACATTGATTTTTGCCCTATTGAGCGCAAAACCATTTTTAGGTTACAGGCCCATTTCCTACCTACTAATGGTTCTAATGGCCATCATTCCCCAACTGTTGGGACATACCTCTTTCAACTGGGCATTGAAACACATAAAGGCAAACGCCGTTGCCATTGCAACACTTGGCGAGCCCATTGGTGCATCAATCTTGGCATACATAATCTTCCATCAATCCATCAGTCTCATGAAGGCCTTGGGCATGGCAATTGTGCTTTTATCGATTGCAACAGCTATAAAAGAGAGCACCAGGACCAATTGACATATCCCTGAGTTTTTATAAAATTCGCTAAAAAGGAGGCCTTTGGAATGGACAAACCCGATTTTAGCCAGATGGTTATAACATTAGCCCAAACAGCATACGTGCATCTCGGTGTAATAGAGGATCCATTTAGCAAAAAGAAGGATAAAAACTTAGAGCAGGCGAAGTTTGCAATAGATATGCTCGATATTCTCAAAGAGAAAACAAAAGGCAACCTGACAGAAGAAGAAGAAAGTTTGTTAAACGAAATTTTGTACGACTTACACATAAAATACCTCCACGGAACAAAAGAGTAACGCGTAAAATGTAAGCAATTAGTTGACGCAATGAATGTTGTGAGTTAGTATTAGGATATGAAAGTATATGTTAAGCTCTTTTTAGCGGTTATACCCTTAATAATGCTTTCGGCTTGCGCAACAACAAATCAAAACCTCAGCCATGATAAGAGTATAAAAATTGCTCTAATCAAATACGAAATGGCAAGAAACATCATTGTTCACAAAGACTACAAAAACTTGGCTAATGCTTTTAAATACTTAGAAGAAGCAAAAGAAACGTTAAAAAACGACCCTCGCGTTTACTATCTTTTGGCAATTGCCTATCAACTTAGAGGTGACTTGAAAGAATACGAATATTATCTCAAAAAAACAATCTCGATTAATAAAAACTTCTTCGATGCTTACAATGCGTTGGGTGTTTATTATTTTGGCATAAAGAAATACAACAAAGCAATAAGTATGTTTACAAAGCTTATAAATAACCCATTCTATACAAATGCCGATGTAGCTTTCTATAACAGAGCCCTTGTGTATTCAAAGCTCGGAAAAATAAAACTTGCTGAAGATGATTTACGGAGCGCCATAATTTTTTCTAATTCCTCCAATCCATTATATTTCAAAGCCCTAATAGAGCTTAACATTAAAAATAAGAACTACTTAAAGGCCCTAGAAAATTTAAACTACATGGAAGAACAAATAGGACATTCATGCTATACTATGTTGAAAAAGGCCTACTGCTATATGAAAATAAACGATAAATACCAAGCAATAATGGAGTTAAACAAAATTAAACAGAAATCGGGCACTTGTTTCACGAAAAAGGTAGAACTACTAAAGGAGATAGAAAATGATAATAACACTAACAACTGACTTTTCAGACAGCGGTGGTTTTGTCGCCCAACTGAAAGCCGAACTGATTAAGTTATTCGGGGAAGAGATAAAAATCATAGACATAACACACAACATTAAGCCATTTAACTCACTTGAAGCCGCGTATATCGTTAGGACAGTTGTGCCAGAGTTTCCCCAAAACACAATCCACATCGTAGTTGTCGATCCGGGTGTTGGGACAGATAGGGACATTGTTGCCGTAAAGTACAAAAATCAATACATAGTGTCGCCGGGCAACGAGGCATTAGCTTTGATCGAGCCTGAAGCAATCAGAGAACTCGACAGAACAGAAATCAACCCCAACAGCTCAAAAACGTTTGAAGCACGGGATATTATGGTCAGGGCAGCATGGTTACTTTACAAAAAAGGGTTTGAAAACATTGGCGAACCAAAGGATAGCCTATCCGAAAGCCTAAAGGTTGAAGAGAAAAACAAGAAAATCATTGGGAAGATTGTTTATATTGATAACTTTGGCAACTGCATATCAAATATAACTCAGAATCACCTAAAAGACGGCTTTACACGAATAAAGCTTAAAAACTTGGAATTCAGACACCTTGAGGAAACGTACCACTCACCAACAAGTTCATACAAGGCTTTGATCAACTCCGCTGGTTTTTTAGAGTTCGCATACTTTAAAAAGAGATTCTCCGATGAGTTTGGCATTGACTATCTGGAAGATGTAGAAGTCTATCTACCGTAAGTAGAAAGGCAACAAAAAAGAACGTAGATAATAGCAACCAAAACAAACGGCATCTTGAAGTTTATGGGGTGTGAGATAGAGGATACGAATCCAACGATTTTCAACAGTATTCCCGTTACGAGCGCCACAAGTTTATAGATGTAAATCTTTATTAAACCATAGGGAAGCGGCGTAGCCAAAATTCCCAAAAAAGCCAAAGGCACAACCAAAAAACCGAAGAATGGTATGACAATCATATTTGCAAGGAAAGATAGGTAGCCAATCTTTGAAAAGTAATAGCTGCTCATCGGTATTGCAACAACAGACATGAGGAAGGTAAAAACAGCGGTCTTTAGGTAACCATTATTAACGAAAATCCCGACTCTTGACCATATCAAAAGGGCAAAAAATGTCATCAAAAACGACATGACAAATGAAGGATTGAAGATAATTGAACCGTCAAAGCACAAAAAAATCGCAGCAAGGAAGAACAAAATGTTGTAAGATGACCTTTCACGCGAAAAGATCAAAGAGAAAACAAATAACAGCGTCATAAGAAAGGAGCGAATTGCAGGGATATGAAAGCCCGTGATGGAAAAATAAAGGAGTGTAGGGAAGAATGCCGAAATGCTCGCCAAAATCTTTAGATTGTACCTTCTGTAAATATAGCCGACAAAAGAATATAAATAGTAAAAAAGCAAATAGAACAAACCGAAAACAAAGCCCATGTGTAGACCAGAGACAGCCATAATGTGTGCCGTTTGCGTGTTTATGAAATCCTTTTTTATCTTTGACTTATACCTGCCATCTCCGAGAATGGCGGAATCCAAGAAATACTCAACATCTTTAGGCAAAAAGTAATAAAACTCGTCTTCTATCCTTCTTCTAACGGATTCAAAAAACGATAGTGGCTGTTCCTTGCCCACCACCACTAAGCTTTTCACAAAACCGTAATAGTAGATGGATTTTGACTCAAGATAACGGGCAAAACCCTTGTTTTTTAGTGTGTTAGTACTCTTGAGACCCACCCTAAAACGAACAACGTCACCAATCCTAACGTTGCTGTATCTAATTGGTGCAAAAAGGTAAAGCCTGCTTCTGCCCGTTTTTAACTCGATATTTAAACTTCTCCCAATTGTTACGTTTTCTACAACACCTTCTCCAGAGCCTTTGCACCTGTGAGGCCTTTTGTGTATATTGAAAGCAACGAACAGAATTAAAAATAAAGCAAATACAAAGGCTAAGTGCCTATTGAAATAAACCGCAACGGCAAAAAATAAAAAGGAGATAAAATAGGCAAAAGTATTATGAAAAACCGCAATAAAGAAAAGCGAGGCAAATACAAACAGAAAGGGATAATCGTAAACTATCCTATCAAGAAAGTCCCTCATTCTATAACGGCAGCTACATAGCCCACAACCTGAGAATAATCACCGTTTACATCGCCACTTGTCCTGTGATCCAACACTGTGCATTTTGTCGCTCCCAGCATCTTCAATGCCGCAATGGCAATGTAAGCTGGCGCCACACCACACATCGTTATACCGTTTGTTTGACAAACCCTCATCAAACCATTTTCATCTAAATTTTCCATTTTCTCTATAGCCAAAGCGTCCTTCTTTAGGGTAATCTCTTGATTTTCGTAATGGTTCATGTCGCTTGAGACAACCATAAGAATTCTCTTGTTCGACTCAGAAATCGCCTTAGCAATGGTTTCGGCCGTAGAATAAAGCTTTGATATGTTCTGCGTTCCAACAACGATGGTAACGACCTTGTAATCGTTTGGTGTAACAAAGTCAATGAAGGGCAGTTGAACCTCAACGCTGTGCTCTTGTAGATGGGCATAGTAGTCTACATCAACGTACTCGTTTTCTGCTATTCTTTGGATTAACTCCTCATCTGGATAAACCTGACCAAAGGGCATATCATAAACGCCGTCAAATACAGAAATTTCCGCTCCCAAACCCGTATGGTTTGGACCCATAACGATGTATGTATCAAACGGCTCGATAACACTATACGCCTTTGCGGCCACATGACCAGAATACACATAACCCGCATGGGGAACGATGATCGCTTTAGGTGAGACCTTTGTTGCATTTTTATCTATGACACTCTCAAGGTAACGTTTTAGCTCAACTGGATCTGCAGGATAGAACATGCCCGCTACAGCAGGCTTTCTAACAAACATAGCTCACCTCAGTTTCCTTTAATCATCTCTTTAAGTTCCCTGATATCCTCTTTGGTCGCAAAACCCAAATCCTCGGCAATTTTCTTAAAATCATCCAAGAACATATCTTTAAACTGTTCTTTCCTCTTTTCAAGATGCTCTTTACCCAATTCAACAAAACTTTTATCCTCTAACTCCTTTTTCCCTTCTTCAACAAAGGCATCCACCATCTTCTCTGCCCTTTTTGCAGCGCCAACTGTCAAATACAGCATCTCCCTCAACATCTCACACCTCCGACAAATAATCACCGATGTTATCTACAACGCTATTTAGTTTTCCAAGATCCCTGCCACCACCTTGTGCAAACTCATCCTTTCCACCGCCTTTTCCACCCAAAGCCTTCGAAATCCTAAGCACAACATCCCTCGCCCTAAATCTATACTTCAAATCCTTAGTCACCATCACTATTACATTAATCCTATCTTCCCTTTTGTCAAACAACACAATCACGCCGCTTTTCATTTTGGCCTTTGCCACATCGCCCAAGTGCCTTAAATCCGATATTTCTTCGTCTTCAAACACATCCACATACACGTTAACATCGCCTATTGTCTTCACCTTGCCCTGATCAAATTTTATCTGTTTCTTCTCCACCTTTTTACTCTTAAGCTCCCTGATCTTATTCGGCAACTCCTCAAATGCTACACCCAACTCACCAGAGGCATCCCTTAGTATCTTTTCTATCTCAGCAACGTACTCCCATGCCCAGATACACGTTTTCGCTTCAATCCTCCTCACACCCTTGGATACAGCCGATTCATGCGTGATCTTAAAGAAACCTATCTCGCCAGACCTTTTGCAGTGAGTTCCACCGCACAATTCCTTAGACACATCACCAACGGACACAACCCTCACCTTATCGCCGTACTTCTCATCAAACAGAGCTATAGCCCCGCTGCTCATGGCTTCATTCAAACCCATAGTCTCAACATTAACAGGATAATCCTCAATAATCCAGCTATTAACAAGACTCTCAACCTCTTTTATCTGCTCATCGGTAAGCTTAGAAAAGTGCGTAAAGTCGAACCTTAACCTCTTATCCTCAACCAAAGAACCCGCCTGCCTTACATGTTTCCCCAAAACCTTAATCAAAGCCGCATCCAAAAGATGAGTAGCCGTATGGTGGCGTGCAATGTCCTTTCTTCTTGCAATATTTATTCTAAGGTCATACTCTTTACTTTTCTCAAACGAACCTTCTAATACATCAACCTCATGGACAAAGAGTTTTCCATCAAAGTACTTCTGAACATCCTTAACATAAGCCTTTGCCCCTTCACCTATGATGAACCCTGTATCTGCAACCTGACCACCGCTTTCTGCATAAAACGGCGTTTTATCAAAAACAAAGTAATATACGCCTTTACCTGCGGTTTTTTCCTTTATGTTCCTATCAGACCCCACTATACCCACAAGTTTAGATTTGCTTTCAAACTCATCGTAACCAACAAACTCTGTTTCTCCTTCACCTTTAAAGATCTCTCCAAATGCATCCCAAACAAAGTTATCACCCGTGCCTTTCCATGTCTTCCTCGACTCCTCTCTCCTCTTTTCCAACAGCTCGTTAAAGCCCTTAACATCAACCTCAAAGCCGTTCTCCTTTGCTATATCAACTGTCAAATCTATGGGGAAGCCATACGTATCGTAAAGCTTAAAGGCGCTTTCCGCATCAATGACCTTTTTTAGCGACCTCTCAAAAATGTCCTCTAAAATTTTCAAACCGCTCTCTAACGTCTCAAAGAACTGCTCCTCTTCAGCTTTGACAACGTTAACAACCGTATCCCTGTTTGTTATAATCTCTGGATAAACATCACCCATAACCTCGTTAACTGTATCGATAAATCTATATAGGAACGGCTCATTCACGCCCAATTTCTTACCAAACCTCATGGCCCTGCGCATAATCCTGCGCAACACGTAGCCCCTACCCTCTTTATCCGGAAAAACACCATCGGTAATGAGAAAATCTATAGCTCTCAAATGATCCGCTATAACCCTAACTCCCACATCTTTGTTCTCTTCTTCACCATACTCAACTTTAAAAAAGTCGCTCAAAGTGCCAATAATGTATCTAAAGATGTCTATATCGAAATTGCTGTGAACACCCTGTAGAATGGCACTGACACGCTCTAAACCCATACCCGTATCGATGCTCGGTTTGGGCAACGGAGTCATATTACCACTTTCATCTCTGTTAAACTGCATGAAAACAAGATTCCAAAGCTCCAAAAACCTATCGCAATCGCAGGCCACAGAACAGTCCGGCCTTCCACAGCCAATGCCAGGCCCCTGATCGATGTGAATCTCAGAACACGGCCCACACGGACCCGTATCGCCCATAGCCCAGAAATTATCGTGCTCATCCATGCGCACAATACGGCTCTGCGGCACACCCTCCTGTTTATTCCAGATCTCAAATGCCTCATCGTCCTCTCTGAATATCGTTATCCAGAGCTTATCCTTGTCTATGCCCAAAACACGGGTTACAAAATCCCAACCAAAGTGAATGGCTTCCTTTTTGAAGTAATCGCCAAAGGAAAAGTTGCCCAGCATCTCAAAGAATGTATGGTGACGGGCCGTATAGCCCACATTTTCTAAGTCGTTGTGCTTGCCGCCTGCCCTTACACACTTTTGGCAGCTTGTGGCTCTCGTGTAGTCCCTCTTCTCTTTACCCAAAAACACATCCTTAAACTGCACCATACCTGCATTAACAAACAGCAACGTTGGGTCATTTTTTGGTACAAGCGGTGCAGATTTCACTATTGTATGCCCGTTTTCCTTGAAGTACTCCAAGAATGCCTTTCTCAAGTCAGCCGTTTTCATCGTCCTTCACCTCGTATTTATTTAAAAGTTCAACGATTTTCTCACTATCAAATCCTCTGCGATACATGAAATCAAACAATTTTTTTCTTTTGTTCCTTTTCCCTTCGAGTAACTTAAGCTTCTTCAAAAACACCTCTTCTGCATTTTCATCTTCCGATGTCAGCACACTCTCAACCAAGCCTTTGTCAACTCCTTTATTTATAAGCTCGTAAGCCACCCTTCTTTTACCGTAGCCCCTTTTCAATCTAAAATACAGGTAATTTTTAGCATACCTTAAATCATCTATAAAGTGTTTATCTTTTAAATACTCAATAACCTTGATTAGCTCATCTTCACTCTGACTCTTTTTTAAGAGTTTCTCTCTTATCTCCCTTTCTGTGTAATCCTTTCTATTCAACAACCTCAAAGCATAATTTAAAAGTTCTTTGTTCACATTATACCCTTTGCAATCAATGCAAAGTCATTGGGGTTTGTGGCATTTTCTTTGGCCTCTTCAAAGGAGACAAGGCCGCTCTTGTACAATTCAAGGAGCGACTGGTCAAATGTTTGAGTGCCCAGCGTATCCCTGTTTATCTCAATGGATCTTCTGATATTCTGCATCTTCTCTGCCTCAAGTATAGCTTCCCTAACAAGCTCTGTTGCTATCATTATCTCAACGGCCGGCACCATGCCCTTGCCATCTTTTCTCTTTAAAAGCCTCTGAGAAACCACAGCTTCCAATGTTGCTGAAAGTTGCAATCTTATCTCTCTCTGCTCATTTAAAGGGAATGCAGCTATTATCCTATTTACCGTCTCAACGGCGTCTTTTGTATGCATCGTAGCCATAACCAAATGACCTGTCTCAACCGCCTCAAGAGCTGTTGTTATAGTCTCCCTATCCCTCAGCTCACCAACCATGATTACGTCCGGGTCTTCCCTTAGAGCCCCCCTTAAACCTTCGGCAAACGTCCTTACATCGTAGCCAACCTGCCTTTGGATTATGGAAGAATTTATATCCTTATGTAGATATTCAATTGGATCCTCAATGGTTATTATGTTCTTCTGTTTTTCCTTGTTGATTATATCTATTATACAAGCAAGCGTTGTAGATTTCCCACTTCCCGTTACACCTGTAACCAAAATCAAGCCCCTCGGTTTTAAAGCCAAAGTCTTTATAACATCAGGGAGATGCAACTCCTCAAGGGATGGAATGTTAAACGGTATAAACCTAAAAACAGCGGCAAGCGTACCCCTTTGATAAAAGATGTTGACCCTAAACCTACCTACACCACTCAAACCGTATCCTATATCAACCTGCCTTTCATTCCTCAATTTTTCAACGAGAAATTGATCTATTACCTCGTTTTCTAAAAACTCCTCAAAGTCCTCTTCCTTCAAGATCTCTTCATCCTCTACCTTTACCATCGAACCGTTTATCCTAAAAAACGGGCTTGTTCCAACTTTTAAATGTATATCGCTCGCTCCATTTTCATAACCTTTCTTCAAAAGGTTATCAATCCTCATCTTCTACCTTCCTCTTACAATTCAGCTTTTCCCTGACCTCTTCTTCCAACCTATCCAAAATCTCTGGATTTTCCTTCAAAAATTCTCTAGCGTTATCCCTTCCCTGTCCAAGTCTCTCACCATCGTATGAAAACCACGAACCACTTTTTTCTACTATATCGTGGGCAACTGCCAAATCTAAAAGGTCGCCAATCTTGTCAGCACCTACACCGTAAATAATATCAAATTCCGTTTCTTTAAAAGGTGGTGCAACTTTGTTTTTAACAATCTTAACTTTGACTTTATTGCCGACAGCTTCCCCACCTGTCTTTATAGGAGAACCACTCTTTCTTATTTCCATCCTAATGGAAGAATAGAATTTTAAGGCATTACCACCTGTTGTGGTTTCCGGATTTCCAAACATTACACCTATCTTCATCCTAATTTGGTTTAAAAATATTATAGATGTATTAGACTTGTTGATAGCACCCGTTAATTTTCTCAATGCCTGGCTCATGAGACGTGCCTGTAAACCCACATGGGCATCGCCCATATCACCTTCAATCTCTGCCTGCGGCGTAAGGGCAGCTACAGAGTCCACAACGATTAAATCAACGGCATTACTCCTCACAAGCGTATCAATAATCTCAAGTGCCTGTTCACCTGAATCCGGCTGGCTCACAAGCAGATTATCCACATCTACGCCCAATTTTTCAGCATAATTAACATCCAAAGCGTGTTCCGCATCGATAAACGCAGCTATACCGCCCTCCTTTTGTGCTTCAGCTATGCAATGCAAGGCAAGCGTTGTCTTACCACTCGACTCCTGTCCGTATATCTCAATGATCCTGCCCCGTGGTATTCCACACACGCCTAAAGCCACATCCAAAGACAGAATCCCCGTGGGAACTACATTCACATCCACAGCCTTGACTTCACCCAATTTCATCAGGGCGCCTTTGCCAAAGGTCTTCTCAATTTTCGATATTGCCATATTCAAAGACTGCAATCTTTTCTCATCCATCTTTTCACCTCAAATCAAATTTTTCTATTCTCTTATATACAGCACCCTTTGGATTAAGCTTGCTTTCGTATAAATAAAAACTGCTCACATCAAAACTCAAGATATTCTCAGCTAAAAAAGCCCTTGCTATCTTCAAAACATCCAACAGTTCATCTTTCTCAATCCACTTCATTCGTCCAATAGTCAAATGACAAAACGGCTCGTTATCTGACGGCCTGAAGATATTGAGCTTCTCATTTATGCTAAAGCTCATATTGACATAATTCTCGTTTTTTTCTCCGAGCCAAAGAACGCGCGGATTGACAAAATCCTTAAAAACACCAACCTTATCCAACATTACCTTAAAGGGTGCATGCCTTTTTGATTCCTCACTCAAAATCTCAACGATCCTGTTCACCGCAGTAAATGGCTGCTCACCCAAGAATTTGATCGTTATATGGAGATTGTCTTCGGGTGTGAGTCTAACCCTATTTGTCCTTTTCCTGATCAACTGTTCTAAGTCCAGGATCTTTGATTTTGTGGTATCGGGTATATCAAAGGCTACAAAAATCCTCATGAGTTCAAGATAAACTCCCTCAACAGAAGTATAGCGTACCTTGCAGATTTATCCCTCACAAGCCTTCTATTTCCTGAAAAGACCTTTTTCCTAACTAAAACCCTGTTTTTAGAGGCAACACCAAAGTACACCAAACCAACGGGCTTATCCTTCGTTGCGCCCGTTGGACCTGCAATACCCGTTATGGCAACCGAGTAGTCGGCATTTGTCAGGTTAATCACACCTTGAGCCATCGATTGGGCTGTTTCTTCACTAACAGCACCAACGCTCCTCAGAATTGCAGGTTGAACCTTTAGTACATTCGTCTTTAGTTTGTTCGAATACGTAACCGCGCCGCCCTTCAAAAAGTCTGAAACACCGGGGACATCGGCTATTCTTGCTGCAACGAGACCCGCAGTACACGATTCAGCCGTAGCTATCTTTACCCTTTCCCTCTCTTTTAAGACCTCAAACAGGGCCTCTTGGGGGCTTTGTCCATTCGTTGTATATACACCCTTCAATTCTTTGTACTTTTCAATCTCTTTCTGCTCAACCAAAAAAATGGACTCAACCTCATCACTGTAAATCGTATTGTCATCCCTTGTATCACACTCAAAAGCCTTTACAATCCTTCTTCCTGAGGCAAAGTGGGATAGAAATGCGCAGAAATCTATATTTTCCTTCAAATCCCAGGAAACAAACAGAATGGGCTTGTCGTACGCATAATCAAAAAATACGCCCTCTTGAACCTTTTTAAAACCCTTAGCCAAAACGTAAGGCACAGCTTCATCCACAAATACACTACTACGTTCAAATTCTATGAGCATAACCTTTTGTAGATCTGACCATGTTTCTTTTTTGTAAACAAAGATCACACCATCTGAATTTTCAAACGCAACTCTTGCAATGCCTCTTAAGCTATCCACATCAAAAACCGTGAATTTTAGACCTATCTCAACGCCACACTTTAAAAATACACTATCATCATACCCTTTATCTGAACCAAACCCCACAAAAACTAAAGCCGTTTTCATTTTGATAACACCTGCAAAATTATATTCACCATCAGTCCACCCACCGCATCGTCTATCATTATACCAAATCCACCACCGATCCTTTCAAGAATGTTCAGGGGCGGGATCTTTGAAATGTCAATTATCCTAAAAAGCAAAAAACCTAAAATTGCAAGGAGGGGCGTATAGGGAACTGCAATAAAGCATATCATCATGCCCACAACTTCGTCTATAATGACAAACGAAGGATCTTTGATACCGTAGATCTGTTCCATCACATCACTCACAAAGACACCCACGACAAAAAGCACCACGACCGTTGTTACATAAAGGGCAAGCGTTCCATCCTTTAAGAACATGTATATCAAAAGACCGAACAGGCTACCCATCGTCCCTGGAGCATAGGCCGTGTAACCTACGCCAAATACCGTGCTTATATGCTCAGAAAATCGATTGATCGTGTCCTCATTGAAAAATTTCATAAATTACGCCTGAAAAATTCGGCAACCACATCAATATGGCTCTTTTCAACAATCAATGGCGGCTCAAGCCTCACTGTTCTTTCTCCAGCTTTTCCCACCAAAATTCCGCTTTCAAATGCCTTACTTACAATATCGTCAACCATCCCTTTATCCTTAAACTTGATCCCCACCATTAAGCCCAAACCCTCAACGTTTTCCACTTTGTCACTACCTTCTGCTACTTCTTTTAGTCTATCAAGTAAGTATTCACCCATTTGTTTGGCATTTTTTATCAAGCCACTATTCAAAACAAAATCCAAAACCCTACATGCAACAAAGCTCACAAACGGATTTCCGCCAAAGGTTGATCCATGGGAACCAAAACCCATAACACTTGCGACATCGTCTTTTGCAAGTACAACACCCATTGGCAGGCCCGCTGCGATACCCTTTGCCAATGTTATTATATCCGGTTCAACATCGTAGAACTCATAGGCAAACAGTTTTCCCGTTCTGCCCATACCCGATTGTATCTCATCCACTATGAACAGCATGTTGTTATCCTTACAGAATCTATAAACATCCTCAATAAAGTCCTTATCTGCAACATTTATACCGCCTTCACCTTGAACAAATTCAACAAAAATACCAACTGTCTTATCATCGACTTTGTTTTTAAAATCCTCGAAGTTATTGAACTCTATGTAATCAAAACCTTCAGGGAATGGACCAAAACCCTCTTGGTACTTTGTCTGACCCGTTAAAGCCAGTGTTGCAATAGTTCTGCCGTGAAACGAGTTTTTAAAACTCAAAATCCTGTATTTGCCCTTATCGCTTCCCCATCTTCGTGCAATCTTTAAAGCCGTCTCATTGGCCTCTGCACCGCTGTTACAGAAGAAAGCCCTGTCGCAACAAGAGTGCTTTACAAGCAACTCTGCCAAATCGGCCTGCTCTTTGATGTAGTACAAATTCGACACATGCAACAGCTTTTCAACCTGCTCCTTAATGGCATTTACGACAACCTCATGGCTGTGACCCAGAATATTCACTGCTATACCCGCCAAGAAATCGAGGTACTCCTTTCCATCATAGGAGTATAGGTACATCCCCTTGCCCCGCTCAAAAGCCACCTTGAAGCGTTTATAGTTGTTAATCGTATACATATCAGATTTTTTAAAAATACTATCCATCACCCGCCTCTTACATTATTTTGCTTATAGTTATAATCTTATAGCGTTTGTATTGTCAAGAAAAAGAGAAGGGGGCTTTGCCCCTTCCCCTAAAATACCACCGAGTTTAGAGCAGCTGACAAGAATGAACTTGGGAATATTCCTATATAAAGAACACAAATCGCAGCTATAAGTATTACAGCTTTTACTGGTACACTGTTGAAGACCTGAATATTCTCTTTAGCTTCACCTCTCATGTACATAACCACAACAATGTTCAAATAGAAGTATGCAGAAATTGCACTGTTTATAACACCTATAATCGCAAGCCAATACAGATGGGATTTAACAGCTGCAGAAAATAGATAGTATTTTCCTACAAACCCAGCTGTAGGAGGTACGCCTGCTAAGCAGAACATAAAGACAAGCATTGCGGCACCGATCAATGGGTATTTATAGCCAAAGCCCCTCAAGTTTTCAATTTCTGTGCCCCTGTCTTCCTTCTGTGAGATGAACTCAGCCACGGCAAATGCACCGAGATTCATAAACAGATAGGCGAACAAATAAAACATAACAGAGCCGTAGCCCAGCTCGTTCGCGGCTGTTATACCAACAAGCATGTACCCAGCATGAGCGATAGATGAGTAACCCAAAAGTCTTTTTAAGTCTTTTTGCCACAGAGCCACTGTATTACCGAATGTCATTGTGGCAACGGCGATTACCCACAAGATCTTTGTCCAGTTAGCTTCTATTGGGCACATACCCACAGCTACAAACCTCAACAAAGCCAAAAATGCCGCCGCTTTAGGTGCAACGGACATAAAGGCACTCATTGGTGTTGGAGCAGATGCGTAAACATCTGGTGTCCAAGAGTGGAATGGGAATGCGGCGATTTTAAAGCCAAACCCAACAAATACGAACAGAAATGCTAAAATAGAAATCCACTTATAGAAAGCGCTTGCATGGGTTAATCCAGCTTTTATTACATTCAAGTCTGTACTGCCGAACAGGCCATAGAACATGCCGATACCCAAAACCAAGAATGTAGATGCGAAAGACCCCAAGATGAAGTACTTCATTGCACCTTCAACGCTTTCATCCTTGTTTCTCAAAAAGCCCGTCAGAATGTACATACCGATGGATAGCGTCTCGACAGCTATAAACATAACAATCAAACTGTATGTTGAGGCGAGTATCTGCATGGCGACTATCGAGAACAAAAGTACTTCGTAGTATTCACCCAAGTTATAGTCCTCTCTCTTTAAGAAATCAAAGCTCATTACAATAGCTACAAAAGCCGTTAGAAGCATAACTATGCTCGCAAAATTACTTGCCCTGTCCATAACAACCATATTATTAAACGCCGTCATATTCGTGTTGTACATAGTTAAAACACTTGCAAAAGAGAACACAACACCAAATAATGCGAGCAATCCATTTATCGTCTTTGCCCTTTTAGGGAGCCATAGGTCGATTAATAGTATGGCAAAGGCAAAACCTGTTAGTATCAATTCTGGAATAATTGCCACAAGATCATGTGTACTGTAAAGCATAACCTTACTCCCCTAACCTTTTTTAACTACCACTGTTTTGGTCATACTCACCTGTTCATTCTTAGCAGGAGCAACAACAGTGGTTCTATTAACCTGTTTTAACAGGTGTTCAACAGAAACCCTCATCTTAGATAGGAATGTATTTGGATATATACCTATCCAGAAAACAAATACTAATAGAGGCAAAAGATATATCCATTCCCTTATGTTCATGTCTGGTAAACCCAAATTCTTTGGATTAGTAACCTTATTAAAGAACACCCTCTTATACATTGTAAGCATATAAGTCGCAGAAAAAATACCACCGAAAGCTACCAATACTCCCCAAATGTGTTTATCTAAAAACGCACCCAAGAGCACCATGAATTCTCCAACAAATCCATTTGTACCAGGAACAGCAATCGACGACAAAGTAAATATCATGAAGAAAGTCGCATAAGCTGGAGTTAGAGAAGCAAGACCACCGTATTCGGAAATTAGCCTCGTGTGTCTTCTTTCATAAACAATTCCTACTAAGAGAAACAAGGCACCTGTTGAGATACCATGGTTAATCATCTGCATAATGGAACCTTCCATACCGACTTGGGTTAAAGCAAACATGCCTAACATTGAATAACCTAAATGTGAAACAGACGAATATGCAACAAGTTTTTTGATATCAGGCTGAACCATGGCAACAAACGCACCGTAGAAAATACCTATTATTGCCATAATTATAATCAACATGGCAAAAGCATGTGTCATATCTGGGAACATAGGAAGGTTAAATCTTAAGAAGCCATAAGTTCCCATCTTCAATAAGATTCCAGCCAAGAGAACGGAACCGGCTGTCGGCGCTTCAACGTGCGCCCATGGAAGCCATGTGTGGAATGGCCACATAGGAACCTTGATGGCAAACGCAATAAAAAACGCCAAGAACAACCACAACTGCAAATGGTACGGCAATGGTGACTGCATCAATTTAACCATATCAGATGTGTAAGCTCCAGTAAACTTGTGGTTTAAGAAATAAAGAGCCATGATTGCAACCATCATTAAAACACTACCAGCGAAGGTGTAGAGGAAAAATTTCATAGTCGCAAAAACCCTGTTAGGACCACCCCAAATACCGATCATCATATACATTGGTATGAGCTGGACTTCCCAAAATACATAGAACAAAAACATATCGAGAGAGATAAACACGCCTAACATACCCGTTTGCATCAAAAGAACCGTTATGTTAAACAACTTAACTTTCTTATCAATGGCTTTCCACGTAGAAAGCTGTGCCAAAGGTGTCAAAAAGGTTGTCAATAAAACTAAAAACAAACTGATACCGTCAACACCTACATAATACTGGAAACCTAAAGATTTAATCCAAGGCACTCTCTCCACAAACTGCATGTGGTATGTTGTTGGGTCAAAGTAGAAAAAGAGAGGAAGAGAAATTATAAAATCCAAAACCAAAAAGCCAAACGTAACATATCTTATAAGATTTTCGTGCTCCTCATTTATTAGAGCTACCACAAACGCTCCCACGAGCGGTAAAAAAGTTACAACGGATAGTATCGGAAAATGCAGTTGATTTATATCCATAGCCCCAACTCCTTACCTAAATAATTTTAACAAACAGATACCAACTGCTTAACAGAATGATACCCAAACTCATCCAATAAGCATAGTTGTTTGCAAAACCAGTTTGGAAAAGTCTAAAGCCTTTTCCAACCCTTCCTGCTATCCATCCAGCTCCATCAACCATGCCTTTATCGATTATAATAACATCTACAATCTTCCACAGGAAGTTAGTAGACAACCACCAGAAAGGTTTAACTATACAACAATAAACAAATTCATCAGCATAATATGTATTGGCAAGCAATGTGTATATGGGCTTAAACATGTTGGCAATCTTCTCTGCCGTAATGATTTTTTTAATATATATCAGCCAAGCCGCTAATATTCCGGAAAGTCCCATTGTTACAGAGATTCCCATCAATAGAGCTTCTGAGTAATGTGCCTCATGGGCAACTTCAGTAGTTGGAGCAGTATGTGCTACGAACCATTCAAAAGGTATATGGCCACCCGATTTAATGCCTACCCAACCACCAATTATCGATAATATCGCTAAAACCCACATAGGTATTGTCATTACCGCTGGAGCCTCGTGTGTGTGCAAGTCATGATAGAGACCCTCAACCTTCTCTTCGCCGTAGAACACGTTAAACACCATTCTAAACATATAAAATGCTGTCATAAACGCCGTTATCTCGCCTACGATCCAAATAATTGGATGGCCCATCTCAAGTGCACTTGCCAATATGGCGTCTTTTGAAAAGAAGCCGGCAAACGGTGGAATACCAGAAATTGCAAGTGAGGCGATAACCATAACAGCCGCCGTCTGTGGCATATACTTCTTTAAACCACCCATCAAATCAATGGACAGCAAGCCTCTCATTGAGTGCATTACAGCTCCGGCTGCAAGGAACAAGAGGCCTTTAAAAAATGCATGTGTCATTAGGTGGAACAGACCTGTCCAATAAGCTCCAATACCAACGCCTATAAACATGTACCCAAGCTGGGATAGTGTTGAGTATGCAAGTATCCTTTTAATATCTTTATGTGTAAGTGCCATTGTTGCTGCGTAGAACGCCGTAAACGCACCGATTGTAGCAACTATCTCCTGAGCTATTGGGGAGAGTGAGTAAATGGCGTTAGACCTTGCAACCATGTAGACACCAGCCGTAACCATCGTTGCAGCGTGGATCAAGGATGATACTGGTGTTGGACCCTCCATTGCATCCGTCAACCATATATACAACGGGAACTGCGCAGATTTACCTACAGCACCTACAAAGAGAGCTATGCCAATTATCGTAGCTGCCGTTGAACCGTAACCCAAAACGTGCTCAGCTCTTGGAAAAACGTTTGAATACGTAACACTCCCAAAGTAATAAACCATATACAGAATGCCAATTATGAAGCCAGCATCACCTATCCTGTTAACAACGAACGCCTTCTCACCTGCATCTGAAGCTGTAGATTTCTCATACCAAAAGCCAATCAACAGATAAGAGGCTAATCCAACACCTTCCCAACCTACGAACATCAAAAGGTAGTTGTTACCCAAAACAAGTATCAACATGGCAGTAACGAACATGTTCAGATAGGAAAAGTACCTTGCATAGCCCTTATCACCTGCCATATAGCCGTTAGAATAAATATGAATCATCCATGAAACAAATGTAACCACAAAGAGCATGACAGCGCTTACATAGTCAACCCTTAAACCAAATGGTATTACTACCTCTTTAAACGGCATCCATGTGAAGTAGGTATATTCAACAACATGCCCGTGCAAGACAGAGATAATTGGAAACAAACCTAAAATAAACGAAATGCCCAATGCAGCAGCTGCAATCACACCCGCAAAAGGTTTTGTCCACCTGCCAAATATACCGTTGATTAAAAAACCTATGAGCGGTGTCAATATTACAAATAACAGTATTACCTTCATCTGCCTACCCCTCTACTTTTTTAAGATTGAAAAATCATTAATGTCTATACTCTTCTTTCTTTTGTACATCATAACCGCTATAGCCAACCCCACCGCCGTTTCAGACGCCGCTACTGCTGCAATAAATATAAACATCACCTGCCCTGATACATTGCCTAAGTAATAAGACATAGCTATTAAAAACAACCCCGCGCCGTTGATCATTATCTCAAGCGACATAAGAACAATCATAAAATTACGTCTTATCATTACGCCCGTTGCACCAATTGCAATCAGCAGGGCAGACACAACTAGATATCCCGTCATCTTAACCCCCTTAGCCTATATCCTTTTTTGTAAGAACCACAGCTCCTATTAAAGCAACGAGCAATATGATAGCCGTCACTTCAAAGGGTAACAGATAGTGTTTAAACAAAACTTCACCTATCATCTGGGTGTTACTACCGTTGATAGCTAAATTCTTACCTGCATTACTCACATCAATCTTAAATTCGTAAGCCAAAAAAGATAAATCGGCTAAAAGTGCCAATCCTATAAGCGCAGGCCAAAAAGCTTGAGGGTTGAATCTTTCAAGGCTCTCCAGTGTCCTCCTATCCATAATCATCATTACAAGCACTATCATCACAGCTATAGCACCAGCATATACGATAATCTGAAGCATCGCATTAAACTGGGCATGTAGCATTACAAACAGCCCTGCTATGCCAAAGAACGAAAAAATCATCCACATTGCAGCCCTGTAAGGGTTCTTACTCAGAAGAACACCTAAAGCACCACCAACCGTAATGGCCGATATAATGTAAAACATTATTCCTTCCATACCTATCACCCTTCTTTACTTTTAACGTTTAATAATTGCTCTTTTGTGTAAACAAATTTCTCCCTATCATATTCAGCAAGCTCGTATTTATCTGTCATACTAAGGGCAAGTTCTGGACAAACCTCTACGCATAGCCCACAAAACAAGCACCTTCCCAAATCAATATCGTATTCAGCTGCATTCTTAGTATGATCTTCGTTTTCTTTAGGGATAATTTTTATACATTTAGAGGGGCAAATTCTCTCACACAAACCACAATCTATGCATTTTATTTTACCAGAATCCTCAAACGTCTCAAGCTTGTGTAACCACCTTCCCCTCTCTGGAACTTCCAATCTTTCATTAGGATATTGACATGTAACGGCATGGGTAAACAAATACTTTATCGTTACGGCCAAGCCTTTTCTCAAATCATTGAATAACATCTTACCTTCCTCCCTACAAAACAGGTAGACCTACTGCTAAAGCGAAGCCTGTCCAAAGTATGTTCAAAACCATTAAAGGCAGTAGAGCCTTCCATGCTATATCCATTAATTGATCGTACCTGTACCTTGGGAAGGTACCCCAAAACCATGTATACATAAATATAAAGGCCAATATTTTAATCCAATACCAAACGAAACCCGGTAAAACAGGCCCTGTCCAACCACCTAAGAACACTATGGATGCTAATGCTGAAACAACAAATATCATTACGTACTGACCAAAGAAGAACAAACCCATCTTAAGACCCGAAAACTCAGTCATATAACCAGCAACAAGTTCAGGCTCCGCCTCTGGCAAGTCAAACGGAACTCTTGCTGTTGCGGCTATCATTGCTATTACAAAAGCAACAAAGGCAAATGGTTGATAAAATACAAACCACAGATGTCTTTGAGCCTCAACAATTTTCTCCAAGCTCAATGAATGGGCCATTAATATAGGGTTAAGTAAAGCAAGAGCAAGTATAGCTTCATAACTTACAACCTGAGCAGCTTCCCTCTGAGAACCTGTGAAGGAATATTTATTCCCACCTGATGCAATACCTGCAATAAGAACACCGAAAGAGGTCAACCCCATCATACCCAAGATATACAGTATATCTATCTTCGAATGGAAAACACTAAAATAAAAGACATTACCATTTGCAAGATGTAAAGGCGGTGCAAATGGAATTGCAACTGCTGCTGCAAATGGGAACGTAGCAGCTATTGCCGGGGCCAACCAGAACAAAGGTTTATCAGCTTTCTCCGGTATAACATCCTCTTTCCAAAAGCTCTTAAGCGTATCAGCTATCGGCTGAAGTAGACCATACCACCCAACCCTCTTTGGTCCAATTCTTTGTTGCATGTGACCGATAACCTTTCTCTCATACCATGTTGCGTACATAACATAAAAACTAAGAACAATAACCACGATTATCAATTTTATTATAGCTATTAACACTTCCATCGCTACTCACCCTTCATTAGTTTTGCACTAAACAGGTTAGTTAATGAACCACTCACATTATAAACATTGTAACCCTTAAACCACAAAGGAATGCTCACTGTACCCTTTGGCATTTTATCATCCACTTTAACCTTAATCTTAGTAGATAACCTTTCCACATTCACATAAGCACCATCTTCAAAGCCGAGGCTTTCTGCGTCCTCTGGATTAATTTCCAACACCGGTTCTTCCATAGCAATCGACGCACCTTCTCCAAATGAGGAAAAAATGCCAGACCTAAATTTTGAGTACACAACAACGCCTTTCAAGCCATCCCCAAAGCTAAAGCTGCTATTTTCAACCTTAGCATAGTTATTGAAAGTTTGGTTAAGATTAAATTGCTGTTTCTCTAATGCTTCTTTAATGTAACCTACAGGAACACTATAACCATATTGATTTGCAATCTTAGACAATATATCTTTAGCTTCCAAAGCATCGCTATCTATGGCTTTTCGAATTTCGTTAAACCTACCCTCTATATTGACATAATGGCCATTGGTAGAAGCAAAAGACGCTGTTGGTATAACTACATTTGCAAGCCTACTACTCTCGCTGTTGTATGCATCCAAGTAAATTGCATCCACCTTTTCAAAAATCCTTTTTGCGTCTTCGTCACTAAAGATAGTAAACAAATCTGCATTTAAAAGGAGTAATGCTTTTATTTTCCCTTCATCCACAAGTCTTGGTAAGTCGTATAAGCTAAAGCCACTCTTTTTGGTTTCACCAAACAAATCAAATCCGCTTGTTACTCCTGAGAAAATTGCGCCATAGGCATTATTGTATTTGCTTGACACATAGAGTTTGGCTTTATCGCCGAATAAAAGCATCATATTTGCGAGGGCTTTGGCAATGTCATCTCCGTTAGGCCTTTCCAAAGCCTCTTCACCCACCACAAATGCAACTTTACTCGCCTCAGACATGACTTTAACAGCATCCTCAGCTATATCAAGTGAACCTTTAATATCCGCATTAGCATTCAAGGCACTGGCTAAACTACCAAATAGACTATTCAAAAACTCAATCTCTTGACCAGGCTCATACCTCAACGCAATACTTCCCAGCGTGTCTATCTTTGTATCCCTCCAATAAGCTGTAACAAGCTTTGATTTTTTCAAAAGTTTAACGTTTCTCGTTATCTGCCAATCCAACCTTGGCATCTCGTTGGCTACATCACCACCGAAGGCAAAAATCACGTCGCACTTTTCCATGTCAGAAACATTATTTAGCGGGGAAACACCCTTCGGCAAGACGCTAAACAGCTTTCCAATGTGTGTAGACGCAAAGGAATCAATATTGTTCGATTTAACGGCATTTTCAAAGAATAACTTCAACGAAAGCTGATCCTCAACTGTCTCCCTTGCACCGCAGATGGCAGCGATCTCATCTGGGCTATGGGACCTAAGTATATCCGCAGCCTTCTTTAAAGCAGCATCGAGACTTGAATTATTGCCTCTAACCTTAGGAGACTTTATGAGATTCTTGTTCTCAACAACAGAATAGTTAAATCTACCCAAGTTGCAGAGGTTAGCCATATTTGGCGTATCATCCTCACTTGTAACCCTTAAAATCTTGTTATCTTTAACATTCAAATCCATCTGACAACCAGAAGCACAGAACTGACATGTAGTTCTAACTTTATCCATCTCCCACGGGCGAGCTTTGTATTTGAACAGCTTGCTGCTCATAGCACCCGTTGGGCATATACTTACGCACTGGCCACAGAACTCACAATCGAGTGGCTTACCATCCTTGGTGTCAATTTCCTTGCCGCCCCATTCCTTTTTAACAAGAGCCAATATACCGAAGTTAACAACCTTATCACATATAGTGACACACCTTCTACACTGTATACACAGGTTCGCATCATGATGGATAATCTTCCACTCATAATGGATTGTTCTATTTGGAATACTCAATGGATCGGCTTCCTTCTCAAGCGGGTTTTCGGTAATATTCAACTCATAGTTTATATCCTGAAGACCGCACTCACCACTTTTGTCACAAACACCGCACTGTAAAGGATGAAATTTATCCCATTCGTAAACAATATTCTTCCTAAATTCTATAACCTTTTCAGAGTCCGTAAGTATCTCCATGCCATCCTTTACCTTCATGGCGCAAGACAGCATCGGCTTTTTCATGCCAACAATCTCTACGGCACAGATCCTACAGGCACCAATAGCTCCAAACCTATCGGAGTAACAAATAGCCGGTATGTATATGCCATTGCGCCTTGCAACCTGCAAAATTGTCTCGCTCTTTTCTGCCTCGTACTCTTTGCCATTTATCTTTACTTTTACAGTATCAGCCATATCCTACACCCCTTATCTATCGCATTCGCCGAACACGAAGTCCAAACTACCGATTACAGAGATAATATCCGCTATTAGCCCACCCTTAACCATCTTCGGCATTGCGCTAATGTTTATAAAAGAC
This sequence comes from Desulfurellales bacterium, assembly GCA_027008245.1. Classification (GTDB taxonomy): domain Bacteria; phylum Campylobacterota_A; class Desulfurellia; order Desulfurellales; family Hippeaceae; genus Hippea. The sequence continues at coordinate 32,312 of JALTCA010000006.1, forward strand.
GGAGCCCTGATCTTCAACCTATACGGCTTACCTTCTCCTGTTGAGTAAATATAGAAGCCCAACTCACCTTTCGGGTTTTCAGCACCGAAATAAACCTCACCGGGCGGTGCTTTGAAACCTTTTACAACCTTTACAAAATGCTTCATTAAAGCGTAGTTGTTCATCATGATTCTCTCTTTGGGCTCCCAAACGTATTTTGGCTCATCAATCATCACAGGACCATCTGGAATCCTTTCTATACACTGTTCCAAAATTCTATTTGACTGCACCATCTCATCCATTCTAACAAGGTAGCGTGCGTACACATCGCCTTCATCGTATACGGGAATTTCAAAATTCAATTCTGGATATACAAGATAAGGTACATCTCGGCGCAAATCCCAATCAACACCGCTACCCCTTGTGCACGGCCCTGCGATTCCATAATTAACGGCATCTTCCTTTGAAATATAACCAACATCCTTTGTTCTCTTCAGCCAAATTCTATTTTTCGTTAAAAGTGTATGGTATTCTTTTACTTTATCATAGAAAAGATTTACAAACTCTTTCAGCCTATCCATAAAACCATCAGGCAAATCCCTTGCTACTCCACCAATCCTTATGTAATTGTAGGTAAGTCTGTTGCCACATGCCATCTCGAACATATCGATAATATACTCCCTTTCACGGAAGCAATATAAGAACACAGTCATTGCGCCAATATCGAGAGCATGGGTTGCAAGCCAAACAAGGTGAGAAGCAATCCTACCGAGTTCAGACATAATCACCCTTATATATTGAGCTCTTTCAGGGATCTGATCTGTTATGCCCAAGAGTTTCTCAACAGCCATAACATAAGCCAAATTGTTGTTCATTGAGGCAAGATAATCAAGTCTATCAGTATAGGGGTTAAACTGGTGATATGTCATGTACTCTGCTAATTTCTCTATACCTCTATGCAAAAAACCTACTTGGGGGTCGGAATCAACAATTCTCTCACCATCTAACTTTACTACATACCTCAAAACTCCGTGTGTTGCCGGATGTTGAGGCCCTACGTTTAAAATAACCTCTCGTTCATTATTCACAACATAAGATTCATTCATATCCATACTCCTTTTAAGGCATCCTTGTGTGTTTTGGCTTCTTTAACAGACCCTCCGGCAAGTGTCTATCAAGCCACAAATCGTCTTCCGGTTTTCCTTTGAGAGGATAATCCTTTCTCAAAGGATGCCCTTCCCAATCGTCTGGCATCAAGATTCTTCTTAAATCTGGATGATTATTAAACTTGATACCAAACATATCGTATGTCTCGCGCTCATCCCAATCTGCAGAATGCCAAATGCCACTTACACTATCCACGGGCTCATTTTCTTTAGTTCTTGTTTTGACTCTCATAATCATCTTATAGGTCAAAGACCTTAATTCATAAACCAGATCGAAACGTTCTTCTCTCTCTGGAAAATCAACAGCCGTCATAAGAACTAAATAATCAAACTGCAAATCTTGTTCATTTTTTAGAAAATTCATAAATTCAACAAGTTTTTCTTTTCTTACTGTAACAGACAACTCTCCCCTAAACTCATCATATTCTATTATATAGTCACCAAACTTCGATTTGACTTTATCCAACAACTCAGAGTTTGTCATAGAGACTCTCCTTTTCTCAAGCTTTCATTGACCCTTCTCTTCTGATTTTATCCTGTAATTTCATTATACCATACAACAAAGCTTCCGGCCTTGGAGGACAACCAGGAACATACACATCTACAGGCATAATAGTATCAACACCTTGAACAACACTATAGGTATCAAAAGGGCCACCGGTATTTGCACAAGAACCCATAGATATAACCCACTTTGGATGAGGCATTTGATCATAAACCTTGCGAGCTGCAATAGCCATCTTCTTCGTAAGTGTTCCTGCAATGATCATAATATCGGCATGCCTAGGGGATGCTCTAAAAACAACACCAAACCTATCCAAGTCAAAGCGTGAAGCACCTGTGGCCATCATCTCAATTGCGCAGCAGGCCAAACCAAACGTCATTGGCCAAAGAGAAGAGTACCTTGCCCAGCTTACCAACCTATCAAGTTTCGTGGTTATCCAAGGATTTTCTACTCCCATTCCAATGCTCCTTTCTTGTAAGCGTAAATCCACCCAACAAAAACCATGATTACAAATAATCCCATTTCAATAACGCCCAAAACACCTAAACCTTTAAAATCAATCGCCCACGGGTACATAAACACCGCTTCAATATCAAACAAGGTAAACATAATCGCTATGATATAGAAGCGAATGTTGAAGTGGGCAAGCTCACTCAAGCGTGGATAACCACACTCGTACAAATCGTACTTCTCCTTGTAGTACTCCTTCGGTCCAAGTAATTTAAATACTACAAGGAGGCCAAAGAAAATGACAAAGAGTATAATTATGGAAATAAAAGCTATAAACCAACCCTGCATACTCCGACCCCCTTACATTAATTTCAAAAACCAACTAAATTTTATATCAATATACGCTGCCGTCAACAATAAAATGCACAAATCCTAAATCATATTCTAACAATTACCAAAATTTTTTCCAAAAATTAAAGGATACTGGACTTAGTAACTATCCAGTATCCTTCTCATTTATTATTATTGTTTAGATAGAGTTTCGTGTATAGATTTGGCAGCTTTTTTACCCGCACCTACAGCTAAAATTACGGTAGCCGCACCAGTAACTATATCTCCACCTGCCCAAACCTTTGGATGTGTAGTTTTTCCTGTTTCTTCATCAGCAATAAAATAACCCCACTTGTTAGTTTCAACACCCGTAGCACTTCTTGCAACTATAGGATTAGCATTTTGCCCAATAGCAACTATAACGTTATCAACATCCATCACAAAATTTGATCCCTCTATTGGCACAGGCCTTCTTCTTCCAGACTCGTCAGGTTCTCCAAGTTCCATCCTCATACATTCAAGTCCTTTAACATTCCCGTTTTCATCCCCTAATATCTTAACTGGGTTTGTTAAAAGCTCAAACTGTATACCCTCAGCTTCTGCATGCTCTATTTCCTCAGCTCTTGCCGGCATTTCTGTTCTACTTCTTCTATAAACAATTATCGCCTCTTCTGCTCCAAGTCTCTTTGCCGTTCTCACAGCATCCATAGCAACATTTCCACCACCAATGACCACGACCCTCTTGCCAACATTCAATGGTGTGTCGTAATTGGGAAAATCAAAAGCCCTCATTAGGTTAGATCTTGTTAAAAACTCACTTGCCGAATAGACGCCATTCAAATTTTCGCCTGGTATATGCAAAAACGATGGGGCACCTGCTCCGTTTGCTAAAAACACCGCATCATATTCTTCAACTAATTCATCAACTGTTTTTATGTAGCCTATAACATAGTCTGTGTATATTTTAACTCCCATCTTTTTGATTTGGTCTACCTCATATTGAACAATCGCCTTGGGCAACCTAAATTCGGGAATTCCATAGACCAAAACGCCACCTGGCTTATGAAGGGCTTCAAAAATAGTAACATCATAACCTAACTTGGCCAAATCAGCAGCACACGCAAGACCAGCAGGTCCAGAACCAACTATAGCTACACGCTTGCTCACCTTAGAATCTTCTGCTGGAGGCTCATCAATTATACCTTTCTCCCTTGCCCAATCAGCAACAAATCTCTCAAGTCTACCAATTGCTATAGGTTTGCCCTTCTTGTTCATTATACAGGCACCCTCACACTGTTCCTCTTGAGGGCAAACCCTACCACATATAGCAGGCAAAGCATTTGTCAATTTTATCTCTTTGAATGCTCCCTCAATATCCTCATCTAAAATTTTATCTATAAACTCTGGCACATGAACATCAGCTGGACATCCTGCTACACATGCAGGCGGCTTACATTGCAAACATCTTTGAGCTTCTTTTATAGCTTCTTCAAATGAATATCCATAGGGAACTTCATTAAAGTTTTTTATTCTCTCTTTAGGGTCCTGCTCCTTCATAGGAACCCTATCTCTTTTAAATTTCTCTGACGCTTTTATTCTTTCAGCCATTATGCCACGCCCTCCTTTGATTTATAAAGCTCCAACGCTTTTTGCTCTAACTCTTTATATTGCCTCTGCCTTGCCATTAGCTCATCAAAATCAACTAATGCACCGTCAAACTCAGGTCCATCCACACAAGCAAACTTTGTTTGGCCACCCACTGTAACCCTACAAGCACCACACATTCCTGTACCGTCAACCATTATTGGGTTCAAAGAAACGATAATAGGTTTATTGAACTTACCAGCAGATATTGTGCACACCTTCATCATTATTGGAGGTCCTATAGCCCAAATCTTACTAACATTCTCAGCCTCAGTAGCTAAAAACTCTTCTAAAACAGCGTTAACAAAGCCCTTTTTACCCTTGCTACCGTCATCTGTTGCCACTATAACCTCTGTAGATGCTTCTCTAATCTTATCTTCCATTATTAAAAGGTCCGCAGTTTTAGCTCCAATAATCGATACAACGTGATTGCCTAACTCTTTAAGTTTCTTTGCTATTGGATGAATTGGAGCTATACCAATTCCACCGCCAATCATAACAACCTTGCCAGGAAATTTCTCAATCTCTGATGGCATACCTAACGGTCCAACAAAAGAGAAAAGCTCCTCACCTTCACTCATCCTTGAAAGCTCCAATGTGCTTTTACCAACAACCTGAAACACTATTTGCACCCAACCTTCATCTACTGAAGAGTCTGCAATAGTCAAAGGCACACGCTCTCCGTGCTCCCTGGGGATAAGGATAATAAACTGCCCCGGTTTTGCAGCCTTTGCAACGTCCTTAGCCTCAATGAGCATGGAGAATATAGTATCACTCCACTGCTCCTTTTTGAGTATCTTTGCCATTAAAAACCTCCTAAATCCTTATTTTATTCGCTACTTGAAATGTAGCGCAATTGTTCCCAAAAAAGATGAAATCACAAATGTACTATGAATGCATGAAACCTTTGGAAAATCAACAATATATTCTCTAAACCACCTATCTCCACCAACACTGTAAAGCCAGCCGGATCTCCAATCATCTTTATCTATCAACTTAATAGAACTCGGCCTTATGATTTTTCCACATCCAGACAAATACACACTCCAAAAAGACCTTGGCAGCTCAAGATTATTAAGTGTAAGGTCGGGCGTGTAAAAAGCAACATAATATATATCGCTTTTTTTAAATTGTTCCAAAAATGGTCTGTATTTCTCTGTATTCGGACTGCCTTTTAAAATGCCTCTGATATACTCTTTGAAGAATTCTTTATTAAAATGAGTAACTTTCACTTTTGCAACAGTGGAAAAATCTCTGTATAATGTATAGCTTTTTGTATTCATCTTTAAATCGTTTATGTAAACACTTTTGTAACTCCTAAAACCAAGACGGTAGAGGGACTGTTTTATAGATGAACAAGAACTTAAACCAACTAACAAAACTAAAAAGGCACTAAACGAACAAAAAAACTTAGCTTTCATCATTATCAGCTCCTTCATCACTTAAACCAACATTGTTTAACAGCCTTTCTAAAGCTTCCTTAGCTTCAATATTGTCTGGCTCTTTTTCAATAATTTTTTTGTATGTATTAATTGCGTCATTTATATATCCCTGTTTCTCATAGAGCTTAGCCAACGTTATAGTAGCCTCTTCTTCAGCGTCACCTTCGTTGTCAATTTCTGGGACGATACCGCTATCAGACTCCTCTGAATCCTCTAACTCTATCATAGGGATTTTTTTATCTTCAGAGTCAAGGCCCTCTACTAAATCTTCTATTTTTTCGCTGTCTATTTTCACCTTAGAAACAAGCTCCATCATCTTATCTTTGGATGCCTCATCGCCCAGTTCAACAAGTCTTTCATGCACCTCCAGAGCCTTGTCAAATTTCTCCATTTTCTCGTAGCATAAAGCTATAAGTTTCAAAGCAGGAACATTGTCCTTTTGAATATTTATTGCCGTTTCTAAATAGGCCAAAGCAGACTCGTAACTACCCTGTTCAAATAAAATCTCTCCTATTTTAACCAAGGCAAGTGCATATCGCGGAAATCTCTTGATTCCTTCAAGCAAAATTTCGTAGGCTTTTTCATACTGCTTGTTGTTTAAATAGTACACAGCTAATGGGTAAAAATACACACTGCTTTCTGCATTATCCCTGTAGTATCTTTCTACCCTCCTACCTGCCTTTTTAGCTATCTTCACCTATCACTTCCAATATCAAACTCTCCTTTACGCCGCCAGCGATTATAGATACACCTATCCCCTTTGTCAAGATAAAACGCAGAGAGGAATTTTTGTTTTTCTTATCCCTAAGCATAATTTCTAAAAATTTAGATGCATCAATATCTACATTAACATCCACGGGAAGACCGAATCCTTTTAAAAGGGCCTTAACTCTTTTTATATCATCCTCATTTATCAAACCCATCTTCTCTGAAATTTCCATTGCCTTTACCATTCCAATCGAGACAGCTTCGCCATGCAAATATTTCTCGTAATTTGTTATGCTTTCAAGTGCATGCGCAAATGTATGACCAAAATTCAAGATAGCTCTTTGCCCTTTTTCCCTCTCGTCACTCTCGACAACCTCTACTTTGTTTTTAATGCTTTTTTCAACAACGATTTTTAAAGCTTTTAAATCCCTCTTTCTTAGTCCATCTATATTTCTTTCTAAAAACTCAAACAACTCCACATCCATAATAATTCCATACTTAACAACCTCTGCAAAAGCAGATACATATTCCCTGTCCGGGAGCGTCTTCAAAAAATTAACATCAACAAATACCGCATTAGGTTGATAAAAACTTCCGATAATATTTTTTAAGCCATAATAATTAATACCTGTTTTTCCTCCTATAGAGCTATCAACCATAGCAAGTAGGCTCGTTGGCACATGATAAAGCTCTATACCTCTCATATAACTACTCGCCGCATAACCAGCGGTATCACCCACAACACCGCCACCAACACCAACTATGCAAGAATATCTATCCGCTCCCCTTTCTATCAAAAAATCGTATATTTTAAGTAAAGTTTCGTAATTTTTGCTCTCTTCTCCAGATTTAAACACATAAATTCTATCACTCAAATTTTCTAAAAAATCTCTATAGATTCTATAAACATTATCGTCTGTAATAACGTAAATGCGTTTATCTTTCAATTGCTCTTTTACAAAATCACCCAAGTCTTCCCCAACAAGAACTGTATAAGGCTTAGAAACCTTAACGTCTATTTTTTTAGCTACTTGTTTAGTATCTGATTCATGCATTTTTCAATCTCCTTATAACCAACAATATCGTAATTAAAAACAGCTCTTCTTTTATCATCAAAAAACAATAAACGCCCTTCCGTCAAATATTTGTCAGTAAAACCTTTTATGCTGCCGTTGGTTAATATCCAAGATATGATATTACCAATATCGTATCCCAAAGCAGAAAATTGTGTAGGATCCTTATAATAGTTGAGCCTGTAATTCTTAAGAAAATCTTTAGAGATTTCTATGTTCGAGCACATATAATAAGGAACAACTATTTTAACATGCTTGAGAATCTTCCTACTCAAACCAATAATATTCTCATTAATTACAGAATCTGTGCCGTAAACTACGCCTGGATTTATGTCGTAGTAGTCGATAACGTCAAGCAAATGGGAAAATACATCCGAAGGAGCAAAAATTACCAACGCATCTAAGCGTAAATTATAATTGAAAATCTTACCTTCAGTAAGCCCAGAGAAACCCTTTATCTTCTCAACACCAAAGGTATCCTTAACAAACTGGTCCATCAGATTAAAAAAAGTCGGTACGCCACTTATAACATTAGCATATTTGCCGCACACCTCTAAATCTTTCAAAAATTCATCCTTCTCTGCCATATTCAATTTACTGTAGGAATAAAAAACCGCTATATTATTTGCGCTTGACCTACATACACTATTTGCAACTTCTTTGGCTGCCTGAATGGGATCATAACCAAAAAAGAACACATTACTACAACTATCAGTGTCTTTAGAGAACGGTAAAAACACATAAATCGGCTTGTTGCAAGCAATTTTAACAACTTTATGCACGTTTTTATTCAAAAACGGCCCAATAATAATTTCAGGCTTGTATTTATCCAAAGCCAAACCTATGCTTCCGTTTGAATCAATTTCAACCAAGTTAACACTATCTTTAAGAAATAGATTTATACCGTTGTATATATCCTCAGCATAATTAGACAAAGAACCCTCAAGTGGAGCGATAAACAAAACATTGGAGCTATAGGCTTTTGTTGAAAAGAGAATAAACAGTATAACAATGATTACTTTTTTCATTGTTCAAGAAGCTCTTTAACTTTTTTTAGGTCTTCTAAAAATACCCCCACTGCCTTAGGATTTCTCAAAAGATAAGCTGGATGGTAAAGTGGAATAACCCTTATCCCATGATAATCAAAGATCCTTCCCCTCAATGTTCCTAAAGCACCTTTTTGGTTGGTTAACTCGTATGTAGAGTATCTTCCAAGCGTTGCTATAACCTTTGGATCTATAACCTCTATTTGCTTTCTTAAATATCCAAAACAACTTACAAGTTCCTCTGGCAATGGATCTCTATTATTTGGAGGCCTACACTTTAGGCAGTTAGCTATATAAACATTCCCAATATCTATACCAACCTCTTTCAACAAATCTCTAAGAAGTCTACCTGCCCTGCCCACGAACGGCTTGCCTTGTATATCCTCATCTCTCCCAGGGGCTTCACCAACAAACATCAAATCGGCGTCAAGACTGCCCTCGCCGAACACTACATTCGTCCTACTCTTATAAAGACTGCACTTTCTACAATTTATAACCTCTTTTTCTATCTCTTTAAAAATATCTATTTTTGTCTTTAAATTTACAGACCTTACGTACTCAACGCCTATTTCCTTGTAAAATTTAAGCAATTGTACCACTGGATTCATTGAGTGTGTCCAAAAATCCCTTAATTAAAGCGTACTTCGTGTAATACGAGATTTTATTGGAAACCAACATTGCAGTAGATTCAAAAATTTCATCAATAACGCCAAGACCATTCTCCTTTAAAGTCCTACCTGTCGATACAATATCCACTATGCAATCGGCAAGCCCCAAAAGCGGAGCAAGCTCTATTGAGCCATAAAGTTTTATAACCTCTGCATTAACACCTTTCTTTAAAAAATAGCCTTTTGCAATATTAACAAATTTTGTAGCTACCCTAACAGTAGATTTTTTTTCATTTAAACAATCCTCATCCTTACCAGCAACCACCATTTTGCAATATCCTATACCCAAATCTAAAAGTTCGAAAACATCACTATTCGATTCGACCAAAACATCTCTACCAACAACACCCAAATCCGCTGCTGCATATTCAACGTAGGTTGCAACATCTTGTGCCCTAACAATAAGAAACCTGTAATTACCACTTTTATCAAAAAAAAACAGTTTTCTAGATGAAGGAACCTCAACATCTATACCACAAGATAGCAATAAATCCAAAGATTCATCCATAAGCCTCCCTTTTGGGAGTGCTATTGTAATCACTGTTTTACCCTCCAAATCTTAGCCCCTAATTGAGTCAATTTTTTTTCCAATTTCTCATAACCCCTATCCAAATGATATATTCTTAAAATTTCAGTCCTACCATATGCAGCCAACGCCGCCAAAACAAGGCTGGCACTTGCCCTTAAGTCTGTAGCCATAACGCTTGCGCCAACAAGATTTTCAACACCTTCAACCACAGCCTTATTCCCAGAAACTATTATATTAGCTCCAAGCCTATTGAGTTCAGCTACATGCATAAACCTGTTTTCAAAGATCGTCTCCTCAATTATGCTTGTACCATCTGCTAAACTCAAAACAGACATAAACTGAGCCTGCATATCCGTTGGAAATCCTGGATAAACAGCTGTCTTTATCATAGTAGGTTTTATGTGCCCACCGCTAACAACCATTCCATTGTCAGCTAAAACGTACTTGCCACCCACTTCTATAAATTTGTCCAATATGGCATCTATAGCATAAAGCGGCGCATTTTCTATTTTAATCTCAGAATGTGTAATTAATGCTGCGCACATAAGTGTACCTGTCTCTATTCTATCCGCCATTACGGTATACTCTGCTCCTTTTAAAGACTTAACACCCTCAATCTCAATAACGCTTTCACCTTCACCTTCAATTTTAGCGCCCATATTCTTTAAAAGCTTGATCAAATCAACGACCTCTGGCTCTCTAGCAGCATTCTTAATAACTGTTTTACCTTCTGCCAAAACGGCTGCCATAATAACATTCTCTGTTCCTGTAACAGTTGGAATATCAAAGTATATTGTGCTACCCTTAAGTTTATCGGCTTCTGAAATAATATACCCATTTTCTATTTCAACTTTGCCACCCATGGATTTAATCGCATTAATATGCAAATTCACAGGTCTAACACCTATAGCACATCCACCAGGAAGAGATACGTGAGCCGAGTGCAAACGTGACATTAATGGACCAAAAACCAAAATTGATGCCCTCATCCTTCTCACTAAATCATAAGGTGCAAAATCGGAATTTAAACCTGAACAATTAACTCTTAATGTATCTTTTTTTCTTGTGCAATCACACCCAAGTTGAAGTATCAATTTGCACATTGTGTCTATATCCATTAAATCTGGAACGTTGTGCAAAACAACATCCTCATCTGTTAAAATTGCAGCCGAAATCATAGGTAGAGAAGCATTTTTAGAACCGCTAACTACGGCAGTACCTTCGAGTTTTGTAGGGCCTTCTACTATGAATTTATCCATTAAAGTTCATCCTTGAATTTCCTATGCGCTTTTTTTAAACACCTATCCATTATCACAACAATACCAGCATTTTCAGCTATCCTCTTAGCTTCTTCGCTATAAATACCCTCTTGAAGCCATAAAGCCTTTGCTCCAATTTTTACTGCATGCTTAGCAATTTCAACACAGTACTCAGAGCGCCTAAAGACATCCACTATGTCTACAGGTTCTTTCACCTCTTCTAAGCTTTTGTAGCACTTCTTGCCCAAGATCTCTTTTGTCGCCGGTCTTATAGGAATTATATTATATCCATTTTGTTTTAAATACTTAGCTACATCATAACTTGGTCTATCCTCTTTTGGGCTTATGCCAACTATGGCTATGTTCTTCATTCCCAAAACCAGTAGTATTTTTTCTTTCTCCTCGTCATCTACATCACCTAAATCTACCCTACATGTTGTTACACTCGGTAATTCCATTTTATCCGCCCAACGATTTAATTCTTTCTTCCCTTGTTTCAATGTGCGTAATCTTTATACCAAATTTGCCACCAACTACTACAACAACTCCTCTTGCAACTACCTTACCATTTACAAGTATATCCATAGGTTCCTCTATACTTTTGTCTAGCTCAATTATAGAGCCATCCTTCAAATCTAATATGTCTTTTATAAGCATATATTTCTCACCAACTCTGATTTTCACCTCTAAATCTATATCCATTATGAGATCTAAGTTTTTTGGTGTTTCTAAACCTCCAAAGGAAGGCTGTTCGGAAACGGTGCTGATAGATTCTTCAACTTCTTTAAATGGCACCTCTGCTTTGTTTAAAACCTCTTCTTCAGCAACTTCCTCAGTCTCTTCAGATTCACTCTTAAATAGCTCATCCATTTTGCTCTTATCTGAATAAACCTCTAAAATCCCATCTCTAATGTTCGGCAATGCTATATCATAAACAGCTTTATAAAGGGACTCAGGAAGTTCAACGCCTTCTTGCTTTACTTCTTTGACTTCAATAGACAATGGAATAGATATGGAATCCTTAACAGCTGTAGACAAGTTGCCAAAAACTTGAGAAAACAACTCTTTTAAGGCATCAAGGTCGTCAGGTTCTAGGTTATCCTTTACTTCTCCAGGCCCCATCAACATCAGATCCGATAAAATAGATGCAAATTCTTTGTCCGAGCTAACGTAAAAGTCTGTAGAGTTATCCTCAGATGATAGTCCAACAACAACTATCACTTTATCCTCAACAGAAACACTATCACTAATGTATGATAAATCCGTAAATTTAGACACTATCTCCAAAGAAAACGCTGTTTTTAAAACCTCTTCTAATGAGTCATTCAAAAGTGAAAAAAATTTTCTAACTTCTTCTTTTACGTCGCTTGAGGGTTCTTCACCACTATCTAAATCACCAAATAGGCTATCGATTTCATCCTGAGACAACTCTTCAGCAACCATACCACCACCCTATGTTATGATCTGTGCTATTTTAACAGCTTTATTAACATTCCTTTTTCCAAGTTCAACCATATATTTTTTAACGCCATTTACATAAGCAGGCAATTTATCATCTACCCTAGTCTCTAAAACAATAACGTCATTCTCTTTTAAATTGAGAAAATCCTTAACCTTCACAAGCTTAGAACCCAGCCTAAAGTCTACATGAACTTTAACGTCTTTTATAGTTCTTGCTATATCCTCAATTCTGTCTTCCGTAATTTTCTTAGAACGTGCAAGTATATCATGGGTTCCAATTTTACTCAAAACAGGCTCTAAAACTATAACCGGCAAGCACCAATTGATTATTCCACTCGATTCTCCCAATTTCACCTCAAACACAACCAATACAACAATCTCAGACGGTGCAACTATTTGAACAACATTAGGGCTAGACTCTTGACCTATCACCTCAAAGCTAATGTTCATTATAGGCTCCCAGGCTACCCTCATCTCCTCCATAGCCTGCTTAACAACATCCAAAAGTATGCTTTGCTCTATATCGGTGAATGGCCTCGATAGATTAACGGATTCCCCCATTCCGCCAAGCAACCTATCCACAAGGGCAAAGCCTATCTCTGGTTCAAGTGAAAAAACGCCATTACCATCTAACGGTGAGAGACTAATAACATTAAAACTTACGTTGTTAGATAAAGACAAAACAAATTCAGCATAGGTCATCTGGTCGACACTAACAACATCTATCTCCACTATAGACCTTAAAAAAGCCGAGAGCCGACTCGAGTAGTTACGAGAAAATTTATCATGCAGGTTTTTTATAGCCCTTATCTGCTCTTTGGAAACCTTATCCGGACGCTTAAAGTCATAAAGAGAGACCTTCTTTGGCTCGACTATAGCTTCTGACGACTCCTCGGGCTCTTCCTCTACAAGCTCTTCTTTATCTATATTGTTTAATAAAGCATCAATTTCTTCCTGAGAGAGAATCTCAGGCATATTTCATCACCTGCCAAGTACAATCTTTGATATTGTGGGAGCTATGTCGTCCAAAGGTACAACAAAGTCCGCAATCCCTGTTTGGGTTGGTTTTCTAGGCATACCCCATACAACGCATGAATCTTTATCTTGAGCAATTATTGTGCCTCCAGATTCTTTAACTTTCTGAAGACCCTTAAACCCATCATCACCCATCCCTGTCATTATCACGCACAAAGCCTTGTCTCCGAACGTTTCCGCCACAGAGGTAAACATAACATCTGCGTTTGGTGTGTAAATAGTTTTTGGTTTATCACTAACCCTTACCAGATACCTCGATCCAGATTTACTTGTTGTCATCTGCATACCACCAGGTGCAAGGTAACCTTGATTAGACCTAAGATCCTCCCCATCCTCTGCCTCTTTTACTTTAATTTTTGACACTTTACTCAAAGAATTAGCAAAAACCCCTGTGAACGTTTTAGGCATATGCTGAACAATTATCACAGGCACTCCAAGTAAAGGTAGCATTGAGAAAACCCTCTCTAAAGCAACCGGTCCTCCAGTACTTGCTGCTATAGCAACTATTTTTATATCCATCTTCTCTAATCTCTTTTTGTGCTTATAGGCGGTAGCTTTAGGTTCCTCCTCAGAGCTTGGCATAGCTGTTCCAGAAATCTTTGGTCTTATTCTTCTGCCTCTAATATGAGCATCCTTTGCTGCAACTATTTTCTCAATTAAAAGCTCCCTTGCCTCTTTTGCTGCATCCTTAAACGACAAAACGTCTGTTTTGGATATATAATCAACGGCTCCAAGTCTAAGTGACTCAAGTGTCTCTTTCGCACCATCCTTTGTTAAGCTGCTAACCATAACCACAGGAACAGGGCAATCCTTCATTATTATTTTTAGGGCCTCGAGACCATTCAATCGCGGCATCTCGACATCAAGAGTAACAACATCCGGATTGAGCTTTTTAATCTTCTCTATTGCCTCTTCCCCATCTTTCGCCGTATCAATAACCTTTATT
>JALTCA010000007.1:0-12623 GCA_027008245.1 Desulfurellales bacterium
CCCTGTTAAGAACCACACCTTGAGGCAGGTATCTATACTCAGCCTGCCAATCGTTGGTTTCCGGGAATCCACCGTAGCTTAAGAAGTTGTAGGATCCGCATCCCCAACCCTCAACAAACTCATCCTTATAGTAATGCGTAATAAGATCAATATCTGCAAGGTAGGCATGTTGTATGAAATCACCCACCTGTTCAAGCTTGGACGTATATTGGCCAAGCCTTTTAGCATCCAGCATATCCATGACGCTTGTTATGCCACCAACAACCAAGCTCTGCGGATGCGGATTTTTACCACCGTAAATGGCCATCATTTGAGCCAATATTACTTGGGTATACAAGGCATCCAAATAATGGGAAATCACTATAAGATCACCTTCCGGTGGCAGTTTATACAGGCTATTGCCCAAGTAAGCACCAGAAAAAGGACCCAACTGACCGCTTGCCACAAACTTCTTTAGTTTCTCAATGACCTCTTTGTAATGATCAACAGAGGCGTTATACGGTGCCTTTGAAAACTGATGGGCAAGCTCAGATGCTTTAACAGGATCAGCTTTTAAAGCTCCACCAACATCTGCCCAGTCAAGTGAATGCAATGCATAGAAATGGACAATGTGGTCGTGCATGAATTGGGCTGCATTGATCATATTCCTAATGAGCCTTGCATTTGTGGGTGGCCTTATACCCAAAGCAACCTCAGCAGACATGGTGTTTGCCTCATAGTGCGCCCATGTGCACACGCCGCATATCCTTTGAACAAGCAAACCGGCATCCCTTATATCCCTTCCCTGCAAGATTGGCTCGATACCCCTCCAAAGGGTGCCCGAGCTCCACGAATCAACAACCTTTCCGTCCTTGACATCGACCTCTATTCTCAAATGTCCTTCAATTCTCGTTATTGGATCTATGACCAAATGGCTCTTATCACCCGCTTTAGCACTAACACTCTTAGCCATCATTCGCTCTCCTTTTTAACAGTTTTTTCTGCCTTTGCCCTAACTACACTACCAATAGCATGAACACCGATAGCTGCAGCTGTAGCTCCAGCCAAAAAGCTACCTATCTCATCGCTTGTTGCTTCAACACCCTTTCCACCTGGAATCCTTATCCCTGCCTTCTCATTGGGCTCCTCAAATGGAGCCATCTTATCCCAAAAATCAGGCTCTGAACAGCCTATACAACCATGCCCAGCGCCGATAGGCCAATTTGTGCCCTGATTGAATCTATATCGCGAACAGTTATTGTATGTCAGCGGACCTTTGCATCCCATCTTATACAAGCACCAACCTTTCTTTGCACCCTCATCGCCCCATTCTTCCACAAACTCGCCGGCATCGAAGTGAGCCCTTCGCTCGCAGTAGTCGTGAATCCTTGAGCCATAAGCCCAAAGTGGCCTGTATAACAAGTCCGTAGGCGGCGTCTTGTCGAACAACAAGATATGTAAAATCGTACCAACCATATTAACGCTGTTTGGCGGACAGCCAGGCACGTTTATAACCTCAATGCCAAGGGCATCCCTCACACCTTTGGCTCCCGTTGGATTAGGATAAGCCGCCTGAACACCACCGAATGCAGCGCATGTCCCGAAAGCCAATACGTATTTTGCGTCCTTTGTTACCCTTCTTGCCCTCTCAAGACCCGTTTCTCCATCTGTTCCTATCCTTAAGTAGATGCCGCCGTCCTTTGTTGGAATACCACCCTCTATTACACATATATACTTACCTTTGTATTTCTGAATGGCTTCATTCAAGTGCTTCTCAACCCTTTCACCCGAAGCCATCATTAACGTATCGTGGTATGTAAGAGAGATTTGGTCAAATATCAGCGTTGCAATATCCGGCTCCTGTGTTCTAAAAAAGCTTTCAGAACAACCCGTGCATTCTGCCATGTGCAACCATATAACGGGAGTTCTCTCCTTAATGGTAGCAGCCTTTGCAACGCGCGATTCAAATGCAGGGGGCAACATCAAGGCTGCTGTAATAAAAGAAGCCCATTTCAAAAAGTCCCTACGCGTAAAGCCATTTTCCTCTAATCTCTTGTTGAATTCTTCCTCCGCCCTGCTACTGTATAAATCATTCAAACGTTTATCCACTTTTCCAATTATTGACATATAATATCCCTGCAAATCTTTGCTATTCAAGAGCCACCTCCTTTTTCATTGTTTAAATGTTATTAAAAATTACCTTGACGTTAATATTTTACACTATTATCTTTACCTTTAAAGAAATTATTACCAAAACACCTTTGAGTAATAACCGGAATATTTCCGGCATTAAAACATGCATTCTTCAATACAAACGGTCATATGAGAACCTTTCTTTCAAATCCAAAACCTTTAATAATGCGGGAGCCATATCGCTTCCTAACTCCAACAATTTATCGTATTGCTCAATAGCTTTATCACTCTCATCACTTATAGCATAAAGAATACCTAAATTGTAGTGAGCAGATTCGTTATAAGGGTCAAGTATAACAGATTGATTTAAATACTTTATCGCTTCATTTCTGTTTCCAAGTTCAATATACGCAACACCTAAATTAGAGTAAATATTGCTATCCTCAGGGTCAAGCTGGAGTGCCACCTTATACGCCTCAATAGATTTATCAAACTCTTCATTAGCGAAGTACGCATTGCCTAAATTAACAAAGGCTTCTAAACTCTCTGGCTCTAACTTAATGGCTTTTTTATAATAAGCTATAGCCTTTTCCATATCGTTTTTTTCGTAATGTGCATTGCCTAAATTCAAAAAAATATCAAGTAAAACATCATTATCAACGCCCAAGTTTAGAATTCTATTTAGCGTATCGATTTCCTCATCAAAAAGTTCAAATCTATGATATATAAAGGCAAGCATTAGCAAAATATCAATCTCCTGAATGTTTCTCTCTAAAGCCAAGTCACAGTAATATTCAGCTTCCTCAAAGTCATCCATCATCGCGTAGCAATAGGATAAATCTAAGTAAGCATCGATGAAGTCGGCATCCTCTTTAATTGCATTAAGCAAATACACAATGGCCTTCTCATATTCCCCATTTTCTATGTATTTATGACTTTTTTTGTAAAGCACCCTTGACAGTTCAAGCATATTTAATTATACATTTTAGATGTAAAATGGCAATAAATTTACGTAGAGTAAAAAATTTTTAATTTTTATAACTTTCTGGTACAATATTAAGGATTAAATGCGCGGAGGTGTAAGGTATGGTTAAAAGGTTGTTTATATTTACAGGAACAACATTCCTGCTATTTTTGATAGGTGGCGTGGCATGGGACCAATTGGGTCTTGGAGGTTTTTTCTGGTATTTTGTCATAGGCCTTACCATATTTGCAGGGGGTAACTTTGCCTATTACTATGCCATATTAGTAAAAGGTGTACAAAATATCAATAAAGAGCTAAAAGACTTACTCAAAGCAGAAAGAATAGACTTAGAAAAAGAGATAAAAACTCCACTTTTGCCATTCTTATCATCATTTTTAAAGAAATTCAACGGAATGTTATCTGAAACATTTAAAAAATTGTTAACCGCTGCAGGGAAAGCCAACGTATTCAATGCAAAATTCAATTTTGAGCTTCAAAAGGCAATTAGCGAAATCAATGAGAACATGAAAAACTTTGAAGAAATAAACACAACCATGCAAGACGCTGCGAGAGCTGTATCCACCATAACGGAAAATATAGAAGAGTTTAACACATTTATGGACACAGTAGATAAAATGGCAAAACACGCACTGGATGTTATTTCTTCTGTTGGTGACAATATAGAAAAGAACGTTCAAATGATGAAACATTCAAAGGAGTTGATTGACCAGCTCAACAGTAATCTCTCTAATATAACAAACATAGTAGGGGTTATAAACGACATAGCAGACCAAACGAACCTGCTTGCTCTAAATGCTGCAATAGAGGCAGCGCGCGCTGGAGAAGCTGGCAGGGGCTTTGCCGTTGTTGCGGATGAGGTAAGAAAACTAGCTGAGAAAACTCAATCAAACGCAACGGAAATTAAAGAAATGATAGATAGCGTCAGTGAAAACGCATCTAACTTAATAGAACAAAACTTAAAAATAGCTGAGCGTATAGAAAGTAGTGGCGAAAAGTCAAAAGAGTTAATAGGAAGTTTTAGGGATGTAGTTGACAACATAGACCAAGCAAAAGATATGTTAAACAACATAATAGCATCTGTAGAACAACAATCTGCATCAATAGAAGAGGTTACAAGCACGGTTTCCAACGTTGTGGAATCCACAAGGGCAACAGTAGACAGACTGGGAAATGTATCAAGGGAAAGTGTAGATCTATCAGAAATAGCAGACGTAACATTCGCCGTTATCAAAAAAATAAAAGTCGACCACGAGTTTGAGAATGTATTCAAAATAATTAAGCAAGAGAAGCAAGAAATAGAAAAGGTCATTGAAGACAGTTTAGAAAAAGGAATAATAAGTTCAGCTGATATATGGGATAGAAACTATGTACCAATACCAAATACAAACCCGCAGAAATACAAAACAAGATTTACAGATTTTATGAAAAAATACATTCAACCTATTGAGGATAAATACCTAGGAATGAATCCCAAATTCAAATTTTCTGCATTGGTTGACAACAACGACTATTTACCTTCACACAACTCAATATACGACAAGCCATTAACTGGTGATTATGAAAAAGATTTAGTTGGAAATCGCTCCATGAGGATATTCAACGATCCAGTAGGGCTAAAGGCCGCAAAAAATACAGATTCAATACTCATACAAACGTACATGAGAGACACGGGAAATGCTATGTACGATATATCGATACCCGTTAATGTAGAAGGCAAACATTGGGGCGCTATAAGAATTGGAATGGAGCCTTAGAGAAAAACTTGACTAAAAATTTTTATTTTATAAAATTTTGACATGAACAAAATTAAAGAGCTTTATGAGAACTTGGCAAACATAGACGATTTGCCTGCCTTCCCAGCTATAGCGTTTGAAATCATAAGGCTGACACGCGACCCAAACACCACATCAAGAAATTTAGAAGAGGTTATAAAAAGAGATCCAAGCTTGGTTACACAAATCCTAAAGTTTGCAAACTCATCACTCTACGGCTTATCCCGAGAGGTAACTTCCCTGAACCACGCAATAAATCTGCTAGGGTTTGTACAAGTAGAAAACATAGTTATGATATCCGTAATCTTATCAAGCGTAAAAAAACTTCCGTTGCATAAAAACTTTAACAGGGACAAATTTCTAGAACACTCATTTGGTTGTGGCGTAACAGCGAAAATCATTACCAATATCTTAAACTTCAATTTTAGCTCCACTGAATTCAGCAGTGGAGTAATACACGATATAGGTAAAGTTCTCCTTGATCTATACGCACCTGATTGTCTGGATGATATTTTGGATAACGCTTACAAAAAGGGGCTTTCTTTCATAGATTCAGAAATGGAGCTTTATGGTGTAAATCATTGTCAATTAGGTTCAAAGTTACTCAATATTTGGGGATTGCCAGAAGAAGTTATAGATGTGGTCGCAAACCACCACTCACCAGAAAGAGCAAACAATAAACTTTTAGTATCTGTAGTGCATGTTGCCGATCTTTTAACTTACTCAGAAGGAATAGGATTTGGTGGTAATTATGCTAAATTCACTTTGGAGGAAGATACAGGATGGCAGATAATTATAGAAGAAGCTAAGCTTAAAGAGCACTTCGATTTAGCCTATTTCACCTTTAAGCTATATGAAGACATAGAAAATGCTAAACAACTATATTTTGAGGGGTCATAAACAGTGTCTGACAAAATGGATCCTAAAACATTCGAAGAACTGAGAGAATTTATATACAAAAAATCTGGGATTTTTTTCGAAAAATCTAAGGAATACTTACTCACCAATAGGTTGAGAAAAAGATTAAAAGAACTAAATCTTTCGAGTTTTGAAGAGTATTTAAGATACTTAAAGTCACCAAAAGGTTCTCAAGAGTTAACTCCTTTATTTGATGCCATAACCATAAATGAAACCTATTTCTTCAGGCATATACGCCAGATAGAAGCATTCAGGGATGTTATGGTACCTGAACTTTTGAAGAAAAAAAGATCTGTAAATGTGTGGAGTGCTGCCTGTTCTACAGGTGAAGAGCCTTATACACTAACAATAGCATTGATGGAAAAATACGGTCAAAATATACCCGCAAGAATACTTGCCTCCGATATATCTAACGAGGTATTGGAAAAGGCAAAAGAGGGAATCTACGGGGAGTATTCAGTTAAAGAACTCTCTCCGGACATGAAGAAAAAATATTTTGATAGTGCAGGTTTAGGTAAATACAAGATAAAAGATTTTGTAAAGAGAAAAGTTGTATTTAAAAACGTGAACCTTCTTGATGCGTCTTTGCCAAGAAAAGTGGGCAAGATGGACGTAATATTTTGCAGAAACGTGTTGATTTACTTTGACAACAATGCAAGACAAAAGGTAATAGAAACATTTTATAAAGACATTTTAAATCCTGGTGGTTATCTTGTGTTGGGGGCTACAGAGTCCATCTCTCGCTTAAACACAAATTTCAAATTATGCCATTTCAGAATGGCAATCGCCTACCAAAAACCAGAATAAAAATAAGGGAGCGAGCCTATAAGCCGGGTTCTGTCCTCCAATTCCTTCAAAGAATTGGATAGATGGCCATTTATCTAAGCGACCTACCCGAAGACCCTCACCCAAAAAGGTGAACGGCAGAGCCAACCATAGGCCTTCCTATTTGGTCTTGCTCCAGAGTGGGGTTTGCCGTGCCTGCGAGTATTGCTACCCCCAGCGGTGGTCTCTTACACCACCGTTTCAGCCTTACCGCGCCCTTTTGCTAAAGGGCGCGGCGGTTTCTTCTCTGTGGCACTTTCCTTTGGGTCGCCCCAACCGCCCTTTCGAGCGGCACTCTGGCCCTGATGGAGCCCGGACTTTCCTCCAAGCCCTTAAAGCCATAAGGGCTCAGCAGCCATCCAGCTCACTCCCAATTAGAAAGTTTAACCCCGTTCTGCAAAAAGTAAAGCCTACCAACTCCAGCCTTCTTTTAAGAGCTGTCTCATTACAGGAAAAACTTTTTCATACTTACCTTCAAAATAACCTTTTATAACACCTTTAGGCGAAACATCAAAAATTATACCCAGATCCTCAAGTTTCCTCCTCAAGGACTCTTCTTCCTCCCCACTTAAATCGTCTGCATAGACATCTAAATAACACTCACCATCCATTGACCATTTAGCAGCATTATAAAAACCCATCAACTTTCTATGCTCATTACCCTCATGCCCGTGAGACATAAGCACCTCCCTCTTTTTGCTAAAATATAATACTTGACACTTCTTGTGTCAAAATTATTTATACACAAAAAAACCAATGTCTGCAACGTTGGTCATGGTGTCAAAGTACTCTATCAACCCTTCAGTTTTTTCAAAGAATTTAGAGCTATTAAACGTTCTTATAAAATAATTCATGTCTAAATTTGTAGCTTTATATAAAACACTTTTATCAACTATAGCACCAGCATAGTTAGAATTGCCATCTTTTCCATCTGTTGCAAAGCTTACAAAGGCAAAGTCACCGTGTAAAGAATTTAGTTTCTGAGCCATGAGTAAAGCAAGATGTTGACACCTTCCTCCATAACCCTTCACCTTCACTTCTATAGTGGTTTCACCACCAAACACCAGCGCAAAAGGGCGTTTTATACCAAAACCACCATTAATAGCTTCCTTTACTGTATTAAAAAGCATATTTGAGACTTGCTCTATCTCTCCTTTCATGCATAATCCCAAGTTTAAAACATCAAATCCCTTGGATTTAAAATAATTTTCGAGGCATGAACTGGCAACAGAGTTAGAAGCAATAACATGATTTGTTACTTTTTTAAGCATAAACTCATCTTTATCAAGTGAATCATAATCAAACTCACATACATCAAAATTCTTCAGCTTTCGACAAATCTCAACGAAATCCTTTTGTGTGAACTTATCGTAATATGTCAATCCAGAACCTATGACAGATAGGTCATCACCTAAAACATCCGATATCACAAATGAAACGACTTCGCCATTTATGTATCTTAAGAGCTTACCACCTTTTATCTGAGAAAACGCCTTTCTTATCACGTTTATCTCTTCAATAGGAAAATGATTGTAGAGCAGGTAGCTTACAATATCTTTGTATTCGCTTAGCTCAATCTTTGGCTTTTCTATTAATGAGGAAGCACCACCTGATATCAAAAATACAAATAAGTCATCGTTTTCTGAATTCTTGGCCAAGTTTACTAAATATTCTCCAGCTTCGACACTTTTTTCATCAGGCAAGGGATGCGAAGATTTAAAAAAAGTAACATTCTTACAGTCAATATCACACTCCTTATCTGTGGCTACTAAACCATTATTAAACTCCATAATGCTACACACATGCTTTGCCATAGAACATGCTGCCTTACCCACGGCAATCAAATACTTATTTTTAAACTGTTTAAGTTCATATTTTAGTTCTTTAACAAAAAGGGCTCCATTCTCTACTCTACAAAAATCTCCACACACCTTATCTGCCCTTACACAATATATTGCTCTATCTAAAGCTTCTCTTATTAGATTCCTCAAATTATTATACTTCAGGGTTATCAGAAATTTTACGTGTTCTTTTCTTTATATGGTCAACAAGCTCATTTACATCATCTGTAATCGTAAAAATATCGAGATCTCCGCGAGAAATATATCTTCGGCTATAAAGAAACTTGCAAAAATCCAGTATTTCTTTCCAAAACTCGCTTCCATACAAAACGACAGGGAAATGCCCAATCTTTCCTGTTTGTATCAAAACAAGACTTTCAAACAGTTCATCCATCGTCCCAAAGCCTCCAGGCATAACAACGAAAGCCACAGCGTATTTCATAAATGTAACTTTACGGGTAAAAAAATACCTAAAGCTCAAAGGCAATGTGACATAGGGATTTAAATCCTGCTCTCTTGGTAGTTCTATGTTTAATCCAATAGATAAACCTCCGCTGTCTTTAGCACCCCTATTGGCAGCCTCCATTATACCAGGGCCACCACCCGTTATTATGGCAAAACCTTCTTTAGATAGCCTACCGGCAATTTCGTAAGCCTTGTTGTAATAAAAATCACCTTCTTTTTCCCTCGCGCTTCCAAAGATAGCCACCGCTTTACCAATATCATCCAATTCCTCGAAAGCATCCGTAAAATCAGACACAATTTTAAAAATTCGCCAAATATCCCGATTCTTGTTCCTGTTCTCCAAAAATTCTTTTTGGATATCTTTAGCCATCACCTAACCACCAAATAAATCACTTCTTGTTCTTTTTTAAGCAAATTCTCTGTCGTACTACCCAAAACTATTTCTATCAATTTAGGTTTAGCGTATGCTCCTATGCAAACAAGCGGCTTTTCAAATTGCTTTATATAACTTTCAAGTCCATCAGTTACTGTTTTTGCCTCAAGCACATCCACGTCACCGAAATAACTTAAATCCTCTTCCCTCTTTCTATTGTTAACAAAAACAGCTTTTAAAGGTACACCGAATTCATTTGAGAAAAACTTGGCGTATTCGTAAACCTTTTTAGATGGATCTCTACTATCGACACAGGCAATTACCGTAGAAAATGTATAAAAGTGACGTGGTGCGATAAGTAAAGGCTTTTTTGCTCTTCTCAACACCGACTCTATATTAGTACCCAAAATCCCTCTATCATACTGCTCATTCACACCTTTTCTACCAATAACAGTCATATCGCAGTTATTTTCATGCTCAAGTATTGTCTTTGAAATTATGCCAACATCCATAATACTCTCAAATTCAACATCTAATTTTTTTGTTATCACCTTAAATGAAAGTAAAATATTATTACCCTTTTCTTCTAAAACATCTTTTATCTTAGCTGAAAAATTGGAAAAAGGTTCAAATCCTAAAGCACCGCTTATATCATACATAAATGGTCCTTCGAGTTGTAAAACATCTATGACATGAAGCCCACAAACTTTAGCTTTAATATCTTTAGCAACATACGCGGAAAGGTGCATAACCGATGTCGAGTATTCGCTTGAGTCCACACAGGCAAGCATATTTTTAATCTCCATTATTTCCCTCCATTATCGACTTTAATTCCTCCTCGTTGATTATCTCTTTCTTGAGCAGTTCATTCGCTAACTTATCCAATTTTTCCCTATTTTTTTCAAGAATGGTTTTTGCTTTTTCATAGCACTTCATCATTATCCTTGAAACTTCTTCATCAACAAGCTGCTTAGTCTTTTCACTAACTCTATCGTCCTTTGTCAAAATACCCTCAGAAGTTAGGAAATGACCGCCACGTTCTTCAATAACCACAAGTCCAACATTTTCATCCATACCAAATTGAGAAACAAGAGCTCTGACAATATCTGTTGCCCTTGATAGATCGTTTTGTGCACCAGTTGAAATGGATTTGAAAACAACCTCCTCAGCTGCCCTACCCCCAAGTAGAGTAACAACCTTATCTAACATCTCCTCCTTTGTCATCAAGTATCTCTCATCCGTTGGCAATTGTTGCGTATACCCTAATGCAGACAAACCTCTTGGAACTATAGAAATCTTATGCACAGGGTCAGCTCCCGGCAAAAGGTAAGCACAAATTGCATGACCACATTCATGATACGCAACACGCTCCTTCTCCTCTTTAGATATAACCTTATTTTTCTTCTTTAAACCGGCTATTTGCCTCTCTATCGCCTCCTCGAAATGCTCCATATAGACAGCATCCATGTTTTCACGAGCTGCAAGCAACGCCGCCTCATTTACAATATTTGCTATATCGGCACCAACCAAACCTGGTGTCATCTGGGCAAGCCTCTTTACATCCACATCGTTTGCCATTTTGATTTTTTTCATATGTACTTTAAATATCTCTTCCCTACCTTTCAAATCAGGTTTGTCAACTATTATCTGTCTATCAAAACGCCCAGGCCTCAACAGTGCGGGATCTAAAATCTCAGGCCTATTCGTTGCCGCCATTATGATTACACCTTTGGATGAGTCAAACCCGTCCATCTCAGCCAGAAGTTGATTTAGAGTTTGCTCTCTCTCATCATTGCTTGTTAAGGAGTTAACAGCCCTACTTTTACCTATAGCATCAATCTCATCTATAAAAACAATGCATGGAGAGAGTTTTTTTGCCTCGTTAAACAAATCCCTAACCCTGCTCGCTCCAACACCAACAAACATCTCAATAAACTCAGAACCACTTATGCTTATAAAAGGCACACCTGCCTCACCTGCAGTGGCTTTGGCAAATAACGTTTTTCCAACACCAGGAGCCCCAACTAATAAAACACCCTTCGGAGCCCTTCCACCTAACCTCTGGTATCTTTGAGGGTCTTTCAAGTATTCTACTATTTCCTGAATTTCCTGTTTTGCCTCTTCAGCCCCTGCAACATCCGAAAACTTCACATCAGGTTTTTCGTTTAAGTACACCTTGAACCTACTCTTACCAAAGCCAAAGAGCCCACCGCTCGTACCCCTCATCTTGCGGGTCATAAGCCACCAAATGAAAAACAAAAATCCAAATGGGAGAATCCAACCAAATATCAGATTCGTTAGCCAGGTATTTGTAACCTTACCAGAAAATTTCACATGGTGTTTTTCCAAATCTTTAACCAAGTTAGGATCCTTAACAACAACAGTTACAAACCTTATCTTTTTGCCGTCCTTATTCACATAAACCCCATGTATATACTTGTCAGAGATAGTACAAGATTCTACCTTTCCATCTTCCACAAGACTTTTAAACTTAGAATACGGCATTTGGGTTGTTTGTGTTTTAAAGAAATATTGATACATGTACACCATAAATATAGCCAAAAGCATGTAGAAAACTACAAACTTGGAGAAGTTACTAAATCCCTTTAATTGATTGTTATTTTTATCCATTTTTTACTTAGAATAAATAGAGTAAATGCTGCCGCCTCTTGTTATTACAAATAATTTATCGCAGCACAATGTCATTTTACAACTAAACGGGTCATCAATATCCAAAATATCCATAATTTTTCCAGATAAGGCATCCAAAGCCACTAATTTTCCATCGTCAGTTACAACATAGACCACGCTACCCAAAAGCTTAATGGCATATACATTTCCTTCATTTGTCAATTTAATCTTCCATATGGTTTCCCCATTCGAATTATCGAGACAGTAAACATTACCCTCGTTATCAGCTAAAAATAGGCCAAATATATTACTCTGCATATTCGAATACGTAGAAATCTCCCTTTTCCATAAAATTTCACCATTCTCAACATTCACGCCTTCCGTATAGCCTTTCACAGAAGCCACGTATACTTCGTTTCCATTCAAAACCGGCGTTGTGTCACTGTCAACAAACATACTTCCCTTGCCGGCCTGAACTTCCCAAATAAGGTCTCCTTTGTAAGAAATCTTATCTACACTGCCATCATCAAAACCTACGTACAAACCATCATCACCAAAACAAATACCCGACACACCTCTGACATCCAAAACATTAAACTCTCCGTGTATGTACTTCCAAATCGTGTTCAACGTGTTTTTATCTAAACAATACACAACATCATTTTCATCAACAAAGTACAGGTTGTCATTCTTCAAATAAA
>JALTCA010000008.1:0-1014 GCA_027008245.1 Desulfurellales bacterium
CGTTAATTGCAACTCTTCCCTTATACCCTGTATGGTTGCATTTATCGCAACCTTCTCCTCTGTAAAACGTAATTTCACTTACATCGGCAGAAACTGAGAAGCCAAGGTTCTCAAGAATATCCTTTGGCGGATTATACTCTTTCTTACAATAAGGGCAGATTTTTCTAACTAATCTTTGTGCAGTTGCACCTATAAGGGATGACGCAACAAGGAACGGTTCAACACCCATATCTATGAGCCTTGTCGGAATAGATGCAGAATCATTCGTATGGATTGTTGAGAAAACCAAATGCCCTGTAAGCGCTGCTTCTATTGCAATTTTTGCAGTTTCTGCATCACGAATTTCTCCGATAAGAATAATATCTGGGTCTTGCCTTAATATAGACCTTAAAGCAGTACTAAAGAGAAGGCCTGCTTTTTCATTTACCTGCACCTGATTTACACCTTTCAACTGGTATTCCACAGGATCTTCAACAGTAATAATATTTCTGCCAGGAGTATTAAGCCTCTGAAGTGCCGAGTAAAGAGTAGTTGTTTTACCTGACCCAGTAGGTCCTGATATTAACACCATCCCATAAGGCTGAGCAATAATATCCTCAAACTTTTTTAAATTCTCAGCAGAAAAACCCAGTTTTTCAAGTGGCATAAGTGCTTTTGTCTTATCAAGAATTCTTAAGACAACTTTCTCTCCGTGCACTGTAGGCAACGATGAAACCCTGAAATCAATTTTACGCCCTTCAAATTTTAGAGAAATTCTCCCGTCCTGTGGTATCCTTTTCTCGGCAATATCCATATTGGACATTATTTTTAGCCTTGATATAATACCTGGCTGAATTGCCTTTGGAAAACTCTGTTTTTCGTAAAGAATCCCATCAATTCTATAACGCACCCTTAAAGATTTTTCTAAAGGTTCCACATGGATATCTGATGCACCTTCGATAATTGCTTGAGTAATTACGTTATTCACAAGCCTTATTACAGGTGCTTCCTCTCCAAGCTGCTTCAACTTTGTAA
>JALTCA010000009.1:0-1014 GCA_027008245.1 Desulfurellales bacterium
ATGTAATCAGAGATTAAGGTAGGTTTTTCTCACCTATTTCTCGCTTAGTTTTCAAAAGTTTATATACAACCAGAATTAACAAACCTAACGTAATAAAAGTATCAGCTAAATTAAAAGCAGGGTAGTGGTACTGGCCTATATGAAAATCCAAAAAATCCACGACATATCCTTTAAACAGTCTACCGTAAAGGTTGCCCAAATCTCCTCCGCCCAAAAAAGACAACCCCAATATGTAAAACTGGTTTCTATCTTTACCAAACAGAATTAAATACAGAACAACAATCAATACAACCGCACTAATACCACTAAATAAAACCACCCTTAAAAAATCTGGCATATGGGCAAAGGCCCCAAAGGCTATACCCTCATTGCGAATATGTACAATATTGAAAAAACCTTTTATAACATAAAAACCGTTATTTAGCTCAATATGTTCAGTTATGTATAACTTTGTATAATAATCGAGTATAAAAAAAAGGAGTATCAAAGATACTCCTAAAACGGAAGAGACTAATGACTTATTCACTTCTCTCTTCAACAAATTCCACTATTGAAACAGGGGCTGCATCACCCTTTCTATACCCCAATTTTATCCTTCTAACATAACCACCGTTTCTCGTTGCATACCTGGGCGCTATATTGTCAAACAGCTTCCTCACTGTCTGTCTATTGTTATTAAGTTTTGATAGAGCTCTTCTTCTTGTGGCCAACGTGTCATTTTTGGCTAACGTTACAAGCTTGCTTATAAATCTAACAAGTTCCCTTGCTTTTGCATCTGTCGTTTTAATTCTCTCTTCTTTTATCAAAGAAATAGCTAAATTTCTCAGTAAATGCTTTCTGTGCTCGCCATTTATACTTAAGGTTCTGTATCCTTTCCTATGCCTCATTTTCCTCTCCTTCTTTCTCCACTATTAGTTGCTTTATTTTATTTATTTGCTCATCCGTAAACTTCATACCAAGCTCAAGGTTCAACTGTTTCAAAGATTCCTTTATTTCCTTTAAAGACTGCTTTCC
>JALTCA010000010.1:0-46132 GCA_027008245.1 Desulfurellales bacterium
GTCAACAAGGGTGAGTCTTTGGGCGCTGGCGATCAAGGTATGATGTTCGGCTATGCCACAGATGAAACAGAGGAGTTTCTGCCTTTAACAATAGTTTTGGCCCACAAATTGGCAAAGAGGTTGGCTGATGTTAGAAAACAGGGGCTTCTGCCATACTTAAGACCCGATGGTAAAACACAGGTAACAATCAGATATAGGGGTTTTGATCCCGATAAGGTTACAGCTGTTGTGGTTTCTGCTCAGCACGATCCAAATATTGAACTTGAGCAATTGAGGAAGGATATTGTACAGTATGTTATCAGATACGTAATTCCCCAAGAACTTTGGGATCCCGATATAAAGCTCTACATAAACCCAACGGGTAGGTTTGTTTTGGGCGGACCGCATGCCGATACGGGTTTAACAGGTAGGAAGATAATAGTTGACACGTACGGCGGTGTGGCAGCACATGGCGGTGGTGCTTTCTCTGGAAAGGATCCGACGAAAGTTGATAGGTCTGGTGCCTATATGGCAAGGTATATTGCAAAAAACATCGTCGCAGCGGGTATTGCAAGGAGATGCGAGGTTCAATTGGCATATGCCATTGGTGTTGAAGAACCTGTAAGCATAATGCTACACACATACGGCACAGGCAAACTTCCAAAGGAAGAGATAAAAAAACTTATCGTTGATACGTTTGATTTAACGCCAAAAGGTATGATAGAGACCCTCGATCTTTTGAGGCCAATCTATAGGAAAACGGCGGCGTACGGACATTTTGGAAGGAATGATAAGGATTTCACCTGGGAGAGAACGGATAAAGCTGAAGAGTTGAGAAGAAAAGCGGGGTTGTAAGAGATGGATTACGATATTAAGGATATAAGTCTTGCAGATTTGGGTTTGAACAGGATTGAATGGGCATTCCAATCGATGAACGTCTTAAAATCCATTCAAGACGAGTTTGAAAAGGAAAAGCCACTAAAGGGCAAAACCATAGGTGCATGTCTCCATGTTACAACGGAGACGGCAAACCTAATGGTTACACTCAAAAAAGGTGGCGCTGATGTGTATTTATGTGCTTCAAACCCTTTATCCACACAGGACGACGTAGCTGCAGCATTGGTTAAATACTACGATATACCCGTTTTCGCTATCAAGGGTGAAGACAGGGACACTTATTATAAGCATTTGAACGCCGTTTTGGATCATAAGCCCAATATAACAATGGACGACGGTGCGGATTTGGTTTCTCAACTCCATTCAAACAGAAAAGAGCTTGCAGAGAACATCATCGGTTCCACAGAGGAGACAACAACGGGTGTTATAAGACTAAAAAGCATGGAAAAAGAGGGCGTTTTGCTGTTTCCTGTGATCGCCGTGAATGATGCCTACACAAAGCACATGTTCGACAACAGATATGGCACGGGTCAGTCTACAATAGATGGGATAATAAGGGCAACGAACAGGCTCATTGCAGGTAGTGTGTTTGTTGTGTGCGGCTATGGATGGTGCGGCAAGGGATTGGCATCTCGCGCAAGGGGAATGGGTGCTAACGTTGTTGTTACAGAGGTTGATCCATTGAGGGCTTTAGAGGCAGTGATGGATGGTTTCAGGGTTATGCCCATAAAAGAGGTGGCGAAGATAGGAGATTTCTTTTGTACCGTAACGGGCGATATGCACGTCATCAGAAAAGAGCACTTTGAGCTTATGAAAGACGGTGCAATTGTGGCAAATTCTGGTCACTTTGATATAGAAATAGATGTCAAAGGCCTGAAAGAGATAGCTGTATCTGAACGTGATATTAGACCTTTTGTTAGGGAGTATAAACTCAAAAATGGCAATAGGATCTATCTACTTGCAGAAGGCAGGCTTGTAAACCTATCTGCAGCTGAGGGTCATCCATCGGCTGTTATGGATATGAGTTTTGCAAATCAGGCTTTGAGTGCTAAGTACTTGGTAGAAAATGGCAAAAGCTTAGATAAAAGGGTTTATAAAGTTCCTGATGAGATTGATTATAGGATTGCGGCTTTGAAACTCAAAACGATGGGTATTGAGCATGATGAGTTAACGGAAGATCAAAGGAAATATTTGGAAAGTTGGACGATTGGAACGTGAAAGGAGTTTGGTAGGATGAAAGAAAAGGTATTGGAAGAGCTAAAGAAGGTTTTTTATCCGGGAAAGACACACAGTGTTGTACAGGAAGGGATAATTGATGATGTTGTAATAGAGGGCAGTAAGGTAATTGTTAAGATAAAGACAAAGGAAAAAAACCAAGCTGTGATCGATATGCTCAAGAGGAGCATACCCCTGACTTTGAAAAAATTGGACGGTGTTGAGGATGTCGAGCTTCAGATAGAAAAGATCGTGGACGAGCAGGAAAAAAAGGTTGCGGATATAAAGTACGTTATAGCCACAACCTCCGGTAAGGGTGGTGTGGGTAAATCTACGGTTAGCGTGAATGTAGCATTAGCTTTGGCCAAGTTTGGATACAAAGTTGGGCTTTTGGATGCTGATATTTATGGTCCAAACATTCCTACTATGATGGGTATAGAGGGTGTTCCTGTTACACTTGATCCCAACAATAAGGACAAGATATTGCCTATAGTTAAATATGGCATCAAGGTTCTATCCATAGGAAACTTGGTCCCTAAGGATGCAGCAATAATCTGGAGAGGGCCTCTCGTGTCTCAGGCTGTTGACCAGTTCTTGAAAGATGTTAGCTGGGGGCAGCTGGATTTCTTGGTAGTGGATTTGCCACCAGGTACGGGTGATGCCCAGCTTACACTGGCACAGAAAACAAAGGTAAGCGGTGGAATTATAGTTATTACGCCTCAAAATGTTGCCATGAGCGATGCAATGAAGGCACATGATTTCTTTAAGAGGCTTAATATACCTGTGCTTGGCGTTATAGAGAATATGAGCTACTTTATATGTCCAAACTGCGGGGCAAGGACAGATATATTCGATCACGGCGGCGCAAGAAGGTTTGCAGATGAGTACGGATTAACATTTTTGGGAGAGATACCCATTGATGTAGAAGTGAGGGTCGGGGGAGATAGGGGAAAACCCATAGTCGTATCTAATCCAACGTCACCTGTTGCGCAAGCCTTTGAGGATGTGGCGAGGAATATTATAGAAAAAGTTAAAGCCTCCAAATAAGGGAGGGTATATGAGTATTTTTGATTTGTTTAGGAAGTCCCCGTTCATAGCTATCAATGAGATGATGAAAGAGGTTGTTGAGTGCACTAATAGAATTCCAGAGATTTACGAGGCGTTCATCAACGGTGATCAAGAGGAAGTAGAGAGAATAGCAAAGGAAATATCGGATCACGAGTACAAAACAGACAAAATAAAGGACAGTATTAGACAGAGTTTGCCCCATAGTATATTCATGCCTGTTGCAAGGGGTGACATACTTCAAATTATAACCTCTATGGATGCCATTGCAGATAGATCGGAAGATGTTGGCGTTCTAATGACATTTAAGAATATTCACGTTCCTGATGAAATTAAGGGCAGGATTAAAGAGTTTACTGTTGCGGTTTTAAAGGTTGTTGAGTTGTCGAAACAGGTTATTGAGGAATTGGAAGCGTTGAGGGAGGCGAGTTTCTCCGGTCCTGAAGCTAAAGAGGTGATATCTCTTTTAGATAAGGTCAATGAATCTGAGCACAAAACAGACGTAATGCAATACGATTTAACGAAAATCATTATAGATAAATCTGAAGAGATGGATTGTGCATCCTTGATCTTGTGGCTTAAGATAATTGAAGCTACTGGCGATATTGCTAATGCCGCCGAAAAAATGTGCAATAGGATAAGGCTGATTATTTCCCAATGAGCCCATTACTTGTAGTTCTGTTGGCTGCAGTTTTTGGCTTCTATATGGCGTGGAATATAGGAGCCAACGATGTGGCCAACGCAATGGGAACAAGCGTAGGAGCCCGTAGCCTTTCCTTTCGCCAAGCAATCATCGTAGCTGCCATATTTGAGTTTTCCGGGGCGATGCTTGTGGGCAATCACGTTAGTTTAACAGTGGCGAAGGGTATTGTAAATCCATTGGCTTATTCCCAACAAGCAATGGTTTTTGCCTATGGAATGTTGGCGACCCTTCTTTCTGCAGCCTTGTGGGTTAATATGGCTACAAAGTTGGGGATGCCTGTCTCAACAACGCATTCCATTGTCGGTGGTGTTATCGGATTTGGTATTGCCACACATGGTTTAGGCTCTATTGAGTGGGGAAAGGTTGTTACTATTGTTTTGAGCTGGATTGTATCGCCTATTAGTGGTGGCATTATATCCTTCTTGATCTTCCTTTTTATTTCGAAGAAAATCTTAAGCTATGATAAACCTGTTGTTGCAGCCAAGAAATATGCTCCATTTTTGGCGTTTTTGGTTTCTATAATTTTGGTTTTTTCCATGCTTTATAAAGGTTTAAAGAACCTTCACCTTCATTTGAGCTTTTCCCATGCCTTGATTATTGCAATTATTGTGAGTGTAATTTTTTACTTAGTTATATACAGAATAGTCTCTAATATACCTGTTGATACTACCCTACCCTACAAAAGAAGATTTCCTCAGGTGGAGAGGGTCTTTGCGATACTGCAGGTAATCACGGCGTCTTATATGGCCTTTTCCCATGGGGCTAACGATGTTGCTAATGCCGTAGGTCCCTTAATGGGTGCTGTTTATGCTGCAAAACTTACAGCCCATCAGCCTCTATCCATGCCCATCTGGGTTTTGAGTGTTGGTGCTGTAGGTATTGTTACGGGACTTTCCATGTATGGATACAAGGTCATACTCGTTGTTGGCAGAAAGATAACAGATATGACGCCGTCGAGGGGTTTTGCAGCGGAATTTGGTGCGGCCACGACGGTTTTGGTATGCTCTAAGATGGGACTTCCCATATCTACAACACATACGCTCGTTGGGGCGGTTATTGGTGTTGGATTAGCGCGCGGAATAGATGCTTTAAACCTAAAGGTTTTGAAAGACATTGTTGTATCTTGGCTTTTGACGTTGCCCATAGCTGCAGTGCTGTCAGCAGCTATTTTCTTTGCATTAAAGGGTCTGTTTTTAGGGTAAAATGATCGTTTCATCCATAGATATAGGAACAAACACAATAAGGTTGTTGGTTGCAAAAAGGGTGGAAGAGTGCAAATTTGATTTTTTGTTCAGAAAAAGCAGGATTGCACGTCTGGGTGAGGGTTTATCGAAAAGCGGCTATTTGAGTAGCAACGCCATAAATAGGGCGATGGATATATTGGCTGAGTATGTTGATATTTCTAAGCAATTTAAAGCTGAAAAGATCTTCGCCTGTGCTACAAGCGCCGTCCGTGAAGCAAAAAATGGCCATGAGTTTGTTGAAAGAGTAAAAGGTATGGGTATGGATTTAAGGGTAATAGATGCTGACAGAGAGGCTTATCTGACACATAAGGGCATTGTTTACTTTTTAAAAGACAAATTGGACGGTAAGAAATGGGTGGCATTTGATTTGGGTGGTGGAAGCACGGAATTTATGTTTTCTTTGGGGGATGAGTTAAAAAGGGCTTTTAGCGTTCCTTTGGGTGTTGTAAAACTCCTTGAGATGTTCATAAAACACGATCCTCCACTAAAAAGTGAACTTGATAAAGCCGTGTCTTTTTTTATTGATAGGTTAAACGGATTTAATCCAGATAAGAACGTAGACATTGTTGTGGCAAATGCTGGTACTGTTACGAGTTTGGCAGCTATAAATTTAAAACTTGAAAGGTATTCTTATGAGAAAACTGAAGGGTATATTTTGAAGATCAAAAGCGTTGATAAAATATTGAATAAAATGTTAAAATTAAACTCGCACCAAAGGCTTGAAGAGTTTAGGATATTGGAAAGAGGAAGAGAGGATGTGATAGTCGTCGGGGCATATTTAGTCAAAGTATTAATGGAATATTTTGGTAAAGATTACCTTATGACGACAAATGGTAGCTTAAGGGAAGGCGTTTTGTTTGAGGAGTTGTGTGATGGATGAGGAGAGGAGATCGGTTTACGAAAAGCTATCAAAGAATGCCGATGAGATAAGAGGTGTTCTCAAATCTGAAAACTTCAATTTAGCTGAAGCGGATAGGCTTTTTAGAGAAAGGAATACACTGTTTTATCAGCTAAAGGATGTGTTTTTGGCAAAGGATGTTGGAGAAGATGAACTTGAGTTGATTGAAGGCATGATAAATGACAACAACGAGCTTTTGGCAATGATAGAGGAAAAGAAAAAGGAGATGGAGAGGAACTTTAAGAAAAGGGAAGCGGACGCCAAGAAAATAACCTCTTATCTTAAAGGTTGAAGGAGGTAGATGATGAGGCTGTCAAAGGAGAACTGTGTGCTTTTGGTCATCGATATGCAGGAAAAGCTGTGCAAGGTTATGAAGGAATTGGATAGAACAACAAAAAATATTAGGTTGTTAATTGAGGCTGCCAATGAGTTCAACATGCCCATTGTTTATACGGAACAGTATCCCAAGGGTTTGGGTGAGACAATAGAGCCATTGAAGTCGCTTCTTGAAAAGTACAACGCCAAGAGATTTGACAAGATGTCCTTTTCGGCTTTGAAGATCGATGAGATAAAGAATTACCTTGAAAATCTGGGAAAGAAAACGGTAATTTTGACAGGTATTGAATCCCATATATGTGTTCTGTCTACTGCCATAGACTTAAAAGATAACGGTTATGAGGTAGTTGTAGCGTCAGATGCAACCACATCAAGAGAAAAGGAGTTTTACGATACAGCCATGAATTTCTACAATGGTCAGTCAATACCTGTGATTCCTGCTGAAACAATAGTGTTCTACTGGCTTGAGTTTGCTGGCACAGATTCGTTTAAGAAACTACAGAGGATCATTCTCGGTAGAGAATAGAAGCTTTGATCGAAAGATTTTTTAAAGATAAAATTTCAATTTTCATATTCTCCTTTGTCCTTTTTTCGATAGGTTCTTTTTATATTTCTTTTTTCCCGCCGGATGAACCGAAATACGTGGATGCTGCACTAAGGATGATAGAAAAGG
Source organism: Desulfurellales bacterium (assembly GCA_027008245.1). GTDB lineage: Bacteria > Campylobacterota_A > Desulfurellia > Desulfurellales > Hippeaceae > Hippea. The sequence goes on from JALTCA010000010.1 coordinate 7,011, forward strand.
GAAATTACGTCATTCCATTTTTTAACTGTCATGTGAGATTTGACAAGCCCATACTCTTTTATTGGGAATTGGTTTTATTTTTTAAGCTCTTTTTTGTGGATCACCTTATCAGGATAGGCCACGACTATTTTGGCTTGATTGAGTATGCGGCAAGACTGCCAGCCATAGTTTCTGCCGCGCTATCCAGTGTTTATGTGTATAAACTATCTGATTTGCTTTTTGATGACAGTAATATTTCGAGGCTTTCTGTTTCGGGTTTTATATCTATTGGTTTCTTTGTGTATCTGGGACGCTCGGTATACCCCGACATGAGTTTAATTCTGTTTGAACTCATGGGTATTTACTATTTCATTAAAAACAGATACGTGCTTGGATGGATTTTTACGGCACTGGCTTTTTTGGTTAAAGGACCAATTGGTGTGGTAAGTGTGGGTTTTACCTATTTTATCTATCTCTGGGTGGTTGAAAGGAAAACTGGTTTAAAAGAATTCTTCTCGCTTAACAACGGTTTGGGCTTTTTAGCCTTTTTATTGGTCGGTTTACCGTGGTATATCGCCGTTTATCACTACTATGGAATGGAGTTTATAAATAAGTTCCTTATTTACCACAACATCGAGAGATTTACCGGAGCTGCACACCAACATCCCCATTCGTTCTTTTATTTCTTTCCTATAGCCATTCTGGTTTTGTATATCTGGTGGCCGTATCTTTTGCAGCTTTTTAAGAGAATAGATTTAAAGGATAGAAAAAATCTATTTTTAATCCTCTGGTTTGCTTGGGTGTTCCTGTTTTTCTCGATTTCAAAGAACAAACTTGCCCACTACATTGCCTTTGGTTTTATACCGATTGCAATCCTTTTTGGCAGGTATATAAGCGAAGTCAAGGAATCGCAGAAGATCTCTTATGGTTTCTTGATATTTGAGGTTATCTTATCTTTAGCATTGTCGTTTTTTGCCTACAAAAAAGGTTTGGTGCAGCTTGTTGCCTCTGTTTTTGCGGGCATTCTGATAGTTTCATTGACCAATCTACTTAAAAAACCAGCGAAGGTGATCTTTTACAAAACCATAGCGATGAGTGTTGTAGCCTTTGTTGTGCTTTTACAATTTGAGGGTTACAGGCCTGAGAAGTTTGTTTGGCATGAGGTTTTGAAGACAAGATTGGGGCTGTTGCAATATAAGAAACTCAACCAGTCTCTTGTTGCTTACACGCGGATGTGCTTAAAGGAGGTGAGGAATCCAGAAGCTATAGAGAAAAGAAAGGGCACGTTTTTGGTATATACAAAACTCAGGCATTTAAAGGAGTTAAAGGTCAAATATAAGATATTGGGTAAATTCATTGATAAAGGCACAAAAACGGTGCTTATAGAAGTGAACAATGGATGAACAAGTCTTAAAACTCAAATCGTTTATGGAAAATGAATATAAAGGCGAAGATATACGCTTCTGTTCGGCTTATCTTTTTGGCGATTCCAAGTACATAGAGAAAAGAAAACAACTTGCCGAAATATTCAACAGCATGGCGACGGTTGAAAGGCCAAATATTATCTATGTCAGGACCGATGTGGATTTGAAGCTGAACGGGGTGAACATTCGCGAGTTAACGGACAAACTACACCTTGCTGCGCTCTTTGGTGGGGATGTAAAAGAGATAGAATACGAGCCATCAAGCATTGTAATTTCTGAAAATCTATCGTTTTTTATGAGTGTTAAGCCGAAAAATGCCGTTTATTTGTACAACAAGGGATTTCATCTCACAAACCAAATTGCAAATTTTGTAAAGAGACTCAAATACAAAAGGGTTATATTCTTTGGTGACTTTGACTGTCAGGGCTTAGCCATATTGAGTGATTTTAAAAAGAAATTGCCTGAAATAGAGTTCTATCCGAACTATCAAACGGTGGAGTTTGTATTTAAAGAGTATGGGGATAGGCTGTTGGATGTTGACTTAAACGAGTGTTCGACAAAGCACATAGAAGAATCTGAGCTTTATGATATTCTGATTGAACGTAAAAAGAAAATAGAACAGGAATTTTTACAGGTTCTTTTTGCTAAAGGGGGTTTGGAGAAGCCAGAATGGATTGGGTGAAACATTTCTGTGCAAAGGATTGTCCAGATACGTGCGGTTTTTATGCAAAAATAGATGAAGGTGATTTAAAGGTCAAAGTAAACGATTGGGATTTTCTCAAAAACCAGTTCGTTTGTAGAAAGTTAAAGTTCTTTTATGAAAGAGAGATCAAAAACAACAGGGCCTACCACTTCGTAGAGAAAAAAAGGGTTGATACAGACACTGTTTTAGAAAAAATCTCTGACTTTCTGAAAAACTCAAAAGATAAGAGGATCTTGTACTTAAGAGGCTCTGGGAATTTGGGTTATTCGATGTTTGCTTGGGACATCGTTTTGTCACAGCTTGATAGCGTGTACTTTGTAGATGGAAGCCCTTGCGATGAGACAGGAATTGAAGCTCATATTGAGGATTTTGGTATTTGCACAAATCCACCGATAAAAAGGCTTGAAGAAGTGGATAACGTTTTAATTTTTGGTAAGAACGCCTTTGTGTGTGCTCCACATCTTTACTACTACCTAAAGCAGCTAAAAAAGACAAAAACATTGGTATATATTGATCCCATAAGGACAAAAACGGCAGATTTGGCTCACGAGTTTTTTCAAATTGAACCTGGAAGCGACGGTGTATTGGCAAACGCGATACTAAACCTGTTGGGAAAGTGCGATTTAAAAGTGGACGGCATTTCTGAGATTACGGGTTTAACATTGGAAGATGTGGAGTTTTTGGCCCAACTGTTTGAAGAAGGCAAAACGGCCATAATAGAGGGATACGGCTTACAGAGGTATAAAAATGGTAAAAACTCGGTTAAATGGCTTAATAGACTTGCCTATCACACAGGAAACTTGGAGTATTTGTACTACTCGCGCTCATCGAAAGAGGGTTTAAAGAAACCAAATATAAAACCAAAGCATACAGTTTTTATGAGTGATGTATCAAAGCTTTTGGAACAGGGCTTTTTTAATGCCATATTTATTGTTGCAGCTAATCCTGTAATGAGTCTGCCTGACAATGAAATCTGGAAAAAGGCTTTAGATAAAAGTGAAGTGATTGTTGTCGATACAAACTTTACGCAGACAACAGAATTTGCAGACATATTTTTAAAAGTTGATGGTATGTTTGCTTCAAAAGATATACAGGGTAGTTACTTTTTTAATAAGACACTTGAAAAAGGCGCGGTATTTGATGGCTTGAGCGATTTTTATGCCGCAGAAGAGCTGGCAAAAAGGCTGGGCATAAGGTTTGAATTTTCCTTAGACAACGTTGAAAGAGTTGAGGTTCAACAAAGAAGATTTGTAAATAGAGAAATTGACGTTCATCCGCCAGCAAAGAACAATGGTTTGGTCAGACTTTTTAGTTTACCCCATCCGAGCTATTTGAACTCTCAAAACATACCAATAAATGAGGAATTTGTTTTTGTCTCTCAGGAATTAAGCAAAAAATTGTCCATCAAGTCGGGCGATAAGGTAATTGTTTCAAATGGTGATAGTAAATCGATCTTTGAGGCTAAAGTTACGGATAGAATAAAGGGTGAAACTGCTTTTGTTTACAAGAGCAGATTTGAGGGTGTAAATAGGGTTTTTAAAAGCATACCAACTGATACAAAAAAGGGTATTGCGTTCAATGACACATTTGTAAGGATAGAAAAGGCAGGGACATGAGCCCTACCCTACTTTAAAACGACATTTTTCCAGTAATCCCTGACTTTGTCTTTCACAGACTTTGGAAGCGGCACATATCCAAGCATTTGAGCCGTTTTGTCGCCGTTTTTGAATGCCCAATCGAAGAATTTTATTACGTTTTTGTTTACCGATTTTTTGTCCTTTGCAAGCAGTATCATTGTTGAGACGGTTAAAGGCCAACTATTTTTGCCGCTTGCAAGGAGCAGGTTCGATGGTATGTAAAACGCATCTTTCTTATTCCATTTTGCCTTTCTTGCTGCCTCTTCGAATGACTCGATGGTTGGCTTAATGAACGATCCTTCTTTGGATTGTAGTTGTGCCGCCTTGAGTTTGTTCTGGATTTTGTATGCATATTCCACATATCCGATTGCTCCCGGTATTTGTTTTACGTAGTTTGTTACGCCTTGATTGCCCTTTGCACCCTTTCCTACCGGCCAGTCTACCACTTTGCCATAGCCAACCGTTTTGTTCCAAATTGGGCAGATGTGGGATAGGTAGTACGTGAAATTCCACGTTGTGCCCGAGCCTTCTGATCTGTGTATCACCGTAATGATTTTATGCGGCAGCTTCAAGTCAAGGTTGTACTTTTTTATCTCTGGGTTGTCCCAATACTTGGCCTTGCCCATAAAGATATCGCAAATGGCTTGGTTTGACAGTTTCAGTTGACCATCCTTGACACCTTTTAGGTTGTACACAACAACTATAGAGCCTACCACTGCTGGGAACTGGTATAAACCACGTTTCTTTAGTTCTGTTGGTTTCAGCATTTCATCCGAACCACCAAAGTCCACTACCCTCTTTGTAATTTGCCTTATGCCACCGCCAGAACCGATGCCCTGATAGTTCACCTTAACGCCTGTGGCTTTGTAATAGTAATAAGCCCAAGCTGTGTAAACGGGATAAGGGAATGTAGCCCCTGCCCCATTGAGTGATGATGCATGGGATGTTTGGATGAACATCAATGCGGCGACGATACCCACGATAAACTTAAAATACCTCGCCATAGAAACACCTCCTCTTAAAGATTCTCACCTTTAATCTACAGGCAAGCCAAAAAGAAACGGTTATGTATCTGTTAAGATTTTGTTAAGCCTGCTTAACGGGCCTTTTATGGTTTCTTTATATTTTCTTAACAACAATCCTTAAAAATTAAAGGCATGGAAGAGAAGTTCTATGCGAGGAACAACCTGTTCAAGTTGCTAAGCCTTGCATCTGCACTTGTAATCGTTGTGATATGCGCTGCAATGTTTATTGTTCTATTTGTTTTCTCCTACCCTGCAATAAAGCAGTTCGGTGTTGTCCATTTTGTCTTTTCCGATGTTTGGGATCCTGTCAAGAGAATATTTGGCGGTGCTGGGGCAATTTACGGCACAGTAGTTACAACTGTGCTTTCTTTGATTTTTGCCGTACCTGTATCTTTGGGCATAGCTGTTTTCATAACACAGATTTGCCCTCACGGTTTGAAAAGGTATTTTTCCAACGCAATTGAGCTTTTGGCTTCAATTCCAAGCATAATTTATGGTATGTGGGGTTTATTTACGCTTGCACCTTTAATGAGGAACTATATTGAGCCTTTCCTTCAGAAGATTTTTTTGCCCATACCCGTAGTTAGATGCCTTTTTGAGGGTACGCCGCTTGGCATTGATCTTTTAACGTCTGGCTTGATCTTGAGCATCATGATCATTCCGTTTATTTCGTCTATTGCTCGGGACGCATTTGAGCTTGTTCCAAAGGAGTTAAAGGAGTCTGCTTACGCTATGGGGGCTACAAAGTGGGAGATGATAAAGGACGTTATATCCCCCTACTCTAAAATTGGCGTTTTGAGCGGGATAATCATAGCTACAGGCAGGGCTTTGGGTGAAACAATGGCTGTGGCATTTGTTTTGGGTAATGACCACAACATTCATCTGTCGCTTCTAAAGTCATCAACGACCATATCCGTTACGTTGGCCAATGAGTTTACAGAAGCGGACTTCAGACTTTACTTATCTTCTCTGTTTTACCTTGCGTTTATACTTTTTGTTATGAGCTTTACGTCTCTTGGTCTTGCCAAATTTTTGCTTAGTAGGATAAAAAAATGAGCTTTGTGAAAAAGAGAAAAATCAAGAATATGTTTGCCCTGTCTTTGTCTGTGTTTTCTGCTATTGTTGGCCTATTCTGGCTTGTTTTTATACTGTCAAGTGTGCTTGTGAAGGGCTTGTCCTCTTTGAATTTATCGTTGTTTTTGAATGACCCTGCGCCACCGGGTATTCCAGGCGGCGGTTTGCGCTGTGCATTTGTTGGTCAGGCCATTATAACCTTAATTGCTACGGTAATTGGCGTTCCTTTAGGTGTTTTGGGAGGTACATATCTGGCAGAATACGGCAGAAATAAAAAGTATAGCGCAATCATAAGTTCATTAGCAGATATGATGACAAGCTTCCCATCCATTGTCGTGGGTGTTTTCGTGTACACAATAATGGTAAGACCTATGGGGCATTTCAACGGGTATGCTGGTGCAGTGGCCTTAGCTATTATCATGATCCCAATCATTGTGAGAACCACGGAGGAGACGCTCAAACTCGTACCCTGGGAGTTACGAGAAGCTGCTTTTGCACTTGGGGCACCGTATTATAAGGTAATCAAGGATATAGTCTTTAGGGGTGCAGCTACAGGCCTATTTACAGGTGTTTTACTTTCTGTAGCCCGTGTTGCTGTCGAAACTGCTCCACTGTTGTTCACATCTTTCAACAACAGTTTCTTAACACTCAATCCAAATCAACCCATGCCATCCTTGACCGTCACGATTTACCAGTACGCTATGGGGCCTTATGAGGCCTGGCATAGGCTGGCATGGGGAGCCTCATTTGTTATCATTTTGTTTGTGCTTGTTGCAAGCGTTCTGGGAAGGTGGATAATCAGCAAGAGGTACAAAAATGGGTGAGGTTTTGATAAGGGTTAGAAACTTAAACTTCTACTACGGTAAAAATAGGATTTTAAAGGACATAAGCTTGGATATTTATAAAAACACAATAACGGCACTGATTGGACCTTCTGGCTGTGGAAAGACGACTTTTTTGAGGTGTTTTAACAGAATGCACGATTTGTACAAAGGTAATCGCTACGAGGGTGAGATAATCTACAACGGTGAAAATATTCTAAAGACACAGGACTTAATAAGACTTAGAAGCAAAATTGGTATGGTTTTTCAAAAGCCCACACCGTTTCCCATGTCTATTTTTGACAACGTTGCATATGGGTTGAAATTGAAGGGGATAAAGAGGAAGAGCGAAATAGAGGCTATAGTTGAAAAGTCGTTTACAGAGGCTGCACTGTGGGACGAGGTTAAGGATAAACTCAACAGTCCCGCAACATCCCTGTCTGGCGGTCAACAACAAAGGCTCGTTATAGCAAGGACGTTGGCCGTAGAGCCAGATATAATACTCTTCGATGAGCCCACGAGTGCTTTAGATCCAATAGCCACCGCCAAAATTGAAGAGTTGGTCAGACACCTAAAAAACATAACAACGGTCCTTATTGTTACACACAATATGCAACAGGCTGCGAGGATTTCGGATTATACAGCCTTTATGTACAGGGGTGAACTGATCGAGTTCAACAAAACAGAGAACATATTCACTAATCCGAAGGAGGAATTGACAGAAAGGTACATAACGGGTAGATTTGGTTGAAAGGGAGAATGCAATGATTGGGAAAATTGATGATGAGATCAGGTCTTTGAAAATCAAGGTCTCTAAGATGGCAAGTCTTGCTGAGGATATGACAGAAAAATCCATAGAGGGTTTAATAAACGAAGATGTCGAGCTGCTCAAGGAAGTTATATTAACGGACAAAGAAGTCAACAGTATAGATAACGAAATTGACGAAGAGGTTGTTAGGATATGTGCTTTGAGGCAGCCCGAGGCCGGTGATTTGAGGTTTATAATTGCCTCTCTCAAAATAAATGTTGCCATTGAAAGGGTTGCGGATAATGCAGTAAATATCGCGGAGTGGTCTGAACGTATAATAAATAAGCCAAAGATCATGGACTATTCAGACATCGTTTATATGAAAAGGGTTGCTGTAGGAATGTTTAGGGATGCGTTGAATACCTTTTTTGAGAAGGATTTTGAAAAGAGCAAAGATGTAATTGAACGCGATGTTGAAGTTGATGCAATGGAGATGAAGATAATGAAAGATCTGATAAAACTCTCATATAGCAGTCCATCCAATATAAAGTTCGCGTTGAGGTTAACATTCATTGCAAGGGCACTTGAGCGCATTGCTGATCAGGCAACCAATATTGCAGAATTGGCAGCTTTTGTGGCAACGGGCGAGGTCATAAAGCACAAGAGAATTAAGGAATGAAGGGCAATATACTGATTGTTGAAGATGATAGCCAAATAGGCGACTTAATAGAGTTTACATTGAACAATGCGGGATACTCCACGGTAAAGTTTGATAATGCCAATGATGCTTTGATTTATTTGAATATAAACAAACCTGATCTTATAGTGCTAGATCTTATGCTGCCGGGTCTGCAGGGCGAGGATTTTATACGATTTGTTAAAAATAAAGAAGACCTAAAGAAGATACCCATACTGATCGTTACTGCCAAATCCCATGATGACCTATTTGCGAAGCTTCTAAACGAAGGGGCCGATGACTTTTTGGTAAAGCCGTTTAGTATAAAGGTGTTGGTTGCAAAGGTTAATGCCATACTACGGAGAATCAATAAGTTTCCATCAAACAAGATCACTGTTTATGGCATAGAGATGGATCTTGAGGGATTTGAGGTTTATGTAGATGGTGTTCCTGTAGAATTGACAAAAACGGAATTTGAAATATTGCGCATGTTCCTTGAAAATCCCAATAAGGTCTTTACCCGTGAGGAAATTTTGTTTAAGGTTTGGGGTGATGATGCAGATATAGGCGACAGGACCGTGGATGTTCATGTTTCAAAATTGAGAAAGAAGTTGATGGATAAGGGCAACAGCATAAAGTCCATTCCAAGGGTGGGTTATAAGTTTAAACTATGAGGCGCTTTGTTAAGATCTTTTCGACCCTGTTGATTTTTGAGATTATAACAACGGTCCTTGTGGGTTTCCTGTTTTTTAGAAAGGGTGTAGATTTAACACTGTTTCTAAACAAACTCTCCGCGCTTTTTATCTTTCTTTTTGTGTTGTCCTTGTTTGCCACGTTTTTTATCGTAAAAAGGGAAGAAGAGGTTTATTTCTCAATTGAGGCTATCATAAACCGCATAAAGGAAGGTGAAGAATTTGAAATACAGGAAACGGACGATGAGGTTTTGTATAGGATCTACTCCGCAATAAAACGTATTTACAAAATCTTAAAAAAGCAACAGAGCGAAATAGAAAGGGAAAAAGGCAGGTTTGAGTTTGTTGTAAATAATTTAAGAGAAGGACTGATCCTGATGGACAAAAAAGGCAATATCGAGCTTATTAATCCATCCGCAAGGGGTATGCTCTCGATAGAGGACAAAAAAGGCAATATTCTGGATTTGTGCAGGGATTATAAGGTCTTGTCGGTGCTTGAAGGTGTACTAAAGAGCAAAGAGAGTAAAAAGGTAGAAACAAAGGGAAAAATCTTGATGTTAAAGGTTCAGGGGGTTTCGGATAATTTGCTTTTGTTGGTTGAGAATATTACGCAAACCGAACGGTATCAGGAGATGAAGGCGCGGTTCTTTGAAGAAGCATCCCACGAATTAAAGACACCGATAACGTCCATTCTGGGTTTCTCCGAGGCGTTGATGGACGGTAGCGGTATAGATGAAAAAACAAAGAGCAGGTTCATTTCGTATATCCATGACAGTGCAAATGAACTTGCGAGTTTAGTTGAGGACATACTGACGCTCTACAGATTGGAAAAGCAAAAAAGGAAGATAGAGGGAAAGTGCAAGATAGGTGATTTAGGGGAAGAATTGAAGGCGGCGTTTGATAGGTTGACAAGGGATAAAAACCTGAAATTTGTGGTCAATTGTAGCAATATGGAGATACCTATAGCTTGCGAGTATGTTAGATCGATGCTATGGAATTTGGTTGATAATGCAGTCAAGTTTACAGAGAAAGGATCAATTTCTGTTGATTGCCACAAAAGCGGGGATAGCTTTGTTTTGGAGGTTAAAGATACGGGTATAGGCATAGACGAAAGCGAAAGGGAGCTTGTTTTTGAACGATTTTACACATCCAAAGCAACAAAGGATAAGCGTTTGAGCGGGACGGGCTTAGGGCTCTCGATTGTTAAGCATACAATTGAGTTGCTCGGCGGAAGAATAACGTTAGAAAGTCAGAAAGGTAAAGGTAGCAGATTTAGAATTATCTTGCCCATTGCACGCTAAAAGTTTATTTTCTCGCCGTACTTTCCTATTAGTGGCAGCTCCGCTTCCTTACCTTGAATGGCGTTTGCTATGCCTACTATAATCAGCACCGTTACAAAGAGCCATCCAATTAGAGAGACTATTAGACCGATTATGGGTATAAAGCCGAAGAAAAAACTAACAATAGACCAAACGATACTTGCAATGAGCAGAGCCAAGCCTTGTTTGATATGGAACTTGGTGTAGGGATTATCCTTTTGAAGGAGAATGGGAATGATGACTAAAATACCCAAATATGATAGCCAGGCGATACTTTTCCCTTCTTCTACTGGATTTTTGTTCTCCATAATCAACCCCTCTAATTAAAATATTTTTGTCACTTATTTATAACATATCGATGGTTAAATTTCAAGTGTGAATAAAGGATCGCAAGATCTCAATCTCATCTTTCCATAAGGATTTATTCGGTGTTTCAAGGATCAACGGTATGTTGTCCGTCCTTTTGTCCTTTATGATATATTTAAACGCCTCTAAGCCGATAAAACCCTTTCCTATGCTTTCATGCCTGTCTTTTCTTGATCCCAATGGATGCTTTGAATCGTTTAGATGCATGCCCTTTAGATAGCTTGAGCCAATAATTTTTTCGAACTCGTCCATTGTCTTTGCGTATGAGTCGCTATCCCTGATATCGTATCCTGCGGCAAACATGTGGCATGTATCAAGGCATACACCGATCCTCTTTTTGTCTTTAATCTTATCTATAATCAACGCTAACTGCTCAAAGCGGTATCCATAAACAGTGCCCTCCCCTGCCGTTATCTCTAAAACCACAGTTATGTCCCTCGAGCTATCTAAAGCAATCTCAATACTTTCAGCCATAAGGTTAATGCATTCGGGTATTGTTATTCTATTTAGATGTGCTCCTGGGTGGACGTTTAAAAACTTTAACCCTAACTGCTCAACCCTTCTTATCTCGTCAACAAAAGCCTTTCTCGATAACTCAAGTTTATTTTTATCGGGCGAACAGAGGTTTATTAAATAGCTCGCATGAGGCAGAATATACTCGGGATTGAAGCCTAAGTTTTTGATGCTTTGTTTGAACTCTTGGATATTTTTTTCTGTGTATGGTTTTGCATTCCACTGCCTTTGATTTTTCGTAAACATGGCAAAGGCATTAGCTTTGATTTTTGTAGCATTTATCGGGGCGTTTTGTACACCTTTGGCAATACTAACGTGAGCACCGATGAACTTCACATGCTAATGATATTATTTTTTTGAAGTCAAAACCATTTTTTTATAAAATTTCTCTATGGAAATACACATCTTTTATAAAAGCTTGCAAAAATACGGCGGTCAGGAAAAGGTTGTTTATAATTTGGTAAACTATCTCTCAGGTAAGGGCCATAGAGTTTTTGTTTATAGCTATAAGATAAAAGACAAGATCACAAGAGAGAACGTATCGTTAATAAAAGCAACAGTACCATTATATCCAATATGGTTTAGAACCCTTTATTTTTCTATCTATGCTTATCTAAAGGTAAAAAGCATAAAAAAAAGAGATAAACAGGCGTGTGTTTTTGGTTTTGGAAAGACCTTTTATCAAGATGTTTACAGGAGTGGTGGTGGAGTACATAAATTTTATTTTAAAAGGGCAACCCTTAAACACAAAAATAAGTTTTTAAGGGCTTTATATGTGGTTAGAAAATTGCTATCGCCAGCGCACTGGGTTAATATTTTTATAGAATATTTGACATATAATTCTAAAAATTTGAAAGTTATAATAGTGCCTTCATTGTTTGTAAGAAATCAAATTCAACAGTGCTTTAACGTGAAATCTATACCCATTGAAGTTGTTAGAAACAGTTTAAATAGACGTGAATTTTATTCGGATAAAGAGAAAAAGTTGAGTTTCAGGAAAAAATATTTGATTAAAGATGAAGATGTAGTTTTAAGTTTTGTATCTACAAATCATAAACTAAAGGGTTTAGATTACCTTTTAGATGCAATGAAACTGTTAAAAGATAAAGGATGTAAATTCAAGCTTGTTATTGCTGGTAGTGGTAGTGAAGCCTACTTTAAAAAAAGAATTAAAAAGTTGAATTTAAGCGCTAATGTTATTATGTTTGGAAAATTGGAAAATGTAAAAGAAATCTATCAGGCAAGCGATATTTTTGTGTATCCTACACTATTTGATACTTTTGGTTATGTGGTATTAGAAGCTATGTATTGTGGGTGTGTCCCGATAGCGAGCAAATTTTGTGGAGCAAGCGAGATTGTTGAGTTAATAGATGAAAACTTAATAATCGAAAATCCAACAGATTATACAGAAATCTACTCTAAACTTTGCAGTTACTTCGATAAAGAAAAAAGAGAAGAGATTAAAGAAAAGGTAGAGAGAATCATCCCTACCCTTTCACAAGAAAACATAAACGAGAAAATCGAGAATATACTAAAAAAGTATTGTATTAGTCGCCAAACTTCTCCATGATATCATCTGGGATATCAAAGTTAGCGTATACATTAGACACGTCATCGTCATCCTCTAAAGCTTCCATTAGCTTCAGCATACTCATAGCTTTGTCGCCCTCGAGTTTAACAGTTGTTTGTGGTATTCTTGTAAGCTCTGCTGTTTGAGGTTTAAAACCTTTACTTTCTAAAGCTTCTTTAACAGATATAAATTCCTTAGGATCTGTTATAACCTCATAAACGCTGTCTTCTTCATTTTCTTTAACATCTTCAGCACCGGCTTCCAACGCTGCCTCAAAAAGAGATTCTTCATCCGTACTATCTTTGTCAAAGCTCATATAACCAACATAATTAAACATCCAAGACACACAGCCTGTCTCACCCAAGCTACCACCAAACTTGCTTAAGATATGCCTTACGCTCGCCGTAGTTCTTTGCCTGTTATCCGTAGTTGCCTCAATAATTAGGGCAACCCCCCCTGGACCGTACCCTTCATAGATGATATCCTCATACGACACGCCGGGCAGTTCTCCTGTTCCTTTTTTTATTGCTTTTTCTATATTTTGCTTAGGCATATTAGCTTCTTTTGCTTTTTCTACAGCCATTCTCAGCCTGGGATTGCTCTCTATGTTGCCACCACCTAACTTAGCAGCTATCGTTATTTCTTTGATTAACTTTGTGAATATAGCTCCCCTTTTTGCGTCTTCTCTTGCTTTTTTATGCTTTATCGAACTCCATTTATTATGGCCAGACATAATACCTCTACCTCCTTACATTTTCGGTGGCGTTAAGCCCATCTGTTTTTGGTATTTACCCTTTTTATCGGCATAGCTAACCAAGCACTCTTCATCAGACTCAAAAAATAAAACCTGGGCGATACCCTCCCAAGCATATACTTTAGCTGGAATTGGCGTTGAGTTTGATATTTCTATTGTTACATATCCCTCCCATTCCGGCTCAAAAGGCGTAACATTAACTATCAACCCACAGCGGGCGTATGTCGACTTGCCCACACAAACAGTAAGTATGTTTCTTGGAATTCTAAAATATTCTACACTACGCGCCAAAACGAAACTATTCGGCGGGATAATACACACATCTCCTTTAAAATCTACATAGTTTTTTTCGCTAAAATTCTTTGGATCAACAATAGTGTTGTTAACATTTGTAAATATCTTAAATTCATCTGCTATACGCATATCGTAGCCGTAAGAGCTGACACCGTAGCTTATCACTCCTTCTCTTACCTGCCTATCAGCAAATGGTTCTATCATGCCATTTTTAGCCATTTCTATAATCCAACGGTCGTTTTTGATGCTCATACCACAGACCCCTCTTTTCTAACGATTTTTCCTGCAAAATGGAGCAAGAATAGGCGTTTTTGGTCTTCAACCCAAGCACTGTTTTCTATTTTTTTCTCTAAAATTACCTCATCACTAAAGTCAATACCGTTTTCTTCCAAAATCTTCTCCAAAATAACAATATACTCAGCTGTATCCTCTAATTCTTCTATTATTACATGGTGTGGAGCCTTATTTAGGACAGTATCGATAAACTCTTTAACATCATCGTATGTAACCTCTTTTATCTCCCCTAAAGGAGTTCCGAATATTGAATTATCCAAACTCTTAGCCATTATTTCCTCCTTCAATTACAAAATTTCGCTTTAGAAATATTACCTATTTGCCTTTTATTTTCAAGGATTAATTTTTTCTTGACTTTTGAACCAATTAGGTAGAAATTTAATATGAAAGGAGGTGATAAAAATGTCGGTGAACTTTAATGGAGATATAAAAAATATAAACAGTTATTTAGTAAATCAATTGTTCAATGGCTCAAGCAATCAAAATGCATCATCAGACAACAATATTGTTTCTACACTACAAAACTTATCTGAAGATTATGCAGAAATATCAGCTTTTGGGCAAAAGCTCAACACAATATACAATACTTTAACTGAAAATAATGCATCCCAAGAAGCGTTAAATGGTGCAAGAAATGTTTTCTTAAACATTATCAAATCTCCTGAAGGAATGAATGGATTGGAAACAATCAACTACATATCAAACCTAAATTCAAAACCAGATAGCTTACAACAATTTTTTGAGTTATCCAGCAAGATTAACGAAAACAATCTAAATTTAAACGGCTGGCTGGAAGCTTTTAGAAATGCAGATAATTATGGGTTTGGGGAACAGTTCCTCAATGAAACAGAAAATATTTTAAGCAGTAGTAGCGACACAGAAAAATTAACTGATGTTTTCAATAATTTTCTACAGGGAGTCGCTTATGCTACAAACAACTCCCCTTCGGCCTCAATTGTTGAGCAATCCCTTAATAATCTTTTCAACGGTTTGCAAGGATCTCAAACGCTTGAGGATAAAAATCAATTTTTAACCAAATTCATAGGGGGATTTGGCGCCTAATCTTTTCTCATAACTGTTGTCATCCAAATCTCATGCATCTTTGACAGATATCTAATAACGATAGAGAAATCTTCCTCGTTAAATTCTTCAATTGCTTTAATGGTTTTTTCTAAAAGAAAGTTATAAAGGGCTGTTAGGTAATCCACTGTTTCCTCGTCTGCATTTGGGTCTAACGAATCCCTTAAAGCCAAAAGAATACCAATAACCCTATTTATGCTATCTGAAAATTCCTCATCATTGTTATTTTTCGTAGCCTCAACTACCTTCTTTGCAAAGCTTAATGCACCTTCATAAAGCATAGCCACAATTTGCAATTTATCTACCGTCGTGTTAATCATCATGTTTTTATAAGTGCTATAGGCCTCATTAGCAGTCATCTCTCCACCTCCTTACTATCAAATATTATTCCAACAACCTCAGATAGCTTCTTCTGTAAATTTATTACCTCTTGCGGTGGTATTTCCCTTATCACTTTACCGGTTTTTGCATCTACCACCTTTACTACCAATGATTTCAAGGTATCATTATAGGAGAATCTCACGTCTTTATTAAGCTTACTCACATTTTCGTTTATTTTATTTATAACCTTTTTCAGTTCACTTGGGGAAGGTTGCTTCACTTGGGAGTTAAACTGCTTTGTCCTATCTATAGATGATATCTTCGCTGAAGTATCATTTATTTTTTGAATGCTCTGACTACTATTCACCTGCTGTTGCTGATTGCTTAGGTTAGACATATTATTTCCTACAATTCTATTGATATCCCCTGACATCTTAAGCCTCCTTTTTTACTTTTTATTCATACTATCAAACACCTGTTGCATATAACTACTTTGGCTTTTAAGCCCCCCTATATACTCATCCATTTGAGAAAAGGTTAATGTCAACATCATTCTCTCTTGGTCTAACTGCTTTTGTATTGTATCTATCTGAGTATCTAAACTGTCTACTCTGTCGTTAATATACCCTTTCTCTAGTTCTAATTCACCGTTTGAACCAGTCATCTGATTGATATCCGAATGCATCATACTTAAAAATCCATCCTCAGCACCTGTAGAGGTCTCTACAAGCGTCTTCTTTACATCTTTGAAATTGTTATTCAAAGCATTAAGAAACGTAGATGAATCGAACTCTAAGCTACCATCTTTATTTAGCGTAATTCCCAAATTAGCCAAGGAACTATACTGAGAATTAGAACCACCATATGTACCAACAAATAAATTAGATAACTTGTTCTGGACATCTTCTATTGTTTCATTACAGAAAAAAGAATCTGCTATATTTTTTTGGTCATCGTAATTATTATTTTGATTTATATATTTAATCACATCATTGTAATCTTTTACTATGTTTTGCATGTCCTCAACCAATTTAGAATAATCTGTCTGAACATAAACGCTAAAAGAACCTGTCTTTTTAAGCTTCAGGCTTATACCTGGTATGTAATCATTTAACGTATTGCTGTTGGATGTAACTGAAATTCCATCTATCGTTAACTTGGCATCTGATGACTCTTGCGCAGGTGTAGTATTACCATTGCCATCGCCGAAAGTCAAAGTTGTATCGTTTTCAACTATAGTTAGATTATTATTAGTCCCTTCTGGAGTTTTTAAAATAACTCTATAATTGCTACCATCATAAAGCACACTTGCCTGCAAACCAGAATCATTGCTGTTTATAGCATTCACAAATTCTTCCAATGTAGTGGGCGTGGAAGACAAAGTGTTGTTATCCAAATTGATAGTATATTCTTTCTCTCCTATTTTGTAAGTAAAAGAACCACTGTCTTTAACAATAGAATCTGTCTCTGAAGACACTTCTCCATTTGATATCCATGTTTGACCTTGAGCTAGAGAATTCACGGTTATATTATGAACTCCACTTGTTGGTGAACCTGTTAAATTAGCCTCAGCCATACTGTCATCACTCACAGAAACACTTTGCATTGTGAAATCAGAAATCATCTGATTAGCATCATTTGATAATGTCAAAAGCTTGCTCTCTAAAGTATTGAAGTTCTGCAGGTATGTTTGATATTCCAATTTTTGCGCTTGAGCCATTATGAGGGGTTGGCTATCGGCTTTTACAAGTTTATCTATCATACCTTGAAGGTCCATCCCACTGCCGAGACCCAAAACGGTAAAACTACCTAAATCCATAACCCCCTCCTTTCATATCTATAAATCGGATTAAAAAAAACAAACTTTAACCTGCTGATTGATTCTTAAGTCTATAAACGTAAGCCAAAATTTCAGCAACAGCTTTATACAATTCTTCCGGAATTTCTCTGTCTAACTGAACTTTTTTATAAAGTTGTTGAGCTAACTCAGGTTTTTCAACTATAGGAACACCATTCTCTTTTGCTATTTCTTTTATTTTTTGGGCAATTAGATTAATCCCTTTCGCAACAACTTTAGGGGCATTCATACTTGAAGTGTCGTATTTTAACGCAACTGCGTAATGTGTTGGATTGGTGATTACAACATCGGCTTTTTTAACTTCTTCCATCATTCTACGGCGTGCCATTTCCATCTGCATACTTCTAATCTTTTGCTTAACTTTAGGGTCACCTTCCATCTGCTTATATTCGTCCTTAACCTCTTGTTTGGTCATCCTAATACTTTTCTCAAAAGTGAACTTCTGAAACAGATAATCCAATATCGCTACAAAAACGATAAAAATCAGCATATAAACTACAATCAAAAATGTATCCTTCAACAAAGCTAAAAACACCACATTCTCTGGTTGTTGAGTCAAGGTTTGCCATTTATTAACATGACTTTTAACAAAAACCAAAAGTATATATGCCATAACAAATGCCTTTAGAAATGATTTAACAAGCTCTCCGAACGATTTTAAAGAAAACATATTTTTCAAACCATTAACGGGGTTAATCTTGTCAAATTTCAGCTCCAATACTTTTGGTGTAATCATAAACCCTACCTGAACAACATTAATTAGAAAAGCAGCAACAAATATTACCAAAAAAAACGGAAGTAAAATAGAAAAAATATCTTCACTTACAGACCTGAATAAAAAATTAGCGGAATCTAAATTAAGATGAAAACTCCCCGCAAGTTCAATAAAGTGGACAAAGCTTTCCTTTAATTTTTCACCCAAGTTTAAAGCTGTGAAATAGAAAAATATAACGCTAACAAGAAGCAAAAAAGCTGTATTCAGCTCTATTGATTTAGCTACCCTGCCCTCTTCTCTTGCTTCCTGTCTACGTTTCGGGGTCGCCGGTTCGGTCTTATCCTCATCTGGCATATCAACCCACCTTTATTATTGCAAACAAATATTTATATGCTTCGTTGTAGTAATGAATTAAAGCATTTGACATAAATATAAACGAAGAACCCAAAACAATAAAACCTATAGCAATGCTTAAAGGAAAAGCAACAATCATTATATTCATCTGAGGCATTGTTCTCGCTATTAAACCAAAAACAACTTGGGTGATAAACAAAGCCAATATAGCAGGAGCTAAAACACTAAAAGCCACGGTAAAAAGCATAGATACTAAACGGTTAAATATATCAAAAATACTTTGATTTATAACAAAGGCGCCGACAGGTAAAATTTTAAAACTATAGGCTATTGCTTTTATAAACATGTAATGCCCATCTACAGCCAAAAAAACAAGAATGGCGAAAATACTTTCAAATTCACTAAGAACAGATATCTGTATATTCTCCTGTGGGCTAAGCACGTTTGCTATTGCAAAACCCATGTTAAATCCCACAAGTTGCGCACCCAACTCTACACCATTCCACACAAAATGCACAGTCAATGCCAAAAGTATTGCAAAAACCAATTCCCTAAGTACAACAGAAAAAAGCATAATCGAATTCAGCGCTTCAATATGTATATACTGCTTTACAACGCTAAACAAAGCTAAAGAAAATACAAAAGAGAAACCTGCCTTCACCTGTGGTGGAATAGAAGCTGAAGAAAACACAGGCGCAAATACAATCACAGAAGAAACTCTTAAAAGCACAAACAAAAATATAAGAAAATCACCATAAAAATGAGAACTGTAAACGAGTAATTCATTCATTTAATCAGAATTGGGATATTCGAATACAACTGAACAACATAATTTACCATCAATTTGGTCATCCAAGGAGCAAGAAAAATCAAGGCCACCGCTGTTGCTATAATCTTAGGAATAAACGTTAGAGTCATCTCTTGTATTTGAGTAACTGCTTGAAAAATACTGACAACCAAGCCCGCTATGAGGCTTACGATTAACAAAGGCATAGACAAAAGCATGGTTATCTTCATAGCTTCTTTTCCTATTGAAACAACGGTCGTCACATCCATATGCTACCTCGCAAAACTCTTAAATAGTGATAGAACAACTAAGTTCCAACCATCGGCAAGTACAAATATTAAAAGCTTGAATGGCAAAGAAATCATTATCGGCGGTAACATCATCATACCCATACTCATAAGAATACTAGATACAATCATATCTATAATCAAAAACGGTATGTAGATTATAAAACCTATTTCAAAAGCTGTTTTTAGTTCGCTTATTATAAACGCAGGAATTACTATGCCCATTGATAAATCTTGTGAATTTTTAGGGTTTTTCAAATGCGCAATTCTCAAGAATAAAGCTAAATCTTTCTGGCGAGTCTGTTTTAACATAAATTTCTTTAACGGCTTTGTAGCTCTATAGTATGCATCTTCAAGTCCAATTTCGTTTTTTTCAAGTGGCACATAGGAGTTGTAATATATTGTCTTTATCTGTGGCGTCATGATAAAAATAGTTAAAAATAGGGCAATGCCTATTAGTATTTGATTGGGTGGCATCTGTTGTGTTCCTAAAGCTTGCCTCAATATGGCAAGAACGATAATTATCCTAGTAAACGAAGTCATCATAATGAGAATAGAAGGAGCCAAAGCAAGAACCGTTAAAATAACCAAAAGTTTTATAGATTCCGCTACTGTTGTTGGATTGTTTGTAGCGGGAAGTGTAATATTTAACGATGGTGTCACCACATCTGCGCTAAAAGCAGAAACAGGGATTAAGAGTAACAAAAATAACAAACTAATCTTCTTTATCATCATTGAATTCCTTCAATATTGTTACATTTTCACCTACACCAACAAGCATCTCTTTATTGTCTAATTCCACTATTGCTAAATAGTGTCTGTTATCCAAGTAAAGTTTACTCTTAAGTTTAATCCTCGCACTACTGTATTTACCCATACTATTTATCTTTCTTAAAACAAAGAAGAAAACAACTATCAACCCTAAAACTAAAATTAAACTGCCAAAAGCCTTCAGTGTATAACTCCAATAGCCTACCTCACCTGCGTAACTATAGTCTGGCAGAAATAAGAAAAGTAGAAGAAAAAAAATCATTTTACATTAAGTTCCATAAGGTCATCTTTTGTAAAGATTGTGGTTATACGTATGGCAAATTTATTATCTATAACAATTACCTCACCCGTTCCTAATGGCTTATCCTCCAAATTGATATTTATATACTCACCTGCCATCTTGTTGGTTTCTACAATATCACCCTCTTTCCATTTAAGAAGGTCTCTAACTGTAACTTTTGACGATGCCAAATCAAAAACCATTTTTAAAGGAATGTCAAAGTATTTTCCAAATTCATCCTTTATGGTTTTACTGCTACTCATTGTATTATGAAATCCAAAAAATATATTTTTCTAACCAAGTTCCTTTGCAATGCTTGGTTAATAGCAGTCATTAGTTCATTTTTTAGTTCTTCTTTACCAGATACAGAAAGCAAATCGTCTGATGTTTTTGAAGAAAGCACAGTTATTATTGTGTCTCTAATGATAGCATCTTGCAAAGATATACCCTCTTTTTCACCCTCTTTCTTTTCTTTTTTAGCGGCAGACGGAATTTCAAGCAATATAAGTTTAACTTTCAAATATCTATCACCACCTACATCAGCCAAATTAACTATTAGGGGCCCTACAACTACAGGAGTCAAATGAGATTCATTAATAGGGGCATAAGATGGCGTAGGTTCCGGTGGAGGAGCTGACTCCTCTTGCGTCGTCTGTTGTTCGGTATTTTCCTTTTTTTTAGCTGGTTTTTTCTTACCACCCAAAACAAACATCTTTACTGCCACGCCAGCCACAACCAAAACAAGTACCACAACAATTATTATTAGAAGTTTGCCTTTGCCCTTTTTCTTTCCACCTTCTTGAGCTCCAGCAGCAGCTTCTTCTTTTTCCTTTGCCATAACAAACTCCTTAGTTTTTTATTTAACTATCATAAAACTAATTTAAAGTAAATAACTTTCATCCTTTAAAGGTCTGTTCATTAATGAATCCAAAGCTTCCAAAGGAGATTTCCTATTGTAAATCACATTATATACCTCTTTTGTTATCGGCAAATCAATATTATTCTTTAAGGAATATTTATAAACCGCCTTTGTTGTATTGACACCTTCAGGAACCATATTTATTTCCGATAAAATATCATCAATGCGTCTTCCTCTCGCAATTTCCAAACCAACAGTCCTATTTCTACTTAAATCCCCTGTACATGTTAAAACAAGGTCACCAATACCAGAAAGCCCCATAAATGTTTCCTTTTGGGCGCCGAACAACAAACCAAGCCTCATTGTTTCACTTAATCCTCTTGTTATTAGACTTGCCCTTGCATTCAGACCCAAATTAAGCCCATCACTTATACCCGAGGCTATTGCCATAACATTTTTCATAGCCCCGCATAGTTCAACACCCTTAATATCACTCGATGTGTAAACCCTAAACCTACTCGTTGAAAAAACAGCTTGCAAAAATCTCGCTGTTTCTTGGCTAATAGAAGCTAAAACAGTAGCTGTTGGTAAACCTTTGGCAACCTCCAATGCAAAATTGGGACCACTTAAAGCAGCGATTCTGAACTTTTCAATATTTAAAATATCCTTTATAATTTCTGTTGATGTAGAAAAAGTCTCAATCTCTATACCCTTAGACAAAGACACTATATAAGAGTCCACATTAGATTTTATAGAACTCAATATTTTCCTCAAAAAAGCAACAGGTATGGCTATTGCAATAACGTTTTTCTTATACACAGCCTTTTCCAAATCGTTTTCTAACTCTATAGAGTCGATAATTTTTACCCCTTTTAAATACAGCTCATTTTCCCTTTTTTTCTCAATATTTTTAAGCAGTTTTTTACTTCTAACCCATAGAGTTACTTTATGACCTTTTTTTGCAAGCAGATTCGCTATCGCTGTTCCCCAACTACCAGCTCCTAACACAGATATATCAAGCATTTCTTTCATAAATTACCTTTAGACCAAATAGTGTTAAATGTGGTCTATAGTGTTGAATTTCTGGCAAATGTCTATAAAACAAAGCGCTATCTCCACCTGTTATCACTACTGTACAATCATAATCCATATCTTTCTTTATGCGTTTTATCATTCCTTCAATGAGAGACAAATAACCATAAAACAGTCCTGATTGGATACTATGCATCGTCGTTTTTCCAATAACTTCCGGGGGCATCTGCAAAGGAACACGAGGCAACTTTGCAGTCTTTTCGGCTAAAGCATCGGCTGAAATATTTATCCCAGGGGCTATTGCACCCCCTATGTATTCGCCTTTCTTATTTATAACATCAAATGTTATAGCTGTCCCAGAATCAATCACTATTAAAGCATCTTTAAACTCCTCGTAAGCTCCGACGGCATTGACTATTCTATCTGCCCCAACTTCAGACGGATTCTTATACCTTATAGGCATACCTGTCTTTACACCAGGACCTACTTCTAAAGGTTTCGTATTAAACACCGTTTCTATAGCATTGATAACCTTCGGTGTAATTTGAGGTACAACAGAAGAAACAATCGCACCTTCCACTTTTGAACTATCAATGGAATAAAGATTAAATAAATTATAAAGATTTATACAATACTCGTCTTGTGTGAGCTTTAAATTCGTGCTCAACCTGAAGTTCAAAAACCTATCATCCATAAAAACGCCTATAACTATATTGGTATTACCAATATCAAAGGCAATTAACATTACACCAATACCACCTTTGCTATTCTCTTTTTACCAACTTTTATTACATATTTCCCTTTTTTTAGCTTTAGGTTTTCATCTGCTATCTTTTCAGAATTTACGGAAACCGCGTTTGACTTTATCATTCTTCTAGCCTCGGATGTGCTTTTTACAAACCCTATATTCTTCAAAAGATGAGCTATCCATATGTCGTCTCCGTCTATCTTGTGCTCTATTGTCTCTATATCCTTTGGTATATCTTTCTTTTTAAACATCTCATCAAAGTGCTTCGCCGCCTGTTGAGCCAGAATATCATCGTGAAACCTCTTTGTTATCTCAAATGCGAGCATCTCCTTTGCCCTTTTGGGGTGCAACCTATCCTCTTTGACATCCTTTTTCATTTTGTTTATCTCTTCTTCCGATAGATCGCTCAAAAGTTCATAGTATCTCCACATCAACTCGTCGGATATAGACATAATCTTTCCGTACATGTCATTCGGATCATCGGTTATACCCACGTAGTTACCCAAAGACTTACTCATCTTTTGAACACCGTCTAAACCTTCCAAAATTGGCATCATAATAACTGTTTGTGGTCTCTGTCCCCACAGTTTCTGCAAGTGCCTTCCAACAAGTAAATTAAACTTTTGATCCGTACCTCCCAACTCAACATCACACTCCAAAGCAACAGAATCATACCCTTGCAACAGTGGGTATAGAAATTCGTGTATGGAAATGGGTTTATTCGAGCTAAAGCGTTTTGAGAAATCATCCCTTTCAAGCATTCTTGCAACTGTCATAGTTGACGCCAGCTTTATCATGTCAACCGCAGTAAGCTTCGAATTCCACTGAGAATTGTAGACAACCTTTGTTTTTTTTTCATCCAATATCTTAAAAATTTGTTCTTTGTATGTTTGGGCATTTCTTTCGACCTCTTCTCTACTTAACGCTCTCCTCGTTTCACTCTTTCCTGTAGGGTCACCTATCATTCCAGTAAAATCACCTATTAGAAAATAAATCTCATGACCCAAGTCTTGAAAGTGTTTAAGCTTTTGTATTAAAACTGTATGACCAAGGTGCAAATCAGGAGCAGTTGGGTCAAAACCCGCCTTTATTTTAAGTGGTTTGTTATTTTTTATACTATCCTTAAGCTTTTCTTTTAGTTCCTCTTCGTCGATTATTTCAACAGTTCCTCTCTTTATCAGGTCAAACTGTCTTTGAACTTCCTTTTCCAAATCCATCACTCCTCCCTAACCACATCTTGAGTATCCACAGTTTCTGCACACAGCACAGCCCTCAACAATTTCCAGAGGAGAACCACACTCTGGGCACTCTTCACCTGTAACTTTTTTTGGTTCCTTAACCTCTTTTCCTGTGCCGTTTAAGAAATGGTCTCTCAAAATTTGAGCTATAGCATCAGGAACAGATTTTATAAGTCTTCCATTATTCCAGATTGGTTGCGCTCCAGTTATACTTATAAGCGTATTTATTATACTCTTCACATGAACACCATTTTGCAAGGCTATTGAAATTAGCCTACCTATAGCTTCAGATAAAGCTGATATATCACCTCCAGATTTACCTATATTGGCGAATACTTCTATGGGCTTTCCACTCTCAGTGTTAACTGTAACATAAAGCGTCCCTCTGGATGTTTTCACTTTTTCCGTAAATCCATTTAAAACTACAGGTCTTGTAAATATATCAGTATGCCCTTTTTCCTCTTTCTTAGGCACTACTAATACCTGCTCTTGCCTTGATCCATCTCTGTACACTGTTATTCCTTTTAACCCTTTTTCGTAAGCATAATCATAAGCTTCTTTAACATCATCTACTGAAGTAGAGTTTGCCATATTTATTGTCTTCGATACAGCATTGTCTGTATATTTTTGAAAAGCTGCCTGAATGTCAATATGAGCCTTGTACGATATATCCATAGCTGTAACAAAAACCTTTTTTATATCATCCGGTATCTCTTCTATCCCTACTAAACTACCCCTGTTGTCGATAATCTTTTGAGCCAGCTGTTCAGTGTATACTCCCTTTTCTTTTAGTATATTAAATAATCTTTCATAAACATAAGGCAGCCTTTTACCATCCAAAACCTGTTTATAGTATGCAAGTGCAAATATAGGCTCTATACCGCTTGAAGCATCCGCTATCATTGATATAGAACCTGTGGGAGCTATCGTTGTAGTGGTTGCATTCCTCATGGGTATCCCATCTTTTACATAAATGCTATGCTCATAATTCGGAAAATTACCCCTCTTATCTGCCAGTTCACTTGAAGCTTCTTTCGAAGAATCTTCAATAAATTTCATTATTTTTTCAGCAATTAAAATAGCACTCTCAGAATTATAAGGTATACCAAGGTCAATTAGTAAGTCTGCAAAACCCATTACTCCTAAGCCAACTTTTCTGTTTTTTCTTGTATTTTCCTCAATTTCCCTTAACGGATATCTGTTAACATCTATAACATTATCAAGAAAATGAATAGCCGCGTGAACAACCCTTTTCAGGCTATCCCAATCTATTGCTTCATCGTAATCAAAATTACCTCCGCCTGTAACCCAAAGGTTTTTCATATCTTCTTTGACAAACTTCCCAAGATTTATCGAGCCAAGATTACAACTCTCATACGGCAACAAAGGCTGTTCTCCGCACGGATTAGTTGACTCTATCAGTCCCACTTCTTCTGAAAGTGGGTGTTTTTCATTAATCCTATCAATAAAGATTATTCCTGGCTCGCCATTCTTGTGGGCTCCTTTTGCTATTTCCTCCCATACAAAGCTTGCCTTTAGTTTGCCAACAGATTGCTTTGTTCTTGGATTTATGAGATCGTAATCATCATCATTTTTTAAAGCTTCCAAAAATTTTCTTGTTATAGCTACAGATATATTAAAGTTCTTAAACTCACCCTCTTTTTCCTTGCAATGTATAAATTCCAAGATATCGGGATGGTCAACACGCAATATTCCCATATTGGCACCACGCCTCACGCCACCCTGTTTTATAGCCTCAGTAGCACAATCAAAAACCTTCATAAATGACACAGGTCCGCTTGAGACACCCATTGTGGAGGAAACAATGTCATTTTTAGGCCTTAATCGCGAGAAAGAAAACCCCGTGCCTCCGCCCGATTTATGTATTAAAGCCGTTGCCTTTACAGCATCAAATATGCTCTCCATTGAATCATCTACAGGCAACACAAAACATGCAGAAAGCTGTCCAAGTGGCCTCCCAGCATTAACCAAAGTTGGCGTATTAGGAAGAAATTTTAGACTTGTCATAATTTCATAAAATTCAGATGTAGTTTCTTCTATATCTTTTTCGCTAGCACCATAGTTTTTATCCGCTTTTGCTATGAAATTGGCAACTCTTTCAAATAGTTCTTCAGGTTTCTCTGAAATATTACCTTCATTGTCTCTTTTTAAATATCTGCTCTTTAACACCACTAACGCATTTTCAGAGAGCAACACAACTAACCTCCTTGATTAATAAAAAAAGCATCTTTTAGCGTAAAAGTTGGGTACCCATTTTTTATTGTTGCCGTAAACAAAACATCGTACACATGCCCTATATTTAAGTCTAATTTATCAAAACTCACCATCCACAAATTAGACGTTCCATCGCCTAGCAAATACTTGGGGTATTTGTTTAAAATATAAGTTTTATCCTTAACTATCACATTTCTACCAATAAATAGCGGCTCCTCATTTAAAGGACCATGTGGCTCTAGCAAAACTAACTCCTCAAGAAACCTTCTTGTAAAAATAGAAAACGAAACATCACAATCCACTTCATATTTAAAAACAGGCTCATAATCTTTATACCTTTCTTTCACTATGTCATTCAAAGACCGTTTAAAATCTTCGAGGTGCTTATTCTTAATGGTGATACCCACAGCCATTCTATGGCCACCAAACTTTTCTAAAAGATGGGATGCCTCCTTTACAACAGAAAACAAATCAATATCACCCACACTTCTACCACTACCAACACTAATACCATCACCCTTTGTTATAATAATTGTGGGCTTCTTATGTTTATAAGCTATAGCATTTGCTACAATACCAATAACACCTTTATGCCAACCCTCCTTTGCAGCAACAATAATTGGGTCATTTGTGTTTCTAACTATTCCCTCAACTTCCTTTATAATTTCTAACTGCAATTTTCTTCTTTGTATATTTATCTCATCCAATTTTTTAGCTATTACTTCAGCCTCTTCAAACGTATCTTTCATAAACATATCAACAACAATGGATGCGTCGTTTAACCTTCCAGCAGCATTTATCCTTGGAGCTAAAACAAAACCAACGTGTTTAGAGGTAAGCATTCCATCTATTCCTGAAACCTTCTTTAAACTTTCAAGTCCGACCGTTGAGTGGGTATCGTTAAAAAGACCAATTTTCACGCATACTCTGTTTTCATCCAACAAAGGAACTATATCTGCAAGCGTACCCAAAGCAACCAAGTCTAAGTATTTTTTTAAGTTAGGTTCCTCCTTTCCATTAAAAAATCCTATTTTTCTTAATTGGCCTCTCAACGCCATAACTAAATTAAAAGCAACACCTACACCTGAAAGCTCTTTAAAAGGAAATTTTGAGTCGCTTCTTTTAGGGTTAACAACTGCATATGCATTGGGCAACTCTTCCTGGGGTTCATGATGGTCAGTTATAATAACATCTATTCCTACATTCTTTGCAAATTCAACCTCATCAATGCTTGTAATACCATTGTCCACTGTTATTATTAAACTTGAACCTTTACTCAATGCCCTTTTTATAGCTTCAACGCTCAATCCATAACCATCTTCTCTTGTTGGTATATAAAAATGTGCTTTTACACCAATCTCTCTAAAAAATCTAAGCAGCAAGCTTGTCGCTGTAACCCCGTCAGTGTCATAGTCACCTACAATAAAGATTCTTTCATTTTTATTAATTGCCCTAATAATTCTGTTAACTGCAATATCCATATCCCTTAGAAGGAAAGGGTTATAAAGTTGAGATAAAGATGGTCTTAAAAACGATTTTGCCTCTTCTACTGTTTTTATTCCTCTGTTCTCAAGAATCTTCTTTGTAGCTTCAAACAATTTCAAACTACCGAATTTCAAAACATTATTACTAAAGCAAGCTTCTTTTATTACTATCTTTTTCTTTGCCCCATCCAAACTTTTAAGTTCAATCTCTAATTGCATTTTTCTGTCTTTCAAAGAAATCCTTAAGTATCCTGCTATGATCAAAAACTATAGGTTCTGGTAAGTTATCCTCGTCGAATAGCCCTATCTCTTTTGCGTCATCACCAGCTTTCGGATTACCCTTTGCATGAGCTATAAAAACTGTTGTTATTGTGTGAGACCTTGGGTCTCTATCTGGATTCGAATACACTCCAAGCAAGCCTTCCAACTCCACATCCAAAGATGTCTCCTCTTTTGCTTCTCTTACAGCTGCATTTTCAGCAGATTCTCCATAATCTATATAACCCCCAGGAATTGCCCAACCATAAGGTTCATTCTTTCTTCTAATTAGAACAATTTTATCTTCTACTTTTATAATTATATCTACCGTAGGTATTGGGTTTGCATATACCTTCACAGGATATCTACATCTTGGGCATTCAACAGTTTTACCATCCTCCCTTATACTCAACTCTTTTTCCAATTCTTCTATAATCTTAACAACATTATCTTTTGCCGTTCCACCATAACTTGTTCTCGAATTAACAGCCTTTTCGTAGTGCAAAACGCTCAAAACGTCGCTTTCTATTAGCTCAGAAAAGTTTTTCAGTTCATCTATAGACAGTTCATTCAATTTCTTATTATTTTCTTCAGCATAAGCTACAATCTCTCCTACAATTTTGTGGGCTTCTCTAAAAGGCATACCTTTGCGCGTTAGATAATCAGCCAAGTCTGTCGCAGTTATAAAACCTTTCCTTAAAGCTCCCTTTAAAGATTCTTCCTTTGGCTTAATCTTTGGTACAAAACCTATCAAAACATCCAATATACCGTTTATAGTGTCAATTGAGTCAAACAATGACTCCTTATCTTCCTGCATATCTCTATTGTATGTTAGTGGTAAACCTTTCATCAAAACAAGCATTTGAACAAGATTGCCATAAATCCTTGCTGTTTTACCCCTTATAAGCTCCATAGCATCTGGATTTTTTTTCTGCGGCATAATACTCGAACCCGTGCAAAACTCATCAGGCAACTCCACAAAATCAAACTCTTGGGATGAAAAAATAACCATTTCTTCTGCGAAACGTGATGCATGCATTGCAAAAATAGCAACATCGTTTAAAAATTCTATAGCAAAATCCCTATCCGACACAGCATCCATGGAATTTCTTGATACTTTCGAAAACCCAAGTTGTTCAGCAACATACCTTCTATCTATAGGAAAACTCGTTCCAGCCAATGCCCCACTTCCAAGGGGTAAAACATCTATTCTTTTCAGAGTCTCTCTAAACCTGTCTTTATCCCTTTTAAATTTTTCATAATATGCAAGCAAATAGTGCGAAAACAAAACTGGCTGAGCATGCTGAAGATGTGTAAAACCTGGCATGACAACATTTATGTACTCTTTTGACAAATCTACAATAGCCTTTAGCAAACTATTCAATTTATCTATAATCCCCAATGTTGCATCTCTAAGCAAAAGCCTAACATCCAGAGCTATCTGATCATTTCTGCTTCTTGCCGTATGAAGCTTGCCGCCTGTTTTACCTATCAGCTCAATGAGTTTTCTTTCTATATTCATATGAATATCTTCATCTTCAATTCTAAACTCAAATTCCCCTTCATCAATCATATGCTTTATCTTTCTTAGGCCCTCGATAATCTTATCCGCTTCATCTTCAGTTATAATACCCTGCTTTGCAAGCATTTGCGCATGAACAATTGAACCTTCAATATCGTATTCATACAACCTCTTATCGAAGCTTATAGACTCAGAAAAGCTTTCCATAATATTGTCAGTAGGCTTCAAAAATCTTCCGCCCCATAGTTTCTTATTCATCGTTATCCACCCTAATTAAAAGTACTTTTTCCTTTATCACATCCATCTTTTCTATGATATCTAAGGCCCGTCTAATGGAGGATTCTTTGGCTTTATGAGTGAAAACTATCAATGGAACCCAATACTCGCCCTTGTTCAGTTGTATAACACTCTTTATACTGATGTTGTAATCGCCTAAGATACCAGAAATCTTTGACAGAACACCAGCTTGATCCTTAACTGTAAATCTCAAGTAATAAGACATCTCAAGGTCCTCAATATTAAAAATCTCCCTTTTTCTCACGTAATTAAATGGAAACGCCAACAGAGGAACACGCAGATGGGAATTGTATCTTATATTTCTCGCTATATCCATAGCATCAGATACAACAGACGATGCCGTAGGTAAGCTACCTGCACCTTTTCCTATATAAACCGTTTCATCATCCATATCTGTTAAAACCTTAATAGCGTTAAACTCTCCATCGGTTTTGGCAAGAATATCATCTTTTTTAACCATAGTGGGATGAACCCTTACATCTACCTTTCCATCTATAAGTCTCGATATACCCAGAAGCTTAATTCTGTAACCCAATTCGTCTGCAAACTTTATATCCAACAGAGATATTCTTGTTATACCCTCTGTATACACTTCGCTTGCCCTTACATTATCACCAAAAGATATAGAACTCAAAATTGCCATTTTATGGGCAGAATCAATACCTTCTATATCAAAAGTTGGATTAGCTTCAGCAAACCCCTTTTTCTGGGCATCTTTTAAAGCATCATCAAACCCAATTTCATTATACAACATCTCTGACAAAATGTAATTACACGTACCATTTACAATGGCCTTAATTGATCTTATGTTATTCGCTCCTAAGGACTCCTTTATTGCTTTAATAATAGGAATACCACCGGCAACACTCGCCTCATATCCTACATCAACCTTGTTTTCGAATGCTTTAGAAAATATTTCGAATCCGTACTCGGCAAGGAGTGCTTTATTCGCAGTAACCACACTTTTTTTCGCCCTTATCGCATCTAAAATAAAGTTCTTGGCAAAACCTGTACCCCCAATGAGTTCTATAACTATGTCAATATCATCCTCAAAAAGCTCATTTACACTTGAAGCTATTTTACTTTCCAATAAATCCTTAACATCATCTCTAATTGCCGTTGAATACACTTTCTTAAGGTTTAGATTAAATCCTAGTCTCTTTTTTATAATATCAGCATTATGTGTAAGTATTTTTACAACACCACTGCCAACAGTTCCTACACCCAATAACCCAACATTTACACCATCCATACAACCACCTTTCCCTTAAGAATTATTTTAATATAAATCAATATAATACCTCTGTCAAACGTTAGATTACTGGACTTTCTTTCCCACAACTTCACCTATTTTTCTTAAGTCTTCAACTAATTCACAAAATTCTTCAATAGTCAACTGTTGAGCAGCATCTGATACGGCAATTTGCGGATTGTAATGAACCTCTATCAGTAAACCATCTGCTCCAGCAGCTATCGCAGCTCTTGAAAGCGCAGGAACGTAATCCCTTTTTCCTGCAGCATGAGAAGGATCTATAATTACAGGTAGATGGGTTTCTTTCTTTAGTACAGGAACAGCTGATATGTCGAGCGTGTTTCTCGTGGCCGTTTCAAAGGTTCTAATACCTCTTTCACACAAAATCACATCTGCATTACCTTCGCTCATTATATATTCTGCACTCATCAAGAATTCTTGTATGGTTGTTGCCATCCCACGTTTCAACAGAGCTGGTTTATTTGTTTTTCCAACTTCCCTAAGCAAGGCAAAATTTTGTATATTCCTTGCCCCGATTTGGAGAACATCGGCGTATTTCATAACAATGTCCAAATCTCTCGGATTCATCACCTCTGTCACTATTGGAAGCCCAGTTTCCTCAGATGCCTCTTTTAAAAGCTTAAGACCTTCTTCTCCTAACCCCTGGAAACTGTAGGGTGACGTTCTTGGCTTGAACGCACCTCCTCTCAGCATGTGAGCTGAGCACTTTTTTATACCCCTAGCTGTTGTTAATAACTGCTCTCTATTCTCAACAGAACAAGGACCAGCAATAATCGTGAACGTACCGCCTCCAACTTTAACACCTTTTATATCTATCACTGTATCTTTCGCCTTACTTTCCCTTGCGGCTAATTTATAAGGTCTTGAAACCCTGTAAACCAAATCCACTGATGGATCTAAGGAAAACATTGCCACTGGGTCTAAATTCTCTGCCTTTGAATCGATGTCACCTATAATACCAATTATTGTCTTTCTGCTACCCTTCGATATGTGAGCTTTTAACCCCAATTCCTCTACTTTAGAGCTAATCCTTAAGATGTCTTCATCCTTAGAAGTTGGTTTCATTACGATAATCATTCCTACACCTCCAAAAAAATAAAATAAAAAAGCCGTTTGGATTGACTACCCTTTAGGGTAACCTATCCAAACGGCCAAAGAAAGTCTGCTTCTAAACGGTTACCCTACACGTTGCCAAAACCAATAATATGTATAGAAAAAATATGTAAAATCTACATAAGAAACCTTATTTAAGCATCTCATAACAGGATGCCTTATATCAAAGTTAAAGCAAAAAAGCAAGAACTTTGTGTAAAAGCAAACGCAAAACACATTAAAACCTTTCATAACAAAATCACATATACTTAAAAAACTTATTCTGTTCAACACATTTTAAAAAATGGCGTCATGGCTTTATTTTTATTGACATACTCAACATACATTTTGTATAAACTTGACATGTGGTTGAAGTACTTAATCACCATTTTTATAATCCTTTTTACATTAAAAAGCCAAGCTTACGAGATTTATACGGTCAAAAAAGGTGACACCTTAATTAGCATAGCTCACAAACTTGGTATAAAAGCCAAGCTAATAAAACAGGCTAACCCCAAAGTAAACTGGCTAAAAATTAGGCCAAACGACAAAATAAACATACCTACGCAAGACTGTATAGACAAATTCAACGGAATAGAGGCTGTTTTGAACGAAGCCCAAAACAAACCAAATAAGCCAAAAGAAAGAACAAATAAAACATCGAGACAAGTTAGGTTATATACAATAAAAAAAGGTGATTCACTCTACAAAATAGCTCATAACTTACATTATTCCATTAGTGCTTTAAAATCAGCAAACCCAAAGATAGCTTGGAAAGACATAAAACCTGGTGAAAAAATTGTTCTACCCATTAATCATACTACCCCAAAAGCAATACCAAAACCTGGAGAAATTGGAGATGGATATTATATAGTCGCCCTCGGTGACACCTTAAGAAGCATAGCAAACAGATTTGGCTTATCTTTAAAAAAACTGCAGGAGCTAAACCCCAATTTGGACAAAATTATACGACCGGGTGATGTAGTTGTAATACCGAAAGAGCTCACAGAAAAAATCAAAGTATGCGAAAAAGAGAACCTGTTTATTCCGCCAAAATATCTTATTTATTCAGATATTTATAAGGTTAAAAAAGGTGATACCCTATGGGAGATTGCAAAAAAATTCAATACCGACGTTGACATAGTGAGAACATTAAATGATATATCTGGAAACAACATTCATGTAGGACAAGTGCTGTTTGTTCCAAGCAAAAACATAAAAGAAGCACAAAGATTAAAGCTCAAATACTCAATTCTTAATGAAGAAAGGCATGCTTTAATAAAATACGCTGAAAGGTTCATAGGTGCTCCATACAAATTTGGAGGAGATAGTTTAAGACATGGAATAGATTGCTCAGCTTTTGTTAAAAAAATCTATGAAAAATTCAAAGTTTACCTACCACGTACTGCTGAGGGGCAATATAGAGAGGCAGGCGTCTTTGTACCTTCAAGCAGGCTTCAACCTGGAGATTTGCTATTCTTTCACACATTGGACTACGCAAAGGCTACGCACGTGGCAATATATATTGGAAAAGGCAGATTTATACATGCAGCTGGCAGAAGGAGCGGAGTTAGAATATCTCGTTTTACAAAATACTACTGGAAACGGTTCATTGGCGCAAAAAGAATTTTAAGAATAAATAACGTAAATTATGCTTATATTAGGAATAGATCCAGGAAGCACAATCACAGCGTGCGGGTTAATTAACCTATCCACCAAAGAAATCCATTACGATTTTATAAAACTCAAGAAAAGGCTGAGGCAAGAAGAGAAAATATTTGCCGTTTATGAATTTATTAAAGAGATTTTAGAGCAACACAGCCCTAAAGAAGTTGCTATAGAAACACCATTTTATTCAGTAAATATACAATCAGCAATGCTCTTGAGTGAAATAAAATCTGCTGCCATAATAGCTGTAAAGCAATACGGAATTGAAATAGAACAATACACGCCCAGACAAATTAAGCAATCAATCTGTGGATACGGGGCTGCAGATAAAAATCAGGTTAAATTTGTTGTAGAAAAAACATTAAAAGTAAATCTAAAAGACCAGCCGTTTGACGTATCAGATGCTCTTGCAGTAGCCCTAACGCATATATACGTGCGTGGTTTATGACGCTTTCGTTGCCAGCATGCCACAAGCTGCGTCAATATCCGACCCTTTGGATTTTCTAATCGTGACAAATATCCCCTTATCCCTTAAACGTTGGGCAAATTTTTCTATATCGCTCATAGGGGTTGGCTCAAATTTAGTTCCTATCAAATCGTGTTTGTTTAAAGGTATAAGGTTCAATTTACTTTTCAAATTTGACATAATCCTAACTAAAGCCTTTATATCTTCTTTTGTGTCGTTAAACCCTTTTATCATGACATACTCAAAGGTGATTCTCTTCCTTCTCGGAACAGGAAAATCCTTTAAAGCATCAAGTATCTCATCTAAAGGATATTTTCTATTAACCGGCATAATCATGCTTCTTTTTTCTGAAATAGCACTATGCAAAGACAAAGCCAAGTTTATGTATGGCAAATCCTTTTTTAATCGCTCTAACGCAGGCACAATGCCACATGTTGAAAGCGTCATCCTTCTTTTTGATATATCCAAGCCTAACTCTTCCATCATTATCAACATTGATTTAACCGTATTATCGTAGTTATCCAACGGCTCTCCCATACCCATATAAACAACATTTGCAATCTTCAAGCCATTATCCATTAAAATATATCTAACCTGCTCCACAATCTCGGATACAGTAAGATTACGCTTAAAACCCATCCTTCCTGTGGCACAGAACTTACACCCCATCATACAACCAACCTGTGTAGAAACACATATAGTAAACTTTCCATTGTCCATAGGTATTAGCACACTTTCAATTAAGGCACCATCCAAAAGTTCAAATAGATACTTTTTAGCTCCATCATTTCCAATAGATATAGATTTAACCCTAACAGTATAAATAAAGAACTCTTCTGACAATCGTTTCCTCATATCTTTTTTTAAAACAGTCATTAGATTAAAATCATCCACGTTTTGCTTATAAAGAAAAGAAAATATCTGCCGCGCCCTGTACTTTTCGTATCCTTTGATTGAAAGTATCTCTTCAAGCTCTCTCAAAGTAAGAGACAGTATATCAATCATACAAAAAACATCTCACCCTTTCATGTTCATCAATTTTTTTTAACCCTGGTTTTTCCTGCCTACATCTTTCCATCCTATAAGGACAAAAACTATAAAAACTACATCCAGCATCTACAGGATTGTTCACATCCTTTACTTCGCCTTTCAAAAGCACCTTTGTATATGGATGCATTGCATGTGATAAATTGTTTGTTTCTTCTACTATCTCCCCTTTATACAAAACATAAACCCTATCTGAAAGAAAACTTATTAATTTAACGTCATGAGATACAAAGATAAATCCATAATTCTTGTTTTTGTTAATATTGCACAACAAATTGACTATTTTTGCCTGAGTAGAAACATCCAAAGCACTTGTAAATTCATCAAAGATAAAATATTCAGAGTTGGCAAGTAAAACCCGGGCTATAGCCACTCTTTGCTGCTCGCCCCCACTTAACTCATAAGGGTGTTTGTTAAGCAATTCCCTTTTTAAACCCACCTCATCAAAAACTTCCTCAATTTTTTCCCTATTTTTATTAGCCTCCTGAAGGGTAGACAGTACAGTCATCTTGGAATCCAATGACGTTGAGGGGTCTTGAAAAACCATTCCTACGATGCCTCTTTTCTTTCTTATGTTTCCTCTATCTACCTTCTCATTGTTAACATAAATTTCACCCTTATCAGGAAATTCGAGCAAAGACATAATACGACACAGCGTTGATTTTCCGGCACCCGACTCTCCAATAATTCCCAAATGCTCGCCCTTTTTTGCATAAAGACTCACATCTTTTAAAACATCCACATAAGACTTAGAAAAAAACAGACCTCTTTTGTATCTTTTATATATAGATTTAAGCTCAATCACCTAATCCTTTAAACCCATTACTGCTTCTATCTTTTCCTTTAAAACCTGAGGAGTAAAAGGCTTAACAATGTAGTTATTAACTCCGGCTTTAAGTGCCGTAATAATATCCTCTTTAGCTGCTTCTGTAGTAACCATAATTATAGGCACATCATCAAATTTACTATCAGACCTAACCTTTTTCACAAATGTAAGTCCGTCCATAACAGGCATATTCCAATCTGTTATAATCAAATCTACTTCGTTGTTTGATAGAACATCCAAAGCTTCTTTTCCATTTTCTGCTTCTAAAATCTCGTCTCCATAACCAATTCTTTTTAATGTATTTTTTATGATTCTTCTCATAGTGGATGAATCATCAACAGTTATAATCCTCATTTTATCTCACCCCTCTGCATTTGCTTTATTATTTTTTCAACCTCTTCATCAATTTCTTCTTTTTCTCCCTCATCAACAATGGTGTGCGCAACTCTTGCCCTTGGAACACTTTCATAATCAGACGCAAACCAGCTGTTTAAATAATCGTGCAAAGCCTTGATTACACTAATAACCCGCTCAATCTTTTGCCTTGTTATATCCTGAAACTGCAATATATCCATAGCATCGAACGTATCATCCCTAATAGAATTTACTTTGCTCTCTATCTCATTCAGAATATTAACTATGTTTTTAAAGTATTCATAGTTCTTCTTTATCGATGTTTTAGGAAAATGCTCAACAAAAAAGTCCATAAATTCTTTATGTTTGTTTACAAAAGGTTTTATATCTTCAATCAAATTCTCAACTTCGTCAACTTCCGCAGAAATACTCTCTAACTTTTCAAACAGCCTATTGACCTTTTCTTCACTTTCTTTGTTTATCTCATCAAGCCTATCTATAACCCTATGTTCCTTGGGTGGCAATCTTTCCCCTCTAAGCTTCTCAGATTCGAAATCCCCTTCTTGCGAAAAGTCATTTTTACCAGCTTTATACTCCATTGCCTTTTCTTCTATCTCACTTTCATCTTTCTCTTCGTAGTTCTCAATTATCGAATCCAACTCATTACTATCTTTCTTATTAAATTCAGCTAGCAAAGCATCTATATCGCTTTGATCCGGCGCCATATCAATCCTCCGATTTATTTGGAACTAAAGATACCTGTATAGCAAAATCTCCACTTTCTGATTCGAAAGGTATAACAATCGTTGGAGTTCCTTTTGGTGAAGATATAGTATGATTTTTGCCTATAACCACATTCGGCACAGATATCTTCAACTTTATACCTTTTTCTGAAAACAACTTTTTAGCACGACCAGCTATCATATTGGTTAGTTCACCAATCGCATCTGCAGTATCAGCATCTATACCAAGCACCTCTTCACCCGTAAAATTACTAACAACCTTTATTGCGGTTTGCTTAGGAAACGACAAAGCAATAGAACCAACGGCTTCACCTGTAATTCCTATAATACCACTAACATCATATTCAACCGTATTATTTCTTTTTAACATCAATTTTCCTCTTTTTGGCTCAACCATAGCTACTGTACTTAGAATTTCTTCAGTAGCTCCTATAAACGGATTAACCCATTCTACACTTAGCTTGGCAGACATGACTCTATGCTCCTTTCCTAAACATGTTTTAACACAGCCTTAGTGAATTCCTCGGCAATAAATTTCGTACAAAAATCATCAACGCCCACATCTTTAGCCTTTTGCAAGTTAGCACTACCAGAAAGGGAAGTATTCATAACAACGGGTATA
Source organism: Desulfurellales bacterium (assembly GCA_027008245.1). Classification (GTDB taxonomy): domain Bacteria; phylum Campylobacterota_A; class Desulfurellia; order Desulfurellales; family Hippeaceae; genus Hippea. The sequence goes on from JALTCA010000010.1 coordinate 45,117, forward strand.
TTTTTAAACCGTTCATCTTCCTTTACAAGTTTTGTAAACCTGTAGCCATCCATATTGGGCATCTCAACATCGGTTATTATTATATCTATAGCATCCTTTATATTTCCATTAGTGTCATTGTAAAGTTTATTTAAAAGGTCCCACGCTTCTTGACCATCCTTAGTTTCTATAATTCTCTCAGCAAGAGGTTCTACGGCTGTTTTTATAATTTTCCTTGCTGTAGCCGAATCATCTGCTATAAGAATCTTAGCCTTCTTCTGTTTTTCCTTCACGCTCTGCAAAGCAACATCTTTTATACGTTTTACATCGTCCTCTGAGAATATCCCTAGTTCTTCGCAGATACTCTCAAAATCCAGTATAATCATAACATGTTCTTCATCCAAATTTATCGTGCCAACGATTTTATTACCGTATTGATGCCTTAATACTTCACTCGGTGGTCTAACAAATCTCCAAGATATTCTTCTGATTCTCTTTGCGTCATGTACTATAAATCCAACAGTAATATTATTAAAAATCGTTATTATAACTTTCTTAGTCTTTATGTCTGAAGGTTCACTTATACCCAGCCATTTAGCCAAACTTACTATAGGGATTACCTCTCCCCTTAAATTGTAAATACCTTCTATCAACGAATCTTTGGAAGGGATTTTTATTAGATTCGGATATTTTATTATCTCTTTAACCTTTGCAATATTTATGCCATATATACCTTCATAAATTCTTCCGTCCTCCTTAAGCTCAAACATCCTAAAGTCAACAAGCTCCATCTGGTTTGTGCCAACTTGAAGTATATCAATTCTATCCTCTGCATTTTTCTCAGCCATTTTTTACAACCTCCATAGCACTTCCTGTTTTAGGAGTTAAACTGCCACCCTCTTTTAGCATTTCCTCGATGTTGAGTAATGTTATAATCTTTTTTGGCATTTTGCCAACACCTTTAACGTATTTTTCTATATTCTGAGGTATGTTAGGAGGCGTAGGTTCAATACTTTTCTTTTCTATATAATAAACCT
>JALTCA010000011.1:0-1001 GCA_027008245.1 Desulfurellales bacterium
TACAAATAAAAAACCCGAGTAAAGGATAAGCCGGATTCTGTTACCCTTACGGGCTGCGATCATTTATCTAAGCGACCTACCCGATGGCACGGGGGAGCACCTTAACGCCATCCTATTCGGTCTTGCTCCGGGTGGGGTTTACCATACAGCACTCTGTTACCAGAATGCCCGGTGGTCTCTTACACCACCTTTTCACCCTTACAGGCAGAACCTGCGGTTTGTTTTCTGTGGCACTTTCCCTGGGGTCACCCCCGCCTTGATTTCCAAGGCACCCTGCTCCCTGGAGTCCGGACTTTCCTCAGGTCGTAGTAACTACGCCTGCGATCGCTTCCTTTACTCGGGTTATTTTTTTAATTCTTCAGGATAATATAAAATCTTGCCGCAAACCTCGCAAAGGATAATATGATCTCCTTTGCCTGTTTTCAGCTCTTCTAATCTTTCAAGAGGTATAAGAGCACCACAATTTGAACAGGTATCACCATCAACAGTAGTAATTGCACCAAAAGGAAAATTTTCTTTTATTTCTTCATATTTTCTCAAAATTTCCTCGGGTATGGACTTTGCCAATTTTTCAAACTCTTTTCTTAAAGCAGCTGCTTCTTCTTTAATTTCTTTCTGAAGAGATTCTTGTTCTTTTCTAAACTTTTCAAGACTTTTTTTAGCTTCTTCAATTTCAGATTCAAGTTTTTCTATGCTTTCCTTTTTATTTTTTATTTCTTCTTCTATAAACTCAAGCGATTTTTTTAATTCATCTTTTCTTGTTAATAAGTTCTCTTTCGTTTTCTTTGCCGCTTTGATTTCTTTACTCGTTTTTAATTTATTGCTCTCAAGCAAAGCCGTTACATTTTTAAGTTGACTCTCATTTTCTTCTAAATCTCGCTCTATCTCCTGCTTTCTCTGGTTAAATCCATTAAGGGCAAGCTCAAGACCTGCAATTTCATCATTATACTTTTTGACAGCATCGTTTATCTGTAATTCTTTTTCTATTTCTTTGATACGTA
>JALTCA010000012.1:0-12355 GCA_027008245.1 Desulfurellales bacterium
TAAAGCGCGCCTCTGTTATCAGGGTTACGCTGCTTAAGAACCAGGATACCTACACTGCCAAGGTTGTTGGCACTGATCCCAAAGCAGATATTGCCTTGATAAAAATAGATCCCAAGGAACCTTTGCCCACGCTTCACCTTGGTGATTCTGATACCATAGAGGTTGGTGATTGGGTTGTGGCAGTTGGAAACCCTTTTGGTTTGAATGGAACGGTAACAGCCGGAATTATCAGTGCAAAGGGTAGGGTAATAGGAGAAGGGCCGTACGATCACTTTTTGCAAACGGATGCGGCGATAAATCCAGGCAACTCTGGAGGGCCTTTACTTAATCTAAAGGGTGAGGTTGTAGGTATAAATACAGCGATTGTTGAAGGCGGTCAAGGTATTGGTTTTGCAATCCCCATTAATATGGTTAAATCAGAACTCCCATACCTAATGAAAGGTCAAAAGGTTAAAAGGGGATATTTAGGTGTGATGATACAGAACTTGACACCTGAGGCAGCACGTAGTATGGGTCTTAAAGGCATAAGTGGTGGTGCCATTGTTTCTCAGGTTTTCAAGAATGGCCCTGCGTATAAAGCAGGATTAAAACCCGGTGACATAATAGTCAGCGTTAACGGTAAGAAAATAAGATCGTCGAGCGACCTGCCTTATATGATATTCACGATGAGGCCTGGAACAAAGGTTGAGCTTGGGATCATTAGGGACGGAAAGCCAATGAAGGTTTGGGTGACTTTGGGTGTTAGACCCACAAGCGGCGAGATGGCAGAAAACGGTGTTAGGGTGTTTAAGACGCCTTACGGTTTTACTGTGGCGGACATAGTTCCATCCTTGCGTGCCAAATATGGAATAAAACAAAAGGAAGGCGTTGTTATCGTTGAGGTAGAAAGGGACTCTTTTGCCTATGCTGTTGGTTTGCAACCGGGTGATGTTATTATTAGAGCGGATTATGATAAGGTTAAGAATTTGGATGAATTTAAAAGGATTTTGAATGTGAACAAACATAAGAACGTTCTGTTTTTGAACATAGTTAGGGGTTCTGCTCAAATCTTTATAACTATACAGAGGTGAGGGGCCCAAGCCCCTTTAATTTCTCATGAATAAGAAACTCAATATTGGCATTGTTCTTTTGTCCATAATTTTAATTGTTGCCATACCGATAATTTACAGCAATCTATACAACAGGTTCTCGCGAATTGTTATAAAAAGGGCATTTGTATCGGCAAAGGTTATTGGTGTATCTCCAACCTACGTTACGGGTATGGTTACAAAGATGTACGTAAAATCTGGTGATGTTGTTAAAAAGGGGCAGTTGATTGCTTTGATTGATGACACACTCTACAGGGCGGAGGTTGAGAAGAAGGAGAGCAGGCTAAAGAGCATGGAGTTAGAACTCAATCAGGTTGACAACAGCACGGATCCCAATAGATATGCCCAGTTGAAGGCAGAGTTGGATGTGATACAGAAGGATGTGAAACTTTCTAAACTCATGCTATCCTATACGCGTATATCAAGCCCTGTTGATGGGGTTGTTGCCCAAGATTTGGTTCATGTAGGTGATACGGTCTCGCCTACAACAGTCTTGGTTTATATCTATGATCCGAACACTATCTATATTAAGGCTTACATTACGCCGGATTACCTTAAGTACGTTTATAAAAGCGAAAGGATTGAGATATTTGATTCTCAAAAAAGGAAGGCTTTTGCCGGCACTGTTGAGAAGGTTGGGGGTTTGAATTTATTTAGCGTATGCAACACGGAGCCACAAATCCCCATTAGAATCAAGTTTGACCTAAAGAGTGCGGATGTGTACTTTGGTGAGCCTGTTTATGTTTATGTGAAAAGGTAATGGATTTAGAAACACTAAAACAAGAACAGCTCTCTTTAAGGGAAAAGCTCAATTTACGAGATAGACTAAAGCTTGATGATATTCGTTATGTAGCCGGTGTTGATTTGACGTACTTAGACATTTGGAAAAATCCTACGAATGGTATAGCATGTGCTGTGGTTCTGGATTTAAAAAGCGATTTAAAAGTCATTGAGGTGAAGTACGCGATTCAAAAGGTTGACTTTCCGTATATACCGACGTTTTTGGCTTACAGGGAACTGCCACTTGCTTTGGAGGTTGCGAAAAAATTGGAAAGTCACGTTGATGTGTTCATGCTTGACGGTATGGGTATAATACATCCCCGCAGGATGGGTATTGCTGCACATTTTGGTGTTTTAAGGGATTGTGTGTCTATAGGTTGCGCAAAATCTTTTTTGATTGGGGATTACAAAGAGCCTAAGAATAAGCCGTTGTCCTATGAGACTGTAGAAATTGAGGGTGAAAAAGTTGGATATGTATTGAGATCAAAGAGGAATGCAAAACCGATATTTGTATCTCCGGGCAACAATATAACCTGTGAAACAGCTTTAGAGGTCTCTATAAGGTGCTTGAAGGGTTACAAAATTCCAGAGCCCACGCGCCTTGCCCATAACTACCTTCAGGCTTACAGAAGAGATCTGCTTATAACATAAAATCTTGAAAATTAAACCATTTTTTAGATAATGGTGTAGTTTTTTGAGGGAGTGAGATGAGACTGTTTCTTTCGGGAAATGAAGCAATTGCCTTCGGTTTGATAGAGGCTGGGGCGAGATTCATCGTAGGTTATCCTGGTACGCCTTCAAGCGAAGTTATACCAATGGCAATAGAGATAAAGAAGAAATTTGGCATTAGGGGTTATTTCGATTGGTCTGTAAATGAAAAGGTTGCGTTTGAGGAGGCAACTGCTGCAAGCTATGCGCATATAGGCTCTGCCGTTGTTATGAAGCAGGTCGGATTGAACGTTGCAATGGATCCCTTTATGAACACGGCAATGACCGGTGCACCGAGCGGTTTGGTCGTTGTTGTAGCGGACGATCCAGGCCCCCATTCGTCTCAAACGGAGCAGGATTCACGCTTTTTGGCCTTTTTTGCGAAAATCCCCGTTTTGGAGCCTTCAACGCCGAAAGAGGCCTACGAGTTTTCAAAAAGAGCCCTGCATTTGAGTAGAGACTTTGAAATTCCCGTTATGATCAGATCTACAACACGCGTTTCGCACTCGAGAGAGGATATTGAGATTGGCGAGATAGGTGGTTTAGAAGTCAATCCCCATTTTGTTAAGGATGTGGATAGATTTGCTGCGACACCGCATTTTAGGTTGATCTTACACAAGAAGCTCAATGAAAAAATAGGTAGAATTAAAAATTTGGATTGGTTTTCCGACTTTGAAAAGTACTTTGAGGGCGAAATTTTGATTGTAACAAGTGGTGTCAGCTTTGCCTATCTTTATGATATTGTAAAAGACAATAATTTGGAGGATAAAATAAAACTTTTGCGCATAAGGATGCCCTATCCGTTGGATGTGGAGAAGCTAAAGGGAGTCATAGATAAGGCAGGCTGCAAGAGGGTTTTGGTGATAGAGGAAGGGTATCCCGTTTTGGAGATGCAACTGAAAACGGTAATGCCATCTATTGATGGTCGGTTAAGCGGCTTGGTTTCAAATGAGGGTGAATTAACTATCGATAAGATTGGCGAGATTTTATCAAAAGCTGGTATTTTGAATCGAAAATCCTGCGATTTTGTTGCACCGCCGTTTAAACGACCGTCGCTGTGCCCCGGTTGCGGTCATAGGAGCGCATTTTTTGTAATTAAGCAGGTTTTTAGAAATAGCGCCATTTATACGGGTGATATTGGCTGCTATACGTTAGGTTTGAATTTGGGTGCCGTTGACACTGTGCACTGTATGGGTGCGAGCGTTTCCTTTGCATTTGGTTTTGATAAGGTTTTCTCGCTTTTTGGAAAAAGCGATCAGGTTGTTGTTGCCACAATTGGTGATTCAACGTTCTTCCACAGCGGCATAACGGCATTGATCGATGCCGTTCATAACAACTCCAAGTTGATCTTGGTAATTTTGGATAACTCAACGGTTGCTATGACGGGAAATCAAACGACGCCGGCCAATGAATATAGCCAAACTGGCGAGAAAACAAAACCCATAGAGATTGAAAGAGTTGTGGAAGCTTTAGGGGTAGAGTTTTTAAGGGTTCGAGATGCTTACGACATTGATGGAATGATTGAAGACCTGAAAAGTGCCAAAGATTTTGTCTTGAATAGCAAATCCCCAGCTGTTTTGATCTTTAGACACCCTTGTGTATATTCGGGTGAAGGCTTGAAGAACAATGTGAGGTTTAAAGATGTCTATATTGACAAGGAGTTGTGCACAGGTTGTAAGGTTTGTGTAAAGCAGTTTGAGTGCCCATCTTTGATTTTTGATGAGAACAAAGAGAAGGTTTTTATAGATGTGGTTACGTGTATTAAGTGTGGCCAGTGTGTTAAGAGTTGTCCGTTTGATGCAATAAAGGTGGAGCAATGAAGCTTGTGATTTTGGGTGTTGGCGGTATGGGGGCTATATCTTTATCCAAAATCATAGCCCAAATGAGCACAACTAAGGGCTTATCGATTAGATCAAGCGAAATACACGGCATGGCAAAGAAAGGTGGCCTTGTTGAAGTGCAAATGAAGATTGGGGAAGGGAAAAGCGGCGTTGTTTTGCAAAAATCGGCTAATTTTGTTTTGGTTTTGGATGAAGCTTATTTGGGGTATGGAGAGGCTTTCTTGAAGGATAATAGGGTTGGTTTGATAGTTTTGACAAACGAAGATAAGAGATGGGTCATCGATAATTTGGGGGATGTGAGATTTTCAAGTGCTTTAGTGTTAGGTAGATTTGTAAAATACCAGGACCTTTTTGCAAAAGATGATGCTATCAAAGCGTTAAAGGAGTTTAAGTTTTTTGAAAAAAATACAATAGCTTTTGAGAGGGGTTTGGCATGATTTTTAATGAGAAAATGGAAACATTGCCAAGGGAAGAGCTTGAAAGGATTCAGCTTGAGGGAATTAGAAGAACATTGTCGAGAATAAAGTCTTCAAACTCTGTGTTAAAAGAGAAATATAGGGATATCGAGCCAGAGGATATAAAGAGCCTTGATGATCTAAAGAAATTGCCCCTGATGGAAAAGGACGATCTGAGAAGGGCGTATCCTTTCAATCACATAGCTGTTGAGGATGACGATGCTTGGATGAGGATGCACATGAGTTCTGGCACGACCGGGACGCCTGTCATTAACGTCATGACGAGGTCTGACATTGAGCAGTGGGGCGAGATAATGGCTCGATGTTATTATGCAGCGGGTGTTGCAAGCAAAGATAGGATTCAGATAACGCCGTCTTTTGGCCTGTTTAACGGCGGATTTGGTTTTCACTACGGTGCGGAGAAAATTGGGGCGTTTGTTATTCCAATTGGTGCAGGAAGGAGCAGGCTGCAACTTCAATTTTTGAAGGATTTGGGCACTACTGCCATTACAGCTATTGCTTCTTATCCTTTAAGACTGATTGAAGTGGCAGATGAAATAGGCTTTGATTTTCGCGAAACTAATTTAAGGGTTGCTATATTAGGTGCAGAGACGTGGTCTGATGAGATTAGGAAGAGAATAGAAAGCGAGATGGACGTGGATACATACGACATCGTTGGTATGACGGAAAGCGGCGGTGTTGGCATGGGTATAGATTGTGAGGTAAAAAACGGCATACACGTTTGGGAGGATCACTACGTTGTCGAGATCATAGACCCTGAGACAAAAGAGGTCGTTGAAGATAGTGTCGAAGGAGAGATGGTCGTAACGACTCTTACGCGTGAAGGTTTACCACTTTTGAGATATAGGACAAGGGATATAACGAGGATTTTGAGCAGGGATAGGTGTGACTGCGGCAGAACTCACTTGAGAATTGATAGAATTAAGGGTAGAACAGATGATATGCTGAAAGTTAAAGGTGTTAATTTCTATCCATCACAGATTGAGGCAATTTTAATGAAGTACAAACAGCTTTCGCCTTATTATAATATCGTCCTTGAGAAAGTAAAAGGTAAGGGCAGCATGACGATTGTGGCTGAAAGGAGAAACGGATTTAGTTCTGAAGACTTAGATAGGCTGAATAACGAACTTTACGACCTTTTGGGATTCCACTGCCATATCCAGATAGTTCCAGATGGTACGCTTGAAAGACCTCAAGGCAAGGCTGTTAGGGTAATAGACAAAAGGGTTAAATAATTCAGTGAATCTGCCGACATATAGATTAGAGAAAACTAATCAGGGGGCCGGATGAACGCAGGCGGTATTGTCTTCACCTTGATAGCAGTTGTAGGAGCCTTTGTTTACGAAGGTGGAAACCCAGCTGTTTTGATACAAATTGGTGAGTATATAGTTTTAATAGGTGCTTTTTTTGGTATGCTTTTGTCATCTGCATCCCCAACGGCTTTAAAAGGTGCTTTTGGTGTTATTTTAGGTATTGCAAAGCCTGATCCTTATAACAAAAAGAACTATTTGGAACTTTTGAAAGTTGTATATGATTTGTCAACAAAAGTTAGGAAGGATGGAATTTTATCACTTGAAGCTGTAGTAGATGACCCTGAGTCTTCACCGATTCTACAGGATGCAGCGTTCTTTTTAAAAAACAAAGAGGCGAGAGCTTTACTAATAGATGCACTACGTAGCATTGTTACAGGCATTGAAGTAGAAAAGCTTGACGAGATGCTGGATACGAATATTGAGGTGATAGAAAAGGAGATCTCAGCACCGCCAAAAATGGTTGGAAACTTAGCAGAATCCATGCCTGGTATGGGTATTGTTGCTGCTGTTATGGGTGTTATTCTGACAATGGGTGCTTTGGGTGGCTCAATCCTTGTCATAGGTGAGCACATTGCTGCTGCTTTGACAGGTACATTTCTTGGTTTGCTTTTGTGTTACGGCATATTCGGACCGATGGCTACCTATGCTGAATTCAAAAATGAAGATATGATAGCTTACTTGAAGGCCTTAAAAACGGGAATTATATACATAGCAAAGGGTGATGCGCCGATTATTGCAATGGAAGCCGTCAGAGAAAGTGTTCCTCCACTTGCAAGGCCTGAATTTGACGAAGCAGAGAGCTTTGTGAAAGGTAAGTAGCATGGCTGAAGAAAACCCTGAAGGTGGAATAGTAAAAAAATGTAAAAAAGCAAAGTGCGAAGAGGGTGGGGGTAGTGCTTGGGAGGTAGCATACGGCGATTTTATGACCTCCATGATGGCTTTTTTTCTTGTTATGTGGCTTATCGCTGCTACAAATGTTAAGCAGAGAAAGATTCTTTCCACGTATTTTACTCAACCTGGAGCAACATCCCTTACAGAAGGTTCGTCCATGCTTCCTTCAAAAGGTGTTTTTAATGTAGGTTCAAAAAGTCTTACGATATCTCAGAGAATCCCAGAAATGCCACTCCCATCTTCTAAACCTCAGAGAACATTGCATGGCAAAGGCTTGATACCTAAAATTTTGAGGAAAAATGGTGGTGGTGTTGGCCAGAATAAACAAGCTTTAAATTTGTACATGATAATGAAAAAGATTCAGCAAACTATAGCTAGTAAAAAGGAACTGTTGCAGTATAGAAATCAGATAAAAATGGAGATAACAGAGCAGGGTTTGAGGATAGTAATTTTTGATAAGAATAAGAGACCGATGTTTTATCCAGGCTCTGACCAACTTGAGCCGTGGGCAAAAGAGGTGCTTGACATCATTGCAAAACAACTTGCCTCCATATCGAATAAAATAGTTATAGAAGGGCATACGGACGCTCATCCTTACGTTGTTGGCAACTTAAGCAATTGGGACTTATCTACTATGCGTGCAAATGCTGCAAGAAGAGAAGTACAGGCAAGTGGTGTTAGTGCTGATAGGTTTGATAGTATAGTTGGTTACGGAGATACAAGGCCTGTTCCAGGAACTAATCCAACAGATCCGATAAACAGGCGTATTGTCATACTTGTAAAGAAAATCTAATTTGTGATATATTTGTTGTAAATAAGCTTTTAAAGCAGCTAAGGAGGTAACTGTATGTCGGTTTTGGTTGAGTTTGCTATATTTCCTACGGATAAGGGCGAAAGTGTCAGCAGCTACGTTTCAAGAATCATAAAGGTCATTGATGAAAGTGGCGTTGAGTATAAACTTACGCCAATGGGCACGGTCTTTGAGACCGAAACAATGGATAAGGCTTTGGAGGTTTTAAAAAAGTCCTATGAGGTCCTTGAGCCCGATTGCAACAGGATCTACTCCACCGTAAAGTTTGACATAAGGAAGAACAGATCGAATAGGATGAAGCAAAAGATTGCCTCCATTGAGTCGAAGTTAGGCAAAGAGGTGAAAAAGTAAAATGGAAACGTATGTTTTGATAGCAGCCGCAGTTGTAGCGGTTGCCGTTTTCTCTGTTTTGATCTACCTTAAATTAAGCGTGGGTAAGATCTCAGAAAGAGTAAATAGCACGTTGATCGATTTGACAAAGGAGAGCAAATCACAGGCTGAGCAGAATGCAAATCTGTACAATAACGTATCAAAAAGTGTTCAGGATTTAAGGATTACCCTCAAGGACGAGCTTTTCAAAGGCTTTAAGGAGATTACAGAGAAATTCGATGATATCACAGTTAAGATTACAAATTCTTTGGACAAGCAAAGGGATCAGAACCATGAGGACATTGCCAAGTTAGTTCAGACGGTTGAGGAGAAATTGTTGCAAATCAGCGACAGGGTAGAGGGAAGGCTGAAAGAGGGTTTCGAGAACGTTGATAAGACGTTTAAGGATATAATTGAAGGTATAGCTAAGATATCTGAGGCGCAGAAGAAGATAGAAGAGCTGTCTGGTGAGGTTGTATCTTTACAAAAGATACTTGATGATAAAAAGAGGCGCGGTGTTTTTGGCGAGGTTAGGCTTGAGAGTATTTTGATGTCAGTGTTCGGCGAAAAGAGGGAGCTTTACGATATCCAGTACCCCATTGAGAACGATGGTAAACGCTATGTTGTAGACGCTATAGTAAAAGCCCCGGAGATGGGTATAATCCCCATAGATTCGAAATTTCCCCTTGAGAATTACATTCGGTTGACGCAAGCACAAGATGCAGATAGAGTGCGCTACGAGAGTGCGTTTAAGGCTGATTTGAAAAAACATATAGACGACATAGCAAATAAATACATCGTAAGGGGTGTAACGGCACAGATGGCCATTATGTTTTTGCCCGCTGAGGCGATTTTTGCTTTTGTCAATGCGTATTGTGGCGATGTTATTGATTATGCACGCAGGAAAAACGTTTGGATTGCCTCACCCACGACACTAATGGCTCTTTTGACTACCGTTCAGGTTGTTGTTAGGGATATTAAGACGAAAAAGCAGGCTGAAAAGATCCAAGAAGAGTTGGTTAAGCTTTCAAAGAACTTTTCTTTGTACAGGCAGCGATGGGAAAAGCTTATTAAAGACATTGAACGTTTACATGATGATGCGGGCAAAATCCATATTACGACGAAGAAGATCTCTGATCAATTTGAGCGGATAGAAAGGGTAGAGTTAGAAGAAGAGCCCCCCAAGCTTGAAAATTAGCTTGATTATTTTGAACATTTGTTTATAATACTGGTATGGATAAACCAGATCTATCGCCATCTGTTGAAGATTATATGAAGGCTATTTATAATATTGCTCAAACCAACAAAGTTGTAAGGGTGAGAGACCTTGCAAAGCACTTAAACGTGAAAATGCCTTCTGTAGTAAACGCTGTTAAAAATTTGGAAAATAAAGGTTTAGTTATACATGAAAATTATGGATACATAGAAATTACTGAATTGGGAGAGAGAGTAGGGAAACAACTTAAGAATAGACATGAAATTCTAACCGAGTTTTTGGTAAAGGTTTTGCAGGTTGAAAATTCTATCGCTGTAGATGATGCGTGTTCTATAGAACACTACCTAAATTCTGTTACTGTCCAGCGCGTAGTTGACCTTCTTGAGTTTTTGAAATATGATACAGATAATGCCAAGTGGATAGAGAAATTTAGAGAATTTCTATCTAAAAAAGGAACTATAAACAATTGCGAGTAGGTTTATGAATTCCTCTTTATTGTTAAAGCATTCGGCGCGAATAAGATTTAGACCCAATTTTGAAGCCAAATTCTTGTAAGTTATGTCTATTTCGTAAACCGTTTCTGTGTTATCCGTTGAAAAACTTATGGGGACAATAATTATGGTTTTGAACTGCTTTGATAGTTTTATTATGGTTTCCTCTGTCGTTGGTTTGAGCCACTCCACTGGCCCCAATTTTGATTGAAACGATAGGAAAACTGGTTGTTTAAGCCTTTTTCTTAGATAATTCAAAAATACCTCTAAATCGTGTTTGTATGGGTCTTTTCTTTGGATTAAGAGTTTTAATGGCAGTGAATGTGCAGAAAGCAGTATGGCACACTCCTTTGAGCAATCCTTTTTCGCCTTTTCTATGTAATTTTCCACTAAGTCAAAGAATTCTGGGTAGATGCAAAAGGGTGGGGCGACCTTTTTTGAGTGTTTAAAGATTTTTCCATGCGTTGTGTAAGAGAAAAAGTTAAACATGGGTATGACAGCCGTTTCATTTTTTAAAAATGGCCATGAGTATGAGAATTTAGCTCTAACTTCTATTCCAATTCTTTTACTTAGCTTTTCTACCTGCTGTTGAGATATCACTTTTAGTGGCGATTTTTTGATTTTTAGAATTTTGTATGTCTCCTTTGCCCTTAAAAGCGTTATAAAAGCAGCTAAAATTGACTTGAAGGGCTGTTTTATGGGTATGATGTTGTAGTCGTTGAACATGTTGAATAGAAATATGGGTATATCTGTGATTTTTTCGACGTAACCCAAGTTTGCAAGTGTTAGTTCAGTTAAAGCTTTTTTCATGAACCAAATCAACAATGAATCTTATATTGTCGGGGTCGGTTTGTGGTAGTATGCCATGACCTAAATTGAAGATATGAGGTATGTCTTTTGCTTCAGAAAGCACTTTTAGTGTCTCTTTTTCGACAACATCTATATTTGCAAGTGGCACCGTGTTATCCAGATTACCCTGAACAGTTTTTTTTGTGATCTTGTGTATGCCTCTCAGTGATGAGCGCCAGTCTATGCTAAAACAGTCAAAATCGAGCTCTTTTAAAAAATCGTTTAGGTGGCAAGAGTTTTTTATAAAGTAAATAGCGGGTTTGACGCGTTTTGAGATTTCTTTAACAAACGGCAATACGTATCTTTTGTAATCATCTTTGGAAAGAATCCCGGCCCAGGTGTCAAACAGTTGCACGGCGTCGCAACCTGCTTCGAGTTGTTTGTTTAGGTAGTCAATAGTCAGGTCTGTTATTTTACTTGCAATCTCAAAGTACTCCTTTTCGTTATTTTTCATAAACGTTCTCAAATTTGAGAATTCGCTTCCCCCGAACACGTAGCACAAGAGTGTAAACGGTGAGGCGGCAAAACCAAGCAAGGCTAAATCCTTTTCCTCTTTCCTGACAGTCTTTATAGAGTCAAAGACAAACGAAACTTTATCCAAATCACCCGTGTATGAGATGTTCTTTAAATCCAATTTTACATGTGGCTGGGTGTTGTCGTTATAGTTCAATTCTGCGCCAAAAGCCGTCAGAGGGATTAGTATATCGCTAAATAAAATCAGTGCATCTACTCCTAAAACTTTTGGCAAAAGTGTTACACGTGCAGCCAAATCTTTGTTTTTGCACAGCGTTAAAAAATCATATTTTTCACGCAAATCCCTGTATACTTTTAAAAACCTTCCCGCTTGTCTCATAAACCAGACAGGTGTAAATTGTCCCTTTTTGCCTCTTAGGGTTTCTAAAAACACCTCTCTTTTACTTTGCATCATACCAGTTATCCGCTATTTTTGTATTAGCCTTTAGAGGAACGCTGAAGTTCACAACACTCTCCATCGTCTCTTTGACAATCTTTGCGACCTCTTCGGCTATATTCTCCCTTGCTTCAATCAACAATTCATCGTGAACCTGAAGAACCATGTAGGCATCCACGTCCTTTAGTTTCTCGTACAGCCTAACCATTGCAATCTTTATAATATCCGCTGCCGTGCCCTGAATTGTAGCGTTTACAGCTGCCCGTTTTTCAAACTCCGCAAGTCTTTTGTTTGAACTGTTTATGTTAAAAAAATACCTGCGCCTGTTGAAGTACGTCTTCACGTAGCCCTTTTTAGTCGCTTCATCTATCGTCTTTTCAATGTATTCCTTAACGCGGGAAAAACGCTTGAAGTACGTATCTATTATTTGCTTCGCCTTCTCTTTGCTTATGTTCAGCGTTTTTGCAAGCGATACATAACCCATGCCGTAAAGAATCCCAAAGTTTATTGTCTTTGCCATTCTCCTCAAGTTGTGATCTACCATCTGCGGATGCACGCCAAATAGCCTAACAGCCGTTTGCGTGTGTATATCTTCGTCGTTTTTGAATATGT
>JALTCA010000013.1:0-11985 GCA_027008245.1 Desulfurellales bacterium
GTGCAAGGCCATTGACAGGTCCATAGAGATCAGAAATATCTATCTCCTCTACAAAAAGGGTGGCAAAAGCGGTAAATTCTCGCGTCCCGCCTCAAAATAATAGACAATATGTCTTTTTTTTATATAATAAAATTTAAAAAAAGGAGGTGATGATATGAGGAAAGTGTTGTTGGTAGTTGCTTTTTTATTGCTTCCCATATTTAGCTTTGGTATTACTGTTGAGAGCATTCAATGTGGTTTGGGCATAAAGAGCAGGAGCATTGTCAAGCCCTCGGATAGTTTTAAAGTGGGCGATAGGGTGTGGTGTTTGAGTACGTTGAAAGACATTAAAAAACCGACATTTGTTATACATAGGTGGGTTTTGGATGGTAGACACTTTGATGTCAAGTTGAAGGTAAAGCCTTACAAGCGATTTAGAACGTGGTCGTACAAGACTATCTATCCGTCCATGAAGGGTGTTTGGAAATTGGAGATTTTAGATAGCAATGGAAAACTACTTAGAGAAAAAATTTTTACGGTGAAATGATTTTAATATAGGGGTGTTGCAATATGGGTATGACGATTTCTCAAAAGATATTGGCTAAAAAAGCTAATAAAAATGAAGTAAAGCCTGGTGAAATTGTTATGGCTGATGTGGATTTAGCTTTTGCAAACGACATAACTGCACCTATAGCCATTGACTTTGTTAAAAAGCTGGGCGTTGATGTTTTTGATAAAGGGAAGGTGGCTTTAGTTCCAGACCACTTCACGCCTAATAAAGATATAAATTCAGCCAACCAATGTAAGATTATGCGCGATTTTGTTAGAGAGAGGGATTTGCCCAATTATTGGGAGACAGGCGAAGTTGGCATAGAACATGCATTGTTGCCAGAACAAGGGTTTGTAAAGCCTGGCAGGTTAATTGTAGGTGCTGATTCTCATACATGCACACACGGTGCTTTGGGTGCCTTTGCAACGGGTATGGGCTCAACAGATTTGGGTTTTGCCTTTGCTACAGGTAAAAGCTGGTTTAGGGTTCCAGAGAGCATTAAATTTGTTTATAAGGGAAAAAGAAATAAGTGGGTTGTTGGCAAGGATTTGATTCTTTATACAATTGGTAAAATTGGCGTTGCAGGTGCACTTTATAAGTCTATGGAATTTACAGGAGATGTCATACGCGAACTTCCAATGGAAGATAGACTGACAATGTGTAATATGGCTGTTGAGGCTGGTGCTAAAAACGGCATTGTTGAGCCGGATGAGGTTACAATTGAATACTTGAAAGAGCGGGGCATAGGAGAAGATCAGTATGAGATTTTAAAAAGCGATGAGGATGCCGAATATTCCGATGTTATCGAGATAGACGTTTCAAACATTGAACCGCAGGTGGCTTTTCCTCACCTTCCGTCAAATGCTAGAAGTATTTTTGAAATCAAAGAGGATATAAAAATAGATCAGGCGTTTATTGGCTCTTGTACAAACGGTAGGATTTCAGATTTAAGGGAAGCAGCAAAGATTTTAAAGGGTAAGAAGGTTGCTAAATATGTTAGATTAATAATCATACCTGCCACTGTCCAAGTTTATAGACAAGCGTTGAAAGAGGGATTGTTTGATATATTCTTGGATGCCGGTGCTGTAATATCTACGCCCACATGCGGTCCGTGTCTTGGCGGATACATGGGTATTTTGGCTGATGGTGAGGTGTGTATTTCTACCTCAAATAGGAACTTTGTTGGAAGAATGGGTTCTAAAAAAGCTTTTGTTTATCTATCGTCGCCGGCCGTTGCTGCAGCAAGTGCTATAGCTGGCAAAATTGTTCATCCAGATGAGGTGTTAAAATGATAATTAAAGGTAGAGTTTGGGTTTATTCGGACAACGTTGACACGGATGTGATAATTCCAGCACGATACTTGAATACTTCCAATCCTGAGGAGCTCGCTAAACATTGCATGGAGGATATAGATGAAAGTTTTGCAAAAGAGGTAAAAAATGGTGATATAATAGCAGCGGGTTATAATTTTGGCAGTGGTTCAAGTAGGGAACATGCACCAATCGCTATTAAAGCAAGTGGTGTAGCGTGTGTTATTGCAAAGTCATTCTCTCGTATCTTTTATAGAAATGCGTTCAATATAGGTTTGCCTATACTTGAAAGTGGCGTTGTGGATGAGCTTGAAAAGTTCGATGAGATTGAAGTTGATACGGAAAAAGGAGAAATTAAAATATTGAAAAATGGGAAGGTATTTGAATCCACTGTTATACCGGAGTTTATGCAAAGGCTAATTGAAAGCGGTGGTTTGTTTAATTATGCTAAAGAGATTTTGAAAATTTGAGGTGAGCCGTGGGAAGGTATAAAATTGCCGTTATGGAAGGTGACGGTATAGGTCCTGAAATTGTTGCTGAAGGTATAAAGGTTTTAGATGAAATTGCATCCAGGTTTAATCATAAGTTTGAGTATATAAAGGTCTACGTTGGTGGGTGCGCTATAGATAAATTTGGAGAACCGTTGCCTCAGAGTGAAGTGGATAAGATTTTAAAATGTGACGCTCTGTTCTTTGGATCTGTTGGGGGTCCAAAGTGGGATAACTTGCCGCAAGATAAGAAACCCGAGGCTGGTCTTTTGGGTATTAGAAAAGCTTTGGGTGCTTTTGCTAATTTAAGACCGGCTAAAGTCTTTGATGAGCTGATTGATGCAAGCACACTAAAACCAGACGTGATCAGGGGCATTGATATTTTGGTTGTCAGAGAACTTACAGGTGGTATCTACTTTGGTGAGCCTAGGGGTGTATTTGAAGATAATGGCTTTAAGAAGGCTCTTAATACGATGGTTTATACAGAGCCTGAGGTAGAGCGTATAGTTAGACTCGCATTTGACCTTGCAAAGCAGAGGAGAAAAAAGGTTACAAGCGTTGATAAAGCAAATGTATTGGATGTTTCGCAGTTTTGGAGAGATGTTGTAGAACGTGTTGCTAAAGATTATCCTGATATTGAATATAGCCATCTGCTTGTTGATAACGCAGCTATGCAGCTTGTGAGGAATCCAAAGCAATTTGATGTGATTGTGACGGGCAATATATTTGGAGACATCTTGTCCGATGAGGCGAGTATGTTAACAGGTTCTATTGGTATGTTGCCCTCGGCGTCGGTGGGTGGTAGGGTTGGCATGTTTGAACCTATTCATGGTTCTGCTCCGGATATTGCTGGTTTGGGTATTGCAAATCCCGTTGCGCAGATAGAATCTGCAGCTATGATGCTAAAATATGGGCTTAAGCTTGACGAGGAGGCTGATACAATAGAAAAGGCCGTTGATTTAGTTTTGAAGATGGGCTATAGAACGCCCGATATTATGAGTGAAGGTAAGAGAAAGGTTAATACTCAGCAAATGGGAGACCTAATTGCAAAAGCTGTAGGGGATGTGTAGATGAAGATTGGTATAATTTCCGATTCCCATGACAATATTGAGGCAATTAAGTTGGCAGTGGATTTGTTAAACAAAGAAAATGTAGACCTTACGATGCACTTGGGCGATATTATATCGCCCTTTTGCTTCGATTATTTTAACAAACTCAAAAGTCCATTTTTGGGTGTTTTTGGCAATAACGATGGCGAGGTATTGTTTTTGCAGCAAAAAAGTGAAGGTAAATTGCACAAGCCGCCTTATGAGGTTGAGATAAAGGGAAAAGAGTTTATCTTAATGCATGAGCCCTTTGGTGTAGATAAAGTCGCAAAAGAGTATGATTATGTACTTTATGGTCATCTTCATAAGGTAGATATAAGAAAGACACAGAGGGGTTATATTATTAATCCAGGTGAGTTATGCGGATATCTAACGGGCAGAAAGACGTTTGTAATACTGGACACACAGACGAATATGGTAGAACTGAAGGCTGTTTAGCCTTAAAAAAGGTTTCTTTTGAGGGGAGCTTCGATAATGCCAGTTTATTTTACCTACCACAATTTGCGTTTGCAGGTAGAAGTAATGTTGGCAAATCATCTTTAATAAATGCTATTTTAAATAGAAAAATAGCCTATGTGAGTAAAAACCCAGGCAAAACTGTCCTCATAAATTTTTACAAAATTAATGACACGTTCTTTATTGTCGATTTACCGGGGTATGGATATGCTAAAAGGTCTAAGAGTTTAAGACAAAAGTGGAAGTACATAATAGAAGATTACCTAAAAAATGCAAACCTGCTTTATCATGTGTTTGTTTTAGTTGACTCGAGGCACTTACCAATGGATAGCGATTTGGTGTTTATAGATTGGCTACAGTTCTATAGCAAGGACTTTAGTATTGTTTTTACTAAGACAGACAAGGCGACACAGAAATCAATCTCTGATAGTCTGAGATATCTAAAAGAAAGATATGGCGATATAAACTACTTTCTTACTTCTTCCAGTAAAAAAAGAGGCATTGATAAGTTGTGCGATTTTATTGTTAATAAAGCTACTTTATAGGATATACCTACTTAAATCCCTATCTTCAACAATATCAGAAAGCTTCTCTTTTACGTAGTTTGCGTCTATCGTTATGTCTTTGTGTTCTACATTTGGCGCTTCAAAAGATATGTCTTCGAGGAGTTTTTCGAGGAGAGTATGGAGACGCCTTGCTCCAATGTTTTCCGTCTCTTTGTTAATTTTTTCCGCTATTTCTGCTATTTTCTCAATGGCGTTTTCTGAGAACTCTAAATTTATACCTTCTGTTTCGAGCAAAGCTCTGTATTGTTTAATTAAAGCGTTCTTTGGTTCTTTTAGAATTCTAATAAAGTCTTCTTTTGTAAGTGGTTTCAGTTCAACTCTTATAGGAAATCTGCCCTGTAATTCTGGTATCATATCGCTTGGTTTGACCTGATGAAAAGCGCCTGCGGCAATAAAAAGTATATGGTCAGTCTTTATTGAGCCGTATCGGGTGTTCACTGTCGAACCCTCAACGATAGGCAGTAAGTCTCTTTGAACGCCTTCTCTTGATACATCTGGACCTTGAGAAGAGCTGGATTTTGTGACTATTTTATCTATTTCATCCAAAAACACTATTCCATCGTTAGAAGCTTTTTCAATAGCTTTTTCTTTAACTTTGTCTTTATCTATGAGTTTTTGGGCTTCTTCTTCTTGGAAGATACGTAAGGCTTCTTTAACGGTTACTTTTCTGGTCTTTTTTTTGTTGGGCATGATATTATCTATCATATCCCTCAGATTAGAATCGAGCTCGTCTATTGGGGCCGCGGCAACCTCTATAAAAGGAACTAATTGTTCACCTCTTTGTGGGTTAATCGTTATTTCTATAACCTTTTCGTCCAATTCACCGTTTTTCATCTTTTCTCTAAATTTCTCACGTGTTCGCTTGATTCTTTCCTCGTCTTCTGTGTCGTAAATTGAACGTTTTTTTATGGGAGGAACTAATACGTCCAATACTCTTTCTTCTGCCTCTTTTTTTGCTTTGTCTTCGACCTTTTTGAGCTCTTCCTGTTTTACCATCTCATAACTTATACGTGCCAAGTCCCTTATTATGGACTCCACGTCTCTTCCAACGTATCCTACCTCTGTAAATTTGCTTGCTTCAACCTTAACAAAAGGAGCATTCGTGATCTTGGCAATTCTACGCGCAATTTCAGTTTTTCCCACGCCTGTTGGACCAATCATGAGTATGTTTTTTGGCATTATCTCTTCTTTTATGTCACCTTGAACCTTGTGTCTTCTGTATCGTGTTCTCAGTGCTATTGCTATTGCTTTCTTTGCCTCATTTTGTCCTACAATGTATTTGTCTAATAACTCTACGATCTTTTTGGGTGTCAACTTATCTTCCATCTCATTCTCCTAAGGTTTCTATGACGATGTTGTCGTTTGTGTATATACAAATGGACGAAGCTATCTTTAAGGATTCCTCCACAATTCCTTTGGCGTCCAAATTGCTATATTTAACCAAGGCCTTTGCTGCTGCATAGGCGTAATTCCCACCTGAGCCTATTGCGCAAATGTCTTCATCAGGTGACAGTACATCTCCATTGCCGCTAATTAAATACATTGTATTTTTGTCAGCAGCAATCAAAAGAGCTTCAAGTCTCCTTAAAATCTTGTCTGTACGCCACTCTTTAGCCAATTCAACCGCAGCACGTGTTAAATTTCCTGCATATTCATTGAGTTTATCCTCTAATTTTTCAAATAACGTAAAGGCGTCCGCTGTTGCCCCGGCAAAACCTACAATAACCTTATCATTGTATAGCTTTCTTATTTTCTTTGCTTTGGATTTTACAACGGTATTACCTAAAGTTACTTGACCATCACCGCCAAGAGCAACACTGTTGTTTTTCTTAACGCAAATTATTGTTGTACCTTTAAATTCCATTTAAGCGCTCTTCTTATTTTTTACCAACACTGGGGGTTTTCCTTCATTTACAACATCTTCGTTTATTATGCATTCTGTTACCCCCTTCATGGAAGGTATCTTGTACATCAAATCTACCATGATTTGTTCCATGATGCTGCGCAATCCCCTTGCTCCAACTTTTCTTTCTACAGCTTTTTTGGCTATAGCTTGTAGAGCTTCATCTGTTATTGTTAATTTAACATTATCAAGCTTTAACATCTTTTTGTATTGTTTTACCAAAGCGTTTTTAGGCTCTGTCAAAATTCTGACAAGTTCGTTCTCAGACAACTCTTGGAGAGTTGCCACTACATGTAATCTACCTATCAGCTCTGGGATTAAACCATATTTCATTAAATCTTCTGGAGTAACCTGTTTTAATAGGTTATATTTTTCCTTTTTGTCTACTTCTACAGGATTTGTAAATCCTATGCTCTTTTTACTTATCCTTCTTGCAACGATGTTTTCCAAACCTTCAAAAGCCCCACCGCAGATAAAAAGAATGTTAGTTGTGTCAACCTGTATGAACTCTTGCTGAGGGTGCTTTCTTCCGCCGTAAGGCGGAACATTAACAACACTACCCTCTATTAACTTAAGTAAAGCTTGCTGCACGCCTTCCCCAGAAACATCGCGTGTAATGGAAGGATTTTCGCTTTTTCGTGAGATTTTATCTATTTCATCTATATATACAATCCCTTTTTGTGCTAATGCAACATTGTAATCTGCAGCTTGTAAGAGTCTTACAAGTATATTCTCTACATCTTCACCTACATATCCGGCTTCTGTTAAACTTGTTGCATCGGCAATTGCAAATGGAACATCCAAGATTTTAGCAAGTGTTTTTGCTATCAAGGTTTTGCCTGTTCCTGTAGGGCCTATAAGCAATATATTACTTTTTTCTAATTCTACATCATCTTTTTTTCTGCGAGGCATATTGACTTCATTTACCCTCTTATAGTGGTTATATGCAGCAACAGCCAAAATTTTCTTAGCATCGTCTTGTGAAACTATATATTCATCCAATTTTCTCTTTATTTCTTCTGGTGTTAATGGGATAAAACTATCATTTTTCTTTTTATTTAGTTCTTCATCTTCAGCCAAAATATCCTCACACAAAGCTACACATTCATCACAAATATAAACACCTGGCCCTGCAATCAACTTTCTAACTTCATCCTGTGTTCTTCCACAAAATGAGCACCTTAATGTGCCTTGAGGTTTATCACCTCCGTCCATCTGCTTCATGCAATTTCTCCTCTTCTTCTCTTGAATAGATGATTTTGTCTATTATGCCGTAATTTAACGCTTCTTTTGAATCCATAAAATAATCCCGGTCTGTGTCTCTTTCAACTGTTTTTAATCTTTTACCTGTATGTTTTGCTAAAATTTCGTTTAAGAGTTTTTTTAACCTTAAAATTTCTTTGGCATGTATTTCTATTTCCGTGGCTTGGCCAGTTATGCCACCCAAAGGCTGGTGTATCATTATTCTTGAATGTGGCAATGAGTACCTTTTACCTTTTGTTCCACTTGCTAACAACAAAGCACCCATTGATGCTGCCGAGCCGATGCAAATTGTTGTTACATCACACTTTATATACTGCATGGTGTCGTATATGGCAAGCCCTGCAGTAACACCACCACCAGGCGAGTTTATATATAAGAATATATCCTTTTCAGGATCTTCGCTTTCTAAAAATAGTAATTGGCTAACTATTACGCTAGACACCTCATCAGTTATTTCTCCGTTTAGCATGATGATTCTGTCTTTCAATAAACGTGAGTATATATCGTAAGCTCTTTCGCCTTGTGGCGTTTTTTCTATGACAATCGGTATTAAACTCATTTTTGTGTTTCCTCTGCTTTAGCCCCTTCTTCCAATTGTTCTTGTTTATTTTCCTCTTTCTTCTCTACTATTTTTGCATTCTCGTAAAGAAAATCAAGTGCTTTGTCTCCTAAGATTTCCATTTGAATTAGCGGTAAAACGTTGTTTTGCTGGTATTCTTTGTATAGATCTTCAAACGATTTCCTTTGAGCATTTGCATGTTGTAATACTACCTCGTTTATTTCTTCAGATGATACATCTATATTCTCTTTTTTTGCAATTTCTAACAAAATGAACGTTGCCTTCACTCTTTTTTTTGCCTCAGGTTCAAATTTTTCCCTTAAAATTTGCGGTTTAAACTCTTCGGAACTGACATCTATACCCATATAATACATATTCTTTACATAATCCATTATCATTTGATTTGTTTCTTGGTTAACCAAACTTTCTGGAAGTTCAAAGTCGTATTGCTCTAAAAGTTTTCCTAATAGTTCATCTTTTTGTCTTTCTTTTTCTTCTATTTCTTTATTTTTCTTAAGCCTTTCCTTTACGTCATTCAAGAGGTCATCAAGCGTCTTGAATTCCTTATTTATCTTCTGAGCAAATTCATCGTTCAATTCAGGAACTTTTTTCTGCTTAATTGATTTTAATGTTACCTCAAAAACTACATCTTTGCCCTTTAGAGCTCTTAGTGGATAATCTTTATCAAACGATGCTTCTATGCTTTTTGTTTCTCCTGCTTTCATTCCTTCCAAGTTGCTTTCTATCTCTTCTATCAACTGTTTTTTGCCTATCTCTACATGTAGATTTTCGCCGCCAAATTCCTTTATTGGATAGTGAGTTGCTTTGGTGAACGTTTTTATATCAATCACCGCTACATCGCTGTTTTCTAGTGTGCCATCTTCTTTTTCTTCCAATGTAGCAAATGCGTCCCTTAGTTGGTCTAACACCTTGTTTGTGTCTTCTTCTGTTATTTCAATGGGTTTTGCTGTGATTTCAATGCCCTTGTATTCTTTTAAGTCAATTTCTGGTTTTACATCTACTGTGGCTACAAATGACAAACCCTTTTCCTCGTCGAATTCTACATTTGTAAACGCTGGATCTGACACTGTTTCTATTTTGTTATCTTGAATAGCAAATTCGTAGGCTTCCAACATAAGTTCCCTTTTTAGGTCGTTTTCTATGTCTTCTTTGTATGTCTTTAGTATGATTTCTTTTGGAACTTTACCTTTTCTGAAGCCTTTGATATTCGCTGTTTTTTTAATTTCCCTTACAATTTCATCCTTTTTTTTCTTTATTTTCTCTGGCTCAACCTCTATTTGAATTCTTTTTCTTGAAGGTTTGGCATTTTCTACCGTTACCTGCACCGCTCATCCTCCTTTTTTTAGTTAGCAAACTATACCAAAAGAAAATACTATTTTCAATGTTTTAAGATTACAACTTGATATATTGTTACTATTTTATTAAACTATGAAAATAATGAGGGTTTTGCTTATAGAGGATGATGCCCATTTGGGCGATGCTTTAAAAAGATATTTAGAAAAAGAAGGATATGATTGCAACTGGATTGAAGATGACAGGGATGTATTTCTTGTTTTAAACAGCGAAGCATTTGATATTGTAGTTTTAGACCTTATATTGAAATTTACAAGTGGTGAGGATATTTTAAAGAAGATAAAAGAAAAATATGGTTTACCGGTTATCGTACTAACGGCTAAAAGTGAGATTAAGGACAAAGAGGTTTGTTTTAACTTAGGAGCGGACGATTATATAACAAAGCCATTTAACCCCAAGGAACTTATCCTGAGAATAAATTCAGTTTGTAGGATGTATTACGGTAAAGAAGTTGTAAAGGTTAACGATATAGAAATAGACCTTGATAAAAAGACGGTTAAAAAGGATGGTGCATTGATTGATTTAACAAATAAAGATTGGCAATTACTTGAGTTGTTGGTTCGCAATCGTGGAAAGTTAGTATCTAACAACACAATTCTTAACTATGTTTGGCCATATGCAGATACGGATGAGAATTCTATAAGGGCTTATGTTAAAAGGTTGAGGAAAATTCTCGGTGGTGAGCTGATAAAGAACGTTAAAGGTAGGGGATACACGTTTTTAGAGTAAAATTTTCTAAAGAAAATAGAATTTTATTGGTCATATCAGCTGCACTTGTTTTTTGGTTTTTTGGTGTAAACGCTTTTTTAATGCTGTTTATAAAAAAAGAGGTTGTTGGTAACTTTAAGAGGGATGTTGACTTACATTTGAGGTTATATGATAAAGGCTATATAAGCAAACTTCCTTCATATATTAAGATAATTTCAGTCAAATCCTATACAAAAAATAAAGGCTATGTTTTTTATGGTTTATGGGGTAAGAAGTTTGTGCTTGTAAATATAGCTGGGGTGAAGAGAAAACTTATTGAATTTTCCCTTGCATTGTTTTTATGGGAATTACTACTTGCCATCTTGATTATTTTTATTGTTTATGTTAGCCTTAAGCGTATTTTCAAAAGGCAAAAGTATACTGATCAGTTTTTAAAATTTATACTTGTTGCGATATCCCATAAGTTAGGCAATTTTTTGTCTGCCCAAAAGGTTAATCTGGAACTTGCCAATATAGATGAAGAAAGTAAAAAACGGTTGTCTTTTGCTTTGAATGAGATGGAAAAGGACTTTAGGGTTGTATCTTCCACTATTAGAAGTATAACTTCAGACAATGGAAGACTTTCTTTTGTGAACGTAATAGAAGAACTTAGAAAGGTTCTTGATGGCTTTTCATTTAAAAATAAGAAATTAGATTTGCAGCTGTATTTAGATGGTTATTTGGCTTATGTTAACCCTACAGATTTGAGGATTGTGTTGTCGGAACTTGCTACTAATGCGTTTAAATACTCGTTTAGCAATATTTCTGTCATTGCCGAAAAATATAAAAAAGGTGTAAAAATCGTTTTTATTAATGACGTTAAAAGTATTTCTAAAGGCTCTGGAGTTGGTCTTTCTGTAATCGAATTTTTGTGCAAGAAAAACAACTGGATTGTTACGAAAAAAGCTTCGGGTAATCTTTTTGAAATTACGTTCGCACTAATGCCAAAATGAGATAGGGGGCACTGCCCCCCTTGGTTTTTTAACTTTTCTTAAACACAATTTCGTTGTTTTCTATATCTGCTACAATCTTGTCGCCTTTAATAAATCTCCCTTCCAATATTGCTCTTGCAAGCTTGTTTTCAATCATGTTCTGTATATATCTTCTAAGAGGTCTTGCACCGAACACAGGGTCAAAGCCTTCAGATGCAATTCTTTCAACTAACTTATCCGTAATCTCAAGCTCATAACCTGCTTCTTTGATTTTTCCATGAGTTTTCTTAAGTAACAATCTTACAATTTGCTTGATTTCGTTTCTGCCTAATGGGTTAAAGACGATTATTTCATCAACTCTGTTTAAGAACTCAGGCTTAAATCTCCTTTTGAGTTCCGCATTGACCTCAGCCACGGCCTTTTCAAATTCGATTTTGTACTCCTCTGTTCCGGGTTCACCCTTGATGCGTGTCAGATACTCGCTTCCGATGTTAGATGTCATGATTATAACGGTGTTTCTAAAGTCTACCGTAACCCCTTTTGAGTCAGTTAATCTTCCATCATCAAGCACCTGCAATAGGATATTGAACACATCAGGATGCGCCTTTTCTATCTCATCAAGCAAGATAACAGAATACGGTTTTCTCCTTACAGCCTCAGTCAATTGACCGCCTTCTTCATAACCTACGTATCCTGGAGGTGCGCCAATTAGTCTTGCTACAGAATGTTTCTCCATGTATTCACTCATGTCA
>JALTCA010000014.1:0-3481 GCA_027008245.1 Desulfurellales bacterium
TCTTGTAAATCTTTTAATGTATCAATCAATTCATCTAATTTAGATAAATCTATATTTTTATCACTTGAATTTATTTCATTTTGAGTGTTATCAATTTGGCTTATCATTTTTTTAGCTGGATTATTTGCTTCAACTATACCACCTGTTGCATATTTTGGTAACATTTTGTTATTTAATTTGTATAAAAAATCATCTCCATAATGTGATACTGCTTCTCTTTTTATAACAAATTCTCCCCTTGTTAAAAGTGCTGGGACATCGTCGCTGTCGGTAGGGTCATATCCTGCTATCCTACCACTCTTTCTTTCAAAATTTACATCAGTTCCACCACCTGTCGCTCTTCTTAATGGAATAATACCCCCTGTCGCTTTTGTATGCACTTCTTTTATGTATATAGTATGTGTAGAGTGAGTATTTTTATTATTTAGTGAATTTATCCTTTTCAAGGCTTCGTTTATATTTGGTAACTTTATATCGTGCATAGATGAAGTAGGTTTTTTAAGCTCATTTATTTTTTGTTTAGCTTTTGTATCGTCGGCATCAATCGGGAATTTTTTATCAAAATTTTCAACGGCTCTTTTCATTGCTTCAATATCTTCTTCCGTTGGTCTTGTATCTGCTTTTAATACTATTTTCTTTTCACTAACATCATTTATATTTTTCTTAATCTCTTCTGTTTTCTGTTTAGCTTGTGAATTATCTACATCAACTTTTTTCGGTTTTTGAATTTGTCCGTCTAATTGTTTAATTTGAGTATCTAAACTTTTAATACTATTTAATGCTCCACTTGTATCAATATCAACTTTTTTTCCTGTCAATAATTGTATCATCTGTTTTTCAAGGTTTAATCTTTGAACTTCTAATTGTAATTGTGCTTTTGTAGCTTGTAATTCAACTTTTAATTGCTGGATTTTTCTATTATGGTCTGCTATCTCTTTTGCTTTTTTTTCTGCATAAAATTGATTTGTAAGCCCTTTTAATGTTTTTAATCCATTTATAGCAACTAAATCACTTTGTTTTTTTGAAACTACCACTCTTCCGTTTTCTTTGATTTCTGTTCCTGCTATACTTTCAACTATACTTTGATACTGTGCCATATATCTTTTAGCTTGTGCTAAATCTTTATTTTTTAAGGCTTCTTTTGCTTTTGATAATCTAATCTCGGCTTGTTTTTTCTTATCAGTATATTTTTGATAATTACTTAATTCACTAACTTGAATACCGTGAATTTTATTATCTATATTTTCAAGTGTATTTAGTCTTTCTCTATCAATTTGCTTTAATTTGTTTTGTAGGTCTTTGTTTATTTGGAGTATTTTATTTGCAAGACTTTTTTCTTTGTTTTCTAATTTATTGACTGTGTTTGTGTGGTCTTGTATTCTCTTATTATAGCTTGTTTTTAGTTTTGATATATAAATGGTGTTAAGTTCGTTTAATTTGTCATAGTAAGCTTTATTTTCGCCTAAAATGGTATGTAATTTATTTTTATTATATGAATACCACTCATCAAGTGTTTTTTTATTGTTTGATACTTTTTTAGCTTCATCATCTAAACTTTTTAAATATTGTTTCTGTTCTTTTGTAAGGACTTTAACTGCTTGTGTTTGTTTATTTGTATCATTTATTGTTTTTGAATTTGCTATCGGCTTTGTATGCTCTAATTTTTTAAGTGTTTTTTCCAATAGTTTGTGCTGTTCGTTTAATTGATATATCTCTTCTTTGTATCTATCACTGCCGTCGCTTAATTTTTTGATTTGTTTTAGTCTATCTTCATTACTTTTTATAAGCTCTTTAACTCTTGTTTTGTAGCTGTCTAATTCATTATTATTTAATTTGAGTGTTCTTGTCCCTTTTTCCATATGTGAATATAAATCATCAAAAAACTTTTTAGTATCTTTTGTTTGTGAGTTTAATGCTTCTACACTTTTATTTAATTTTTGTGTAGCTTCTTCCATTTCGTTGATTTTATATATAACTGCACCTAATGCAACTGCTAATGCCAATATTAAAGGATTTGCACTTGCTAATGCCATAAGTGCTGTTCTAATCTGGTTTAATCTTGTAATAACTGCTCCACTTGCTACCATTGCTTCAACTGCTAAATATGCAAGGTATGCTTTTCTAACTGCATAAACTGCTAATCCAACTTCTGTTAATGTTTTAACTAATGCTTCGTGTTCGTGATAAAATTCTGTAATACTTTTTGTGCCGTTTGTAATTGTTTGAAGAGTAGCTCTTAATGCTGGTTCTAAATCTTGGTATATTGTAATTGCTAATTCACTAACTGCACTTTTTAAAGTCTTCCAATCTCCTGCAAGTGTATCATTCATTTTTTTAGCCATTTCACTTGCTTTTCCTGCACTGTTTGAAATTTTTTTAATCTTATTATCGTAACTGTCTAAATTATTCAAAATGATATTTGCACTTGAAATTGCTTCTTCTCCAAACAAATTTTTTAATACTGTATTTCTTTTAACATCACTCATTTTGTCTAATTTATACTTAATTTTTTTTAAGGTTTCAATCATAGGTAACAATTTACCGTTACTGTCATAAGCACTAATTCCTAACTCATTAAATGCTTTCATTACGGGTTTTGTAGTAGATGCTAATCTTTGTAAAATGATTTTTAAATGTGTTCCAGCTTCGCCCCCTTTTTTTCCAGCATCAGCTAAAACTCCTAATAATGCACTCGTTTGTGAGATATTTAATCCTAAATTATGTGCTACGGGTGCTACATTTTTAAATGCTTCTCCTAACTGTTCTACATTCGTATTTGAGTTTGTAATTGTAACGGACATTTTATCCACAATACCTTTTAAGTCCGTTGCTTTTAATCCAAATGCTGTCATAGTGTCCGTTGCTATATCACTCGCTCTTGCTAAATCCATCTGTCCTACACTCGCAAGGTTTAGAATATCTGGTGTGGCTTGTAATATTTGATTTGCTTTCATACCAGCCATTGCTTCATAATTCATAGCTTCTGCTACCTGACTTGCACTATATTGAGTGGTAGCTCCTAATTCTCTTGCTTTGTTTTCCATTCTTTGCATATCACTTGCCGTCGCTTGGCTAACTGCACCTAATTTTTTCATACTAACTTCAAACTCTGCTCCTGTTGAAATTACTTCTTTAAATGCCGTTGTAATTGCTATAATTCCACCAGCTTTTACCACAAAATCTTTGAAACTATCAGCTGTTCTACTATTTGCTTCTCCTAATTGAGATACATTATTCTGTAATTGTCTTATCTCTTGTCTGGCTCTTTCTAAATCTGCTCTAATCTGTAAATTTATTGTATTATTCATTTTTAACCTTTTAGCTCATTTTGCAACTTCATCATATCTTTTAATACTTCGTCGCCGTCAATCGTTTCTGTTATTTTATCATCTTTTGTAGTGGTGTAAAATTCTTTTTCTCTATCTTGTATATATGCTTTGTAGTCTTCAAATTCAATCTTTGATAATCTTGTAGCTAAACT
>JALTCA010000015.1:0-11958 GCA_027008245.1 Desulfurellales bacterium
TGCTATAACAAAACCGGTATTTGCATTTATAGCAGGAAGAACTGCACCTCCAGGAAGGAGAATGGGTCACGCTGGTGCTATTATTATGGGTAAGAGCGGAACGGCTGCATCAAAGTATCAAGCTTTGAGAGAGGCAGGAGTTCATGTAATTGAGAATCCTGGTATCATTGGGGAAACAATAGCTCAAGTTCTCAAAGAAAAGAAGCTTTAAATTTCACTTGAAGAATTGTTGAGTAGGGAGGGTTATCCCTCCCTTTTTTGTTTTAAATGAGAGAAAACTGCTTTTTTTGCCAAATTATCGGCGATTTCATTTCCTGCTATTCCTCTGTGGGATTTTACTATGTTCCATTTTATTGGAAAGATTGATGTATAACCTAATATTTGATTTACCAAATTTTTAAATTTTAATGCGGATTTTGCCCTATAAAATCCACCTTTTTTTGTTTTATATGAGTTTACAATTTTTACTATGAAATCACAATCTGTAAATATTTCTATTGTGGTTACATTGTAAATGTAATATTCGATATATTCTAAAGCTTTTAAGACAGCTAAAAGTTCTACATAAAGCGGATTATCACAATTACAAGACCCAGAGAATTCTGTATGCCCTGTTTTAGATTTGATATACACTCCCCATCCACACAAAGAGTGATTTTCAAAATAACTTCCGTCTGTATATACCTCTATTTTCATAGAATATTTGTTAAAAGCCTGGTAGAGAAGGCTAAAAACGTTGCGAGCAGTAATGTCGCGGTTGAAATGTAAATGGTATTTTTTAAACCAACCTCTTTTTTAATAGCTGCGATTGTTGCCAAACATGGGATATAAAAAATTACAAATACTGTAAAGACAAGCATTTGATTTGGTGTTAAAGCCTTAGGGATTTGAGATAAGCTGGATAAGCCTAAGGCCTGATATAGCATGAGAAGGGTGAGTTCTTTTTTTAATATTCCAAAAAGCAATACCACTGCCACACATGATGGTAACCCCAGTATTTCCATGAAGGGTTTAAATACACTGTTAATTGTGTAGTCCAAGTGATAATAGGATATGAGCGTTAGAACGACGCTTCCACCAATTAGCATAGGAACTGCTAAGAATACAAAATCTTTGACCTTGTGCCATGTTTTTAATATTAATGTTTTAAGCGTAGGAAGTCTATAAGGAGGTATGTCCAATGCCATCTCAGGACTCATTCCTGGTAGGAATTTCTTTAGTACCATTCCACTTATCATTATAACCAATATATTAACTCCATAAAGTAATATTGCATATCCATACCCTATAAAATACCCAACAAGTCCCATGATGACAGTAGTTCTAGCGGAACATGGAACTAAAGAGGCCAAAAACGCAGAAATAATTTTTTCTTTTTTACTTTTCAGTATTCGAGTTGCCATTATTGCTGGAACGCTACATCCATAGCCAGACACGAAAGGTATTATACTTGTTCCATGTAGACCCATTTTGTGCATTGTTGAGTCAAGTAGAAAACCAATTCTTGGTAAATATCCAATGTCTTCTAATAATGAAATAAGAAAAAGAAATGGTAAGAGATATGGAAAAGCTATTCCAAAAGCAGCCCCTACGCCATCAACTATACCTTTAACTATCGCAAGAATAAGTTTATGATGGGATAATGAATGTACTAAAAATGAGTCTACTTTATCGAATATGTTTATTATGAAGTTTTCAACCGGCACGCCACCGTGGAACACTATGTAGAATATAGAAAAAAAGATTACAAGCATAGATAAGTAACCAAAGAAAGGATGTAAAAGAAAATTATCCAGCCTATCTTCGACAGTTCTTTTCTCTTTTTTCTTAACAATAGCTGAGTTTTCAAATATATCCATACATAGTGCGTGTCTTTCTTGAACAATCACGAGACCATCTCTTAAGGCAAATTTGGCTTGCTTGAGCACGTTTTTACAGGCTGAATTTTCAAGAGGTTTTTGACAGGCTTCAAAGCCCTCTATAGCTTTTATAGCCATTAACTTAATAGGCCATTCATTTTTTAAATTATTTTTGTCTATGCATTCCATAACCATATTTATGTATTTTTCTACCTCTTTAGAGTAAACACACCTTTTTGCTGGTTTTTTTGCATTTTCTATTGCCTCAATTAAATCTTTTATGCCTTTGCCTTTTTTTGCTATTATAGGGACTACTTTAATGCCAAGTATACTTTCCAGCTTTTTTACATTTATATATATACCCTTTTTTAGTGCCTCGTCCATCATGTTTAGAGCTACAACAAGGGGTTTTTCTAAAGACATTAATTCAATGGTGAGCTCTATGCTTCTTGTGAGTGTTGATGCGTCTAAAATATTTACAATGACATCTACGTTTTCTGAAAACAAGGCTTTAACGGTTTCTTTTTCTGCGTCATCGTACCAGCTTAAAGAGTAAGTTCCGGGAAGGTCTATAACTTCAGCTACTTCGTCTCCTATATAGGTTTGTCCTTTCGTATATTCAACTGTTGCTCCTGGAAAATTTGCTGAAAGACTTTTATATCCTGCAAGTTGATTAAAAAGAGTACTTTTGCCACAATTTGGTTGACCTATGAGAGCTACTGTTTTCATTAAATTTCCCTAATGTTGATTTTTAACGCTATACCTCTGCCTACAACAACATCTGCACCATTTACTTCTATCATAAAAGGACCTTTTAAGGGGGCTTTTCTTTTTATTTTTACTACAACACCAGGGATTATACCTAATTTCCATAATCTGTCTTTAGCTATGCAACCGCCGTCTATGGACTCAACTATGTAGCTTTTCTCTATTTCGCCGTCAATTAGTTTCATGTTGGGGATTATATTCGACTTTCATTATTAGTCAAGTCTAATTTTGTTTTCCTCAATTAATTCCCTGATTTTCTTTAATTCTTTTTTTATTGAGAATACAGCAAAAGGCAAGTAGATCCACGAAACAAATAATATCACAAGTAAAATAATCACACAACACAATGCAATAATAGAAAAGGTGTTAGATATAGACTTTTGTAAAACTTCTATCATATCTTTTTACCTAAAATACCAACGAAGCCTCCTTCACCGTAGCCTTCTTTGAAATCTTGAGGTTCATTTATTTCCTTTATTGAGTTTGCGAATAGAGTTTGGTTTATTTTAATAATATCGAATCCTACATCTTTCAACATGTTACTAATCTCATCGGTCGTAAAAAATGTTGCATTCTTGTAAAACTTACCTTTTTCTTTCTTGTTTAAATATTCTTTTCCTATTTTAGTATTTTTATCAACTATAGCAACAAGGAGGTTTCCATCTTTTTTTAGAATTCTATTTGCTTCTTTTAGGGTTTTTATTGGATCTTTAACAAAGCAGATAGTAACTGCGATTAATACAAAATCAAACTCTTCATCTTGGAAAGATAAGTTTTCTGCAAATCCTGGATAAACCTTTATGCCTCTTTGTTTAGCAATTTCTGCCATCTTGTCTGATGGCTCTATACCTTCTTTAATACCTAATGGATATGCAAACCTACCACTCCCTACACCTATTTCTAAAGCTCTGTTGAATTTTGGTGTTAATGCCTTTAACATATTTAATTCGCTTTCATAGATGGCTTTATATTTATCAAACCAGTTTTCGTATTCTTCTGTGCATTTCTCGAATACTTCTACGTTCTTTTTTGCTTCCAAATAATAGTTTATTGCTTCATAAATATCTTTAGCATTAACCAATATGCTTTTAACCCCTAATGTTTTGGTAAGTCTCTCCCTTGATTTCCTGCCCATGTTTTTGGCAATAAAAATGTCTATATCTTTAAGCAAGCTTACAATTAAGTCTGGGTCGTCGTGATGTTTATCTTTGGAGTGAGGATTCTCAATTTGCTTAATAAAGTTTCCGTTTTCGTCAAATATGGAATAAATGGGCGATACTCCAAAGTGACCATTCCAAATGCTTTTACCATCTGTATTGGTAGCGACTGCAATGAAAGAACTCATCGTCACCTTCTCCTTTTTTGTTTGATATTTTAATAGAGGAAAAGGTCTAAATCAAGAATTTATTCTTTACTCCAAGCTGAATTGTTTGATATTTCCTTCAGCTATTATAACAGACTGAAATTTCTTATCGTAAGAGGTAAGATTATTTGCTGTTAAGACATTTTTAATAAGTTTTATATATTCTAATCTCCTTGTTGAGTATGAAGATAGATATTCTGCTAATTTGTAAGGGTTGTAATAGTCCCCCATTCTATACCTTGCGAGTCTAAATCTTTTATAGGCTGGGCTTCTATCCAAATTTAGAATGTATTCCACAGTAGAATCATACAAACTTTTAAAATGTACAACAATATCCCCTGGTCTTGGATGTTTTTTGTGGATTCCGTAAATATTGTTGTAATATATAGCGAAACGCGATTTTCCCCATCCAGATTCTATGCCAGCTTGAGCAATAAGTAAACTAACTGGTACGCCACCAGATTTTATTAGTAGGTCCTTTATTGTATGGCACCTGTATTTTCTGTAGCCATATTCTAATATTTTCTCCTCTGTATCACTCAGAGTTTCACGATTTTTTATTTTGTTTAATATCTTTTCAAACATCTGATGTTCTTGCATAAATTGCATGTTTACAGTTACTGCTATGGGGATTAGCACTTTAATAAATAGTTTTTTCCTCTCTGCCGAAGGAAGTTTAGAAAAATCTTTTGGTAAGCTCTTTAATAAATAAGGTTCTACTTCTAAAGGATATTTATTTAGATATTTGTATAGAGCGATTCTTTCTCTTAACTCTCGAACGTTGTTAGCTTCATATAGGATAACACCGTTTTTGTACGTGAATTGATTGTCTTGTTGTTTCCCAAATACGAGTAAAGCTATACCAAAAATGAACGCTATAGCAAATAGAACTATAAATAATATTCCCAGCGTCTTATCAGGTGTGTTAGGTTTTAAAATAAGTCTTTTTTTACTCATGCCGCCTGTAATATATACCCAAAAAATCATAAGTCAAGTAAAATGGCGTCAAAACAATAATAAATGAAGATAGGTTTAATTTAACTACCGAAATTAGTTAATTCTTTGGTTGAATTGAAAAGAAAAACTTTGTAAAAATGTGATATGAAATTGATGTGGGAGAAAATTATTAGTACAAAAGATATTGTTGTCTCTCCAAGACCTGTTTGGAAATGCAAAATGTGTGAGATGTATGGAAAAAGACTTTCTTGCCCACCTTTTGTTCCTTCGTGGGAAGAAACCAAAGCATGGATATCACATTATAATAAAACTTTTGTGTTTAAATTTTTGATTGATATGAATGAGTTTGAGAAAGAAAAAAGGGAAGTTATTAAATTTTTGCTTGATAAAGAAAAAACTCTTTTTAAAGAATATCCCTTTGTTCATGCATTATTTCCAGGCTCTTGTAATTTATGTGCTGAATGTCCTATAGAAAAAGGTGGTGAATGTTTAAAACCTTATTTGGTAAGGCCCTCTGTTGATGCATTAGGCATAGAAATAACAAGTATTACCCAGATAGATTTTTCAGAGAGTGCTTTATACTCGTTAATTTTACTCGAGTAGTGAATTAAATCTTAAATTCAAGCTCTTAAATCTACGTGCCCTTCTTTTTGTTTTGACCTTCTTTTTTGTTCCTCTTTGTCCTTTTCTATTGTATTGTGAGGTGTGTTTTCGCTCTTTTCAACCTTTGTTGTTTTTTCCTCTTTCTCTTTTGTTTCAATCAAGTTCTTAAATCCT
This sequence comes from Desulfurellales bacterium, assembly GCA_027008245.1. Classification (GTDB taxonomy): domain Bacteria; phylum Campylobacterota_A; class Desulfurellia; order Desulfurellales; family Hippeaceae; genus Hippea. Next base: position 5,725 of record JALTCA010000015.1, read on the forward strand.
TCGGCTTGGGCAGCTTGGGCTAAAGGGTTTTGGTTTAGCTGACCTTGGGCTGTGGCATTCAATATGACATTCTGTACATCGATTGGACCAACCATAATTACGCTCCGAACAACATCTTTTCGATAAACATGTAGCCATTTTCGATAAAAATACCATCCTTGCATGACTTTTCACTATACTTATCGGCTCTTTTTTCGTTTCTTGAAGTCCAAATGGCAAAGGGCACTGGTTCAGCCGTATGCGTTTTTATCTTGATGGGTGTTGGGTGATCCGGTAGTACTGCTATTTTCAGTTCATCGTTTAAACTGTCTGCCATCCTAATTGCCTCGCCGACAATTTTTTTATCAAATAACTCAATGGCTTCTATCTTTTTTTGGACATCACCCATGTGTCCAGTTTCATCCGTTGCTTCAACGTGTAGGTATACAAAATCTCCGCCGTTTTTCAAAAAATCAAATGCAGCATTGATTTTTCCTTCAAAATTTGTATCTAAAAAGCCTGTCAAACCATCAATATCTGGTATGTGCAAACCGGTGAGTTTTCCAAGCCCTATCATTAGATCTACAGCACTAATCATGCAACCGTCTTTGTTGAATTTGTCTTTGAACTTGGGCATCGATGGGGCTTTTCCCTCACCCCACAGCCAGATGGCGTTTGCCTCACTCCATATTTCGTTATCCTTTAAAACTCCTTGAGCTTCGTTCATTATGCTAATTAGTATTTCTCTGGCTTCATCCTTTGGCAAGTACGGCTCCACTTCTTTGTCGGATATGTCGTGTGGCGGTGTGGTGATATCTGTCTTTCCTCCTCGCCAAACCATCAGGTTTCTATAGCTTACACCGGGGTAGAACTCTATTCCTTCAAAATCCAAACTTTTGTTTAAAACCTCTATTAGTTCCTTTGCCTTATCAGATGGTATATGTCCTGCTGAGAAATCCTTCATTATGCCGTTTTCTATGTTTACGAAGTTGCACCTGTATGCAACGTCATTTGTGCCGAGTTGTATGTCTTGGCTTACGGCTTCAAGGGGTGCCCTACCTGTGTAGTACTGCACGGGGTCATAACCCAAAACAGCCATGTTTGCAACGTCGCTTCCAGGATGCATACCGTCTGGCACGGTCTTTACCATACCCTTAATTCCGCTTGCAATGATGTCCATATTTTGTGTATTTGCGTATTCCAGAGGCGTTTTTCCGCCCAATTCCTCAATCGGCCAATCGGCCATTCCATCACCTAACAGAATCAAGTACTTCATCGTCAACCCTCTATTATTTTAATAAAGAATTTTCTATTTCTTGGCCCGTCGAATTCCATGAAAAATATGCCCTGCCATCTGCCCAAAGCCAACTCTCCATTTTCTATTGGTATTGTTACGCTGCTTCCAATAATTGAAGCCTGAATATGTGCGTCAGCGTTTCCTTCTAGGTGTTTGTAGTGGGACGAGTAAGGGATGAGCCTTGTTAATTCGTTTAACATATCTTCTACTACGGATGGGTCAAATGCCTCGTTGATTGTTATACCAGCAGTTGTGTGGGGCACATAGATTATTGCCACACCTGACTTAACATTCTTCACATACTTTGCTACTATGCTTGTGATCTCTATAGCCTCTTTTCTTACGCTTGTTTGTATATGCTCAACTATCATACAAAACCTCCACCTTTCAATTTAGGTTAAAATAATTATTTTGTCAAACTAACGCTTGAATTATAACAAATTATATGATATTTAACCAGACAATGAGTCAGGTGGAAATTAAGGGTAAAAATTTTTTAGGGTTTGAAATAAGCATAAATAGTGATGACCTAAAAAGAGCGTTTTATGAATTAGAGAGTTTATTAGCTGTATCTTCAAAATACATGAAAAATTCTATAATAACGCTAAAGCTCGATGATTTTAATAAAAAGTATGCCAATGATATAATAGATTTTCTAAGAGAAAAGGATATATTTGTAAATGCTATTGTTGTTAAGGATAAGAGTGGTCTAATTACAAATGTTCCTGTTATTGAGATAGGCAGAACTCACCTAATTAATGAAAGGGGAGAAAAGGAAGTTTCTACTTTTAGAGGAAACTTGAGAAGTGGGCAATCCATTAAGGCGAACGGTGATTTGGTTGTTGTTGGTAATGTAAATTCCAATTCATATATTTATGCCACTGGCAATATATTTGTTTTGGGAAAATTATACGGAGTTCCACACGCTGGCTACGGTGGTAATAACGAAGCCGTTGTGTTTGCGTTTGATTTAAATCCTCCTCAGATAAGAATTGGAGACTATATAACAAGGTCTCCAGAAAAAAATGTCTTGTTAAAGAAACGTGTTGATGTTGTGCCTGAAGTTGCATTTGTAGACGATGGCGTTATAGTTATAATGGGTTACAATGAGTGGTTAAAATCTTAATAGGAGTAAAATTATGTCTGGAAAAGTGTTGACCATAACATCTGGAAAAGGTGGCGTAGGTAAATCTACCACTACGGCTAATCTTGCATTGGGTTTGGCTTTAGCCGGTAAAAGGGTTGTTGCTATAGATTTGGATATTGGCCTAAGAAATTTGGATATGATTTTGGGTCTTGAGAACAGAATAGTTTACGATGTTGTAAATGTTGTAGAAAAGGTCTGTAAAGTTAAGCAGGCTTTAATAAAAGACAAACGAGTAGATAATCTGTTTTTGATTGCTGCAGCTCAGACAAGGGATAAATCAGCTGTAAAACCTGAACAGGTTCTTGAGTTGTCTAATGAGCTAAAAAAGGAGTTTGATTACATTATTTTGGATTCGCCAGCTGGTATTGAGGGTGGTTTTAGGAATGCGATGTTGCCCGCCGATGAAGTTATTATTGTGACGACTCCAGAGATTTCAGCCGTTAGAGATGCTGACAGGGTTATAGGAATATTGGAAGCCAACGAGAAGAAGGATATGAGCTTAATCATAAACAGAATAAACCCAATGCTAGTTAAAAAGGGCGATATGATGAGCAAAGACGATGTTTTACAGGTTTTGAGTATACCATTGATAGGAGTTATTCCTGAAGATGGGAACATTGTTAATTATACAAATATAGGAGAACCCTCCATTTTACATCCAGATTCTCCATCAGGTAAGGCTTATAAGAACATAACCCAAAGGATATTAGGTAAGGATGTTCCTTTTATGGAAATAGTGGAAAGGAAAAAGGGGATAATAGAAACAATAATAAGTTTTTTTAAGGAATAGTAATCATGTTTTTGGATTTTTTCAGAAGAAACAAGAAGAGTTCGGCTCAAAAGGCAAAAGAGAGATTGCAAATCATACTTGCCCATGAGAGGGTGTCAAATAAAGCCCCATTTTTGGATGATTTGAGAAAAGACTTAATTGAAGTGGTGGCAAAATATGTTGATATAGATCCAAAAGAGATAGATGTCTCTCTTCAAAAGGATAACTCCATAGAGGTTTTGGAGATAAATATACCCATTAAGTAGTCTTTTTGTATATCTGCATTCCGATACCCAATAATATAAATATAAGGCCAACCAAAGAATAGGTATGGATCTTTTCTTTAATAATTAGCGAAATAAAGATAAGCGATACGGCTGGTGTTAGATAGACAAGATTTGAGATTAAGGCTGTTTGTGCAGATTTCAGGGCTTTAAACCAAAAGATATAGGATATACCGTTTATAAAAAGCCCGTTGATGAAAAGCCAGAAGAGGACGCTTGGGGTAATATTTGCGATTTTAAATAAACCCGATGTTGTTAATGAGAATACTGTTGCGGAAGCGAAATAAACGAATACGGCTACGATTTGGTCGTAGTTAACCTTCTTGCCAAGTGTAGAGAATAGGGCAAAGCATACGGCACCAAAAAGGGCGAGCAAATCACCTTCGACACTTGTGAACTTAACATGTAATACATGACCTCTGGTAACAATTACCAAAACACCAATAAAACTGATTAAAATAGAGACCGCCTTAACGAAATCGAGTTTTTCTTTGAGTATTGGGACGCTAAAAATCAAAATCAGAATAGGCCATGTATAGTTGATTATAAATACCTCCTGTGCCAGAGACAGGGAAAATGCTTTGTATAGCAGAACGTAATAAGCAAAGCTACCCAAGAAACCCAAGAAGGACATCGTTAGGTAGTCTTTTAGAGTGTATTGGGTGAGTTTTTTTACCCGAAATGTGGCTATCAGGTAGATTAGCATAACAATGGCTGAGATGAAGTTAGAGAAAAATAGCATGGCGAAGTTGTTCATGCCCTTTAGCACCTCTTTTGATGCCACGGGTATAAGGGACCAGGAAAGTATGCAGATGGAAATGTAAAGGAGTGCTTTACTCATTTAACGGTTGGGCTTCATCCACCAAGAGTATGGGTATATCGTCATCAATGGGGTATTTGATTTTACAGTTTTCACAGATTAGAAAATTTCCATCTTCGGATAGTTTCAGCTCCCCCCTGCATTTTGGACAGGCAATGATTTCTAAGAGCTCTTTCGCTATAGTCATTTTAAAGCCTCCTTTATTAATTTTTCGAATTTATCTGTAAATATGTCTTTTGCTTCAATTTTTAAAAGTTTTATTCCGGATTTTTTTAAAACAGGTTCTATAATTTCCAATGAGTTCATTTTGGGTTTATTTTCCTTGTTTTCAATAAATATAGCTAAAAATGGGTGTAATTGCGGTTTTTTTACTATCAAGAAATCTACGAATTTTGATTGAATCTTGAGATAACTGTTTCTGTCTTCTTTGGGTGTCCATAGAAAATCTGTTAATCTTGTTTTTGGGAACACGGAAAGGCATAATTTATCTTTATCTATTATCGTGTTTATTTTATCAAATGCGATTTTTTCGGTTTTAGTTAATAGGAAGTCTTTGCATCTATACATATCCAAATTTTCGTTTACCTTCAATTTTATGTGTTTAACGTACAAAAAAACCACCAAAATTGTAGAGGTCAGAAATACAAGTATTAGCAACCACATGTTGTTTATATTACTTTTAAAACATGTTTTAATCAAGTTATGTATCTTTTGTCTTGATTTTTTGTTTTATAAGCATAGACTATTAAATGCACTGAGGGGGACGAAAATTGGGTTCGACAGGGTGTTTTAGCACTCAAAGGTCATGCCGAGCTGGTGTCTGCTCGCAAAACCGACACCAAAAAAGAAACGCAGACTCTGAATACGCTTTAGCTGCCTAATTAAAAGGTAGCGGGCTTTTACACCCTTTGGTGCTTTGGGGTGTAAATAGCCCTTATAGTCAAAGCACCGAAGGCTACTGTTCGCCTGTTTTTCAGTAGCTGGATTATTAAATAAGCAGGCACCCGCCTGACGGTTTAGCTCGCTTTATCCGTCAGGATGGGGAACAAAAAGCGAGCTAAGCATGTAAAAGCCTTTGGGTGTGACGCACGCCTGGACGCGGGTTCAAATCCCGCCGTCTCCACCAAAAAAATCAATGGTGTTGACAAATATTACAAAATCAGTATAAAGAGAAAGTGTTTTTGATGGCCCCATCGTCTAGCGGTTAGGACGCCGGCCTCTCACGCCGAAAACAGGGGTTCGATTCCCCTTGGGGCTACCATTTCTTTTTTAAAAATCCCCCAATTTTTTAAAGGATAAGTCGGTTGACATATTTAAAAAATTGAATAAAATACTTAAGACCTTAAATAAATGGTTATGTTTCTATGTTGGTTTATTCTTTGGCCGGTGAGCTCATATTAGGCAGTAGGTTTAAGAGGCTTTCTGATAAGTACTTGGCAAATGTTAGCCAAATTTACAAGGCGCAGCAGATAGAGTTTGAGCCATCGTGGTTTTCCGTTTTTTACATTCTGGACAGGTATGGGAGTATATCAATATCAGATATGTCTCAACTGTTGGACCTTACCCAATCTGCTATTAGCCAAATGGTATCGTCTTTGGAGTCTAAAGGTTTGGTTAAAGTTGAGACACACGAAAGGGACAGAAGGGTGAGGATAGTGAGTTTTACAAAGGAAGGAAGGGAACTTCTGTTTAGCGTAAAACCACTGTGGAAGATGATTAGGAGCAAGATGAGGGAGATTCTCAACGAAGGTGATAACTCCAAATACCTACTCGATGCTTTGGATGAATTAGAGGCGTCTTTTGAGAAAAAGCCCTTGTACGAAAGGGTTTTGGAGACGTTAAGGGAGAGTAGGTATTTGTTTGTCAAGTACACGGGGATCTATTATGCCGCATTGAAAAGGCTCGTTTTTGATTGGATGTTTAACTTTGGTGCCCCGA
>JALTCA010000016.1:0-11937 GCA_027008245.1 Desulfurellales bacterium
TTTCCTAAGCATATCAGGTAATGATTTGTACTGCCACTTCACTGATATTAACCCCCCTTTTTCTTTTTGTTGGCTAAATTACTATCATCATTTTACGTAAATGTCAAGTATTAATTTTCTAAAAGTAAAAATATGGAAATGTGTATTGCACTTATGCCTATACATTCTAAATTTTCGTGTTTTTGTTAATTGGATTGTTTAGAAAGGAAATTGTTTCTTTATATAAATAGGACTTCGTGAACTGAAAAATATGTAGTTCTTTATCTTTGTTCTCTATTGTTACTATTTCTTTTTTGTTGAAGTTATGGCAATTATTGTATATAATAAAATAACATTAACGAAAACGTAAGGAGGATAGTATTATGTTTGAAACACAATTTACTGTGGATTTTGGGGTTAAATATCCTATTATCCAGGGTGGTATGATGTGGGTATCGAGAAAGGAATTGGTGTCTGCTGTATCTAATGCGGGTGCTTTAGGTATATTAACCGCTTTGACCTTTGAAACTCCTGATGCTTTAGCAAATGAAATCGAAGAAACGAGAAAATTAACCGATAAACCTTTTGGCGTAAATTTAACATTTTTGCCTACACTCAAACCTGTTGATTACGATGCATACGTGGATGTTGTTGTGCAAACAGGTATTAAAGTTGTAGAAACAGCTGGTAGAAATCCAGAAAAGTATATGGATAAACTTAAAAGCGCAGGGATTAAAGTTATTCATAAATGTACATCTATTAGACATGCAAAAAAGGCTCAGGAAATAGAATGTGATTATGTGAGTATTGATGGTTTTGAATGTGCAGGACATCCAGGAGAAGATGATGTCACATCTTTGATTTTAATTCCAAGAGCAGCAGATGAACTTAAAATACCTGTAATTGCTTCAGGTGGATTTGGTGACGGCAGAGGGCTTGTGGCAGCTCTATCTTTGGGTGCTGTGGCGGTGAATATGGGTACTCGTTTTATGATGACAAAAGAAGCCCCTATACACGATAGGGTTAAGGAAGTCTTGATGACTGCTAAAGAGACGGATACGATTTTGATAGAAAGGAGTTTGAAAAATACTATGAGAGCTTGGAAAAACGAGCTCACCATGAAAATAGCTGAAATGGAAAAGCAGGGAGCAACTTTAAATGAACTGGCACCTCTTTTGAGTGGAAAAAGAAGTTTTGAGAATATAATGAAAGGAAAACCTGGGCAAGCTTTGGTAGCTTGCGGTGAAGTTGTTGGCTTGATAAATGATGTTCCTACAGTAGGAGAGGTTGTAGAAAGAATTATGGAACAAGCGAAATCAACTATTAAGAAAAATTACTCATTTATTAAAGATTGAATTGATGGATTAAAGTAAAAAAAAGGGGGGGGGCTTTTAGCCCCCCTTTTTTTTATCGTTTTTGATTAGCTACTTATTCTACTGCTTTCTCTACTAATTGAACAATATCTATAACCTCGTTTTTCTCCTCAAGCGATAGGTCTTTCACGCCATCATCGAGCATTATCATGCAGAATGGACAAGCTGTTACGATATCCTTCGCTTCTGTTTCTGCTGCTTGCTGTGTTCTTACCTTATTCATTCTTTCTCCTTCTTCTTCCACCCACATCATACCACCACCAGCACCGCAGCAGAAGCTGTAATTTCTATTGCGTTTCATCTCTTTAAGTTCCATGCCCAAAGCTTTGAGAATTTCCCTTGGTTGTTCATAAATGCCAGAATGTCTACCTAAATAACAAGAATCATGGAATGTTGCCGTTTCGTGGATCTTGTGCTGTATTTTCAGTCTACCTTCATCAATTAACTGTTTTATAAACTCTGTATGATGCACGACTTCAAAGAAATCTCCACCTAACTTTGGATACTCGTTCTTAAGCGTGTAATAACCATGAGGACAGGTAGTTACGATTTTCTTAACATTGTACTGTTTAAATAGTTCTATGTTTTCCATGGCAAGATTATAGAATAAATACTCGTTGCCGAGTCTTCTTGCGCTATCTCCACAACATCTTTCCTTAGTTCCTAAGACTGCAAAGTTAACTCCAGCTTTGTTAAGTACGTTAACAAAACTTTTGGCAATTTTTTTGCCTCTATCATCAAATGCACCAGCACAACCTACAAAAAACAGTATCTCAAAATCCTTGTTTTGCTCAACTGTTTTTATATTTAATCCATCTGCCCAATCTAATCTACTTCCTGCATATATTCCCCATGGGTTATAGTTATTTTCCATATTTCTAAACGCCAAAGTAAGTTTCTCTGGAAATTTTGCTTCCGTTAGCACTAGATACCTTTTTAAGTCTACCATTGACCTTATGTGTTCATTGCTCACAGGACAGACAGCTTGGCATGCTCCACATGTGGTACATTGCCATAGTGCTTTTTCTGGTATCTGCACTCCATATTCAACATACGCATCTTCAGGTAGTTCTTTATTAAATTCTTCTGTTGTTAGAGGTATTAATTCTTTGTTTTCCTTTAGATTCTCAACGTTTTCGAACAAATTTTCTTTTATACTTAAAACAATTTCCCTAGGTACCAGCAATTTGCCAGTATTCGCTGCTGGACACACGTGAGCACATCTACCGCATTCTGTACATGCATACCCGTCATGTACCTCTTTCCATGTAAGTTCATTTACATTTTTAACACCAAAGCTTTCCGCTTCTTCATCCTCAAAATCAAGTTCCCTTAAATCCATAGATGGGCCTAGATTTGAGAAATAATTGTTTGGTATACCAGCTATTAAATGTAAGTGCTTGGAATTTGGTATAAAGTCTAAGAATGTCAGCAAGATTATTACGTGGAGCCAATAGGCTATTTGGTAACCAACCGGTGAATATTTTATGTGTAGAGCGTTGTATAGAAAGCCTGAGAACGGTTGATACGGATTATATGCACCTTCTCTTGCCATATCTGATGCAGTCATGTAAAGAAGGGTGATCATAAGTACAGTGATGAAAGACAGTATTAGATATGCACTTGCATGGTATGTTAATTTTTTTGGATGCCATATCAATCTTCTGGCAAAAGCCATAGCCATAGCTATCAAAACCACTAAAACAAAGAAGTCCTGAGAGAAGAGATAAATATTGTAAATTGTTTTTCCTAAAAACTCATAACTAAATCCCGGGAATAAACCTTTTATAAGGAGCTCTATTTCACCAAGTAGTAATACAACAAAACCAAAGAATAACATAGCATGCATAATGCCCGCATAGTTAATATCTAAGTCGTTGACTTTAAAATGGCATAACTGTAAAAGACCATATTTTATAGCATTTGCTATCCTCTTTCCTGGGTTGTCAAATCTATTTTCCGGTTGAGTAAATTTTAAAAGGTTATAGAGGTAATACACACGCCAGAAAAAATACCCCAAACTACCAACTATAAGAATGGCTAGTATAATTCTTTCTACTACTCCCATTTCCCATCACCTCTTTTTTTAAGTTGGATTAATACATAGGAAGGAGGGGATATTAAAATCCCCTCTAAAGCTTATTTTAATAGATTCTTTGAAATTACTATCCTTTGCACCTCGTTTGTTCCTTCGTAAATTTCAGTGATTTTTGCGTCCCTATAATATCTTTCCATCTCGTATTCTGTGATGTAACCATAACCACCAAAAATCTGTAACGCTTCTTTTGTTACATAAGTTGCAGTTTCTGATGCAAACGCCTTTGCCATAGATGATTTAATTATAAGATCACTGTAGCTCGCAAGCCCTTTCTTTAAATTATCTTTTATCCATGCTGATTCATAGACAAGTAGCTTTGCAGCTTCTATTCTCATTGCCATATCCGCGAGTTTGAATTGGATAGCTTGAAATGCACTAATAGGTTTACCAAACTGTTTTCTCTCTTTTGAGTATTCTAATGCTCTTTCAAATGCACCTTCTGCTATACCCAAAGCTTGGGCTGCAATACCTATTCTGCCACCGTCAAGCAAGTCCATAGCAATTTTGAAACCTTCTCCCTCTTTGCCTAACAAATTTTCCTTTGGCACCTTTACGTTATCTAAAGCAAATGCCGTCGTATATGTTCCCCTGATGCCCATCTTTTCTTCGTTTCTTAAAATTTCTACGCCATCAGTTTTTAAGTCGAGTATAAATGCATCTATACCTTTGTGTCTTAGAGATTTGTCATGGGTAGCTATTAAGATTCCTGTACCTTTAAGTCCACCATTTGTGACGAATATCTTGTTGCCGTTAGCTATGTAGAAATCACCTTCTTTTCTCACAGTTGTTGAAACATTTGCAGCATCTGTTCCAGCTTCAGGTTCTGTCAAAAGAACACATCCTACTTTTTCTCCTTTAGCTAGAGGTGCCAAATACTTTTGCTTTTGCTCTTCATTTCCGAATTCCAAAATTGGGTTGCAAGCTAGTGATGTATGAGCTGAAATGAGAACTCCAGTAGATGCACAAACCTTTGAAATTTCTTCTACTACTACTATGTAAGACAAAAAACTTAGCCCAGCTCCACCATATTCTTCAGGAATGTACGTTCCAAGAAATCCTAATTCTGCTAATTTCTTTATTATTTCGTCCGGAATCTTGTGATTTTTGTCTATTTCTGGAGCAATTGGTTTGAGTTCATTCTGTGCAAAACTTCGCGCAGTGTCTTGAACCATTTTTTCTTCTTCTGTTAATCTAAAATCCATACACTACTCCTTAATTATTTTTATAATTGGGTTTTCTTTTTTCCAAAAAAGCCGTTAATCCTTCTTCTGCATCTTTTGTTGAAAATACCACGCCAAACAAGCTTGCCTCATATTTGAGCCCATCTTCTTTTGTTAAATCGAAACCATCTGCTATGGCTCTTTTTGCCAGCCCTACAGCAATTGGTCCGTTTTTCATGATTTGTTTTGCTGTATTCTCGGCATAGCTAATCATCTCTTCTTTTGTTTTAAATACCTCTGAAACTATCATCAAGTTTTTTGCTTCATTAGCGGTAACCATTTTTGCTGTGAATATAAACTCTTTGGCTATGTTCTTACCTACTAATCTTGATAGGTTCTGCGTGCCTCCAAATCCAGGTATTATAGCGAGTCCAGTTTCAGGAAAACCCAATTTAGCATTTTCCGTAGCGTAGATAAAATCACATGCTAAGGCCAATTCAAAACCCCCTCCTAAAGCAAAACCGTTGACGCAAGCTATAAATGGCTTTTCCGATTGTTCCATCTTGAAGAAGATTTCTTGCCCTAATCTTGCGAAGTCAACGGCTTGTTTCGGCGTTAAGCTTTTCATGAAAGCAATATCTGCTCCTGCCACAAACGCTTTTTCTCCACTTCCTGTTACTATAACCACTTGGGCATCGTTGCTTTTATTTATATCATCTATAATGCTGTCTAATTCAGATAGAACTTCATTATTTAAGGCATTAAGCTTATCGGGTCTATTTATTGTCAAGTATCCTATACCTTCTTTTACTTCAAATAACACCTTGTCCATTTTGTCCCTCCTTATTTTTAAGTATAGTCATAGAAACCTTTGCCTACTTTTCTGCCTAACCTGCCAGCTTCAACCATTTTAACAAGGAGGGGACAAGGCCTAAATTTTGGATCTTTAAAGCCATTGTATAGGACGTTTTGTATAGCCAAAACTGTATCCAACCCAATAAAATCAGCCAATACTAATGGCCCCATAGGTTGATTTGTGCCCAGTTTCATGCCTTTATCTATATCTTCTTTTGTTGCTATTCCCTCATATAAAGCACAAACTGCCTCGTTTATCATTGGTATAAGTATTCTATTGACAATAAAGCCTGGGTAATCCTTTGCTAAAGCTGGATCTTTCTCTAGAGACCTTGCAAGCTCTAAAACAGTTTTGTATGTTTCCTCGCTTGTTGCAATTCCTCTAATAACCTCTACCAACTTCATTACAGGAACAGGATTCATGAAATGCATGCCAATAACTTTATCTGGTCTTTGAGTTTGTGCAGAAAGCATAGTTATAGAAATAGAAGATGTGTTGGAGGCTAAAATAGCATCTTTTTTTACTATATTATCCAATTTTTTAAATATATCTTTTTTCAATTCTTCGTTCTCTGGAGCAGCTTCTACACAAAAATCCGCTTCTGAAAAATCATTTAAATTGGTTGTAGGTTTAATATTGTCCAACGTTTGCTTAACTTGCTCTTCTTTTATCGCTCCACTCTTTACTTGTCTGCTTAAGTTTTTCTCAATTGTTTTTATGGCCTTGTTGAGTTGTTCTTCGAATACATCATACATTATCACCTTATATCCATGTAATGCAAAGACATGAGAAATTCCATTACCCATTTGACCTGCACCAACAACACCTACTGTCTTAATCATTTTTTGCCTCCTTATAAATTTTCAAAAATGGCTGCAACAGCTTCTCCACCACCTATACAGAGAGTGGCAAGACCATATTTTGCATTCTGCCTCTTTATTTGTTTAACAACAGTAGCCGCTAATCTACCACCGCTTGCTCCCACAGGATGGCCTATAGATATAGCACCCCCATTAATGTTAACCTTATTAATATCCAATCCGAGTTGTTTTATTGCAATGAGTACAACAACGGCAAATGCTTCGTTTATTTCAAATACATCTATATCTTCTAATTTTAGTCCTGCCTTTTTAACACACTTTTCGATAGCTCCAACGGGAGCTTCGGGAAATTCTTCAGGAGCTAAGCTGTTTGTAGAATACGCAACTAACCTTGCAAGAGGCTTTAGGTTATATTTTTTTAAAGCATCCTCACTTGCTAGAATGCACATTCCGGCTCCATCAGAAATTGTGGATGAATTAGCTGCTGTAACCGTTCCATCTTTAACAAATGCAGGTCTTAGAGTAGGAATTTTATCCCAAATAACCTTGTAAGGATCCTCGTCTTTGTCTACAATTATCTCACCTTTTTTAGTTTTTATTGATATAGGAACTATTTCTTCCTTTAAAGTCCCATCTTCTGTTGCTTTTTGGGCTCTCTTGTATGATCTTACGGCGTATTCATCCTGTTCTTCTCTTGATATTCCATGTTTTTTTGCCATATTTTCGGCCATTACGCCCATATGGATGTTGTTGTAAGGGTCCCATAGACCATCATAGACCATTCCGTCTATGATTTCCCCATTTCCCATTCTGTAACCAAATCTTCCATTTTTCAGGTAATATGGTCCACTGGACATATTTTCAGCCCCACCGGCTATAACTAAGTCTGAGTCACCAAGCATGATGGATTGTGCACCTAACATAATAGCTTTTAGTCCACTACCACAAACCTTGTTTATTGTCATGGCATGGACTTTGTAGGGCAAACCGGCGTAGATTGCAGCTTGCCTTGCTGGAGCTTGACCTACCCCTGCTGGAAGAACCTCACCCATTATTATTTCGTCGAAGTCATCTCCAGATAGGTTGGTCCTTTTCATCATTTCCTTAATGATCTCAGAAGCCAAAATAGGGGCTTTTATGTCTTTTAATGCCCCACCGAAACTACCAAACGGCGTCCTTAACCCTTCTACAACGTAGACCTCTCGCATATCAACCTCCTATAAACCCATCAAAATGGGTTAGTCTTTACTTGGTGTAAAGACTAACCCAAAATGGATAAATAATCAAGAGGAAAGTTTATCGGTAAGGACGGGTACAAAATCTAATAGATCTGCAACTATGAATACGTCGGCAACTTCTGAGATTGGAGCATCTTTGTCTTTGTTGATTGCAACTATGAAGTTAGATTTTTTCATTCCAGCTAAGTGCTGTATCGCTCCAGATATTCCACATGCTACATATAATTTTGGAGCTACTGTTTGACCTGTTGTACCTACTTGCCTTTCTGTTGGTAACCACCCAGCATCTACTACAGGTCTACTTGCACCTAATTCACCGCCCAGAACTTTTGCCAATTTCTCTACGATCTCTATATTCTCTTTCTTTCCAACACCTCTGCCTGCACTGACTATTACTTCAGCTTTTGTTAAGTCTACTCCGCCTTTCTCTACAACTTCGAAGCCAGTAAACTCTAATCCTTCATCTGCAGCATCAACATCAACCGTTTCAACCGTAGCACTACCAGCCTTTGCTGGAGCGAATGCTCCACTTTGTAAAGTCAAAACAGCTTTTCCTGTATTGGCTTTAAGCAACCTTCTTAATTTTGCATTACAGAAAGGAACTACAAAACCATCATTGTCCACTTCTACTATTTCTGAAATCTGGCCAGCATCCCATTTGAAGGCGATTCTTGGAGCCAAATCCCAACCATAAGATGAATGGCTCAAAACTATATAATCTGGATTTTCTGCCTCAGCTACTTTTAAAACTAAGTCTCTGTGTACTTTTGGATTGTATTCTTTCGCCTTTTCAACATCTGCTACATATACCTTACCATTAAACTCAGGTTTTACGTCCGTTGGAGCTACAAAAAATGCAACTGCCTCTGCTCCTAATTTTTCGGCAAAAGCAACTAATTCGTAAAAAGATTCATCAACATTACCGTTTTTATATTCACCAACAAGCAATAACTTCATTTTTTACCTCCTTAAATAACTGCCTTTTCTTTGAGTATACTGATAAGTTTGTCAGCGATTTCATCTGATGCACCTTCAAGAACAATTCCACCCTTCTTCTTCTCTGGAACAAAGGCTTTGAGTGTTATTACTTTAGGATCTGTGTTTAGGAACTCAGATAGCCCAAATTCTTTTAGCTCTTTCCTTTTTGCTTTCATTATGTTTGGTAATGTTGGATATCTAACAGTATTTAGACCCAATTGGCATGTCAAAACAACTGGCAAGCTTGCTGTAACTTTTGCTCTAATTCCACCTTCCAATTCCCTTTTTACATTAACTTTTCCATCTGCATATTCGAAACCTACGATAGTTGTTACACAGTTCATATCTAACATTTCTGCAACTAAAGCTCCAACCTGCGCAGATCCTCTGTCTTCTGATTGCATTCCAGTAAAGATAATGTCGAAGTTTTTGTCTTTCGCATAGTTGGCTATGATTGTAGCTACCTGAAATGGGTCTTTAAGATGAGCTTCATCATCTTTAATGTGGGCACCCTTGTCTGCACCTAAAGCTAAAGCTTTTCTTATTGCTTCTTTTACCCTATCGGGTCCAATAGAAAGGACAGTGATTGTAACATCTCCCAGCTTTTCCTTAAGCCTTACCGCTTCTTCTACAGCGTATTCGTCGTACTCGTTGATTTTGTAAGTAAGGTCTGACTGGTCGTACCACAAGCCGTCGCCGCTTACAGCGAACTTAGATTCCATATCTGGAACCTGCTTAACACACACCAAAACGTTCATTTTCTAACCCCCTTTAAAAAGATTTGCTTCTTGGTGCCAATATAAATAAAGTTTACGTAAATGTCAAGAGAAAAGAAATAAACATCCATGTTTTTCTTGACATATTTAAGCTTATTTAATATATTTCCAATCGTAAGTTTACGTAAATTGTAAAAGAGGCGTAATTTATGACTGAAATTGACAATAAGGAATATTACCAAATCGGAGAGGTTGCAAAGAGGTTAGGTATAACGCCAAGAACCATCAGATACTATGAAGAGTTAGGTCTGCTTGACCCACCATTGAGGATAGAAAAGGGTATTAGATTTTACTCTGACGAGGATATTAAAAGGATAAAGTTCATTTTAAAACTCAAGGATTTGGGTTTAACATTGAAAGAAATGATGGAATTGGCAGATATATACAACCAGCATAAACAACCTATAAATATTTTACCAAAATTAGTTGAGATATTGGATAAACATTTAGAAAAAATAGATGAGAAAATGTCAAGGTTAGCTTCCCTAAGAAGGGATATAGTTGACTATAGAAAAAAAATAGTTAGCATGTTGGAAAACCGATATTAAGGAATTGATTTTTACGCTTGTATAATGTAGACTTTAGTAGCTTTGTGGTTTTTAGGTAAAATTATTAAAAGAATTTTAAGAATGGAGGTATTTGATGAAACTTCATGAGTACCAAGCTAAAGAGGTATTATCGGGGTATGGTATACCTGTACCTGAGGGAAGAGTAACTTATTTCCCCGATGATGCGTGGATGGTAGCTATGGAACTTGGGCTACCAGTAGTGTTGAAAGCTCAAGTTTTAACGGGTGGTAGAGGAAAAGCAGGAGGAGTTAAGCTAGCTAAAACTCCTGATGAAGTAAAGGAAGTTGCAAAGGATTTGTTTGGTAAGAAATTAGTTACCAAGCAAACAGGTCCAGATGGCGTGATTATAAGAAAATTGCTTGTTGAAAAGGCTGCGGATATAGGTAGGGAATTATACTTTTCTATAACTATTGATAGAACTACTTCTAAACCTACGGTAATAGCTTCTAAAAGGGGTGGCATGAGTATCGAAGAGGTTGCGGAAAAATATCCAGAGGATATAATCAAAATACCGATAGACCCAGTTACAGGTTTATTGCCTTACCAGATAAGAAGGTTAAAGTATGATTTGGAGTTAGTTGATCAAGAGAAAGAAGCGGCTAAGGTTTTTGATGCTCTATATAAGGTTTTTGTAGAAAAAGATTGTACTTTAGTTGAACTAAACCCGCTTGTAGTAACCAAATCTGGTCATTTGTTGGCCGTTGATGCAAAGATGGACGTAGACGATGATTCGTTATTCAGAAGGAAAGAGATATCCAAGATGAGGGATTTGACTGAGTCTGACCCAAGCGAATTAGAGGCTAAAATAGCGGGTCTTAATTTTGTTAGACTTACAGGTAATATAGGTTGTATGGTTAACGGTGCAGGGTTGGCTATGACCACTATGGACGTTATAAAATTGGCCGGTGGAGAACCAGCTAACTTCTTGGATGTAGGAGGTGCAGCCACACCTGAAACTATTGCCAAAGGGTTTGAAATAATTACAAGAGACCCAAATGTTAAAGCTATGTTTATTAACATATTTGGTGGCATCGTAAGATGTGACAAAGTTGCAAATGGAATTATACAGGCTTTGAAGAAAGTAGAAGTTAACATGCCTGTTGTAGTTAGGCTAACAGGGAACAACAAAGAAGAAGGAATGGAAACTTTGAAGAAAAGTGGGATGAGATTTTACGTTGCAGAGAACTTAAAAGAAGCAGCTAAAATGGTATCTGAACTTTCAAAGGAGACGGAGGCTGATATAAACAAAAATAAACAACAAAAAAAAGATAAAGAGGAGAAGTAACCCATGGCTGTATGTGTATATAGAACAAGTAGGGTGTTAGTTCAGGGAATTACAGGGAAAGAGGGTAGGTACCATGCCAAAGCCTGCAAAGAGTATGGTACTAAGGTAGTTGCAGGTGTTACACCCGGAAGGGGTGGTCAAGAGGTTGAAGGTATACCGGTTTTCAATACCGTAGAGGAGGCTGTTAGAGAAACTCATCCTAACGTTAGCTTGATTTTTGTTCCACCTCCATTTGCGGCTGACGCAATTTTGGAAGCTGTTGGCAGTGGAATAAAAACAGTTGTATGTATAACAGAGGGTATTCCTATTCATGATATGGTTAAGGTTAAAAGCGTAATAGAGAAAGAAGGTGTAACCTTAATTGGACCTAACTGTCCAGGCATTATTAGCCCAGGGGCTGCTAAAATAGGTATTATGCCAGGTCATATATTCAAAAGAGGAAGCATTGGCGTAATGTCGAGAAGCGGTACGTTACTTTATGAGGTATCTGACCAGATTACAAGGGCTGGCTTAGGGCAATCTACGTGTCTTGGTATCGGTGGAGACCCAATTGTAGGTACGGACTATATTTATTGGCTTAAATTGTTTGAAGAGGATCCTGAAACTGAAGCTATGATGATGATTGGAGAAATAGGTGGCAACGCCGAGGAGAAGGCAGCGGAATTCATAAAGAGTGGTGCTATAACAAAACCGGTATTTGCATTTATAGCAGGAAGAACTGCACCTCCAGGAAGGAGAATGGGTCACGCTGGTGCTATTATTATGGGTAAGAGCGGAACGGCTGCATCAAAGTATCAAGCTTTG
>JALTCA010000017.1:0-3468 GCA_027008245.1 Desulfurellales bacterium
GCTAAGGGGGTAAGTTGATGCTTACGATATTGATAGTTACTCAAGTTATCTTGGGTTTTATACTTGTCGGTTTAATCCTAATTCAAAAGGGTAAGGGTGCAGAAATGGGTGTATCTTTTGGCGCAGGCGCAGCTGACACATTGTTTGGACCAACCGGTGCCATGAGTCTTTTGGCAAAGATTACTTGGGTTTTGGCGTTTATCTTTATGCTCAATTCCATAAGCATTTCATATATAGTTTACAGGGTGGGAACCAAATCCATTATTCAAAATGCGCCTACACCGCAGCAACCAGCTAAGCAACTTAAATTGCCGGCCAATGCTAAACCTATAACTAAATAATGCTGAAGCGATTACTCATCGCTTTAATCTTTGCTTTTTTCTCATATAACAGCTCTGCCTCGACTGTTTATTTCTCTTTAGGTGCAAACCCCAAAAGGCTTATGCCTTTCCTCGCTATAGATTCATCAAGCGGCGAAATATCGTCTTACATTTTCAATGGACTATTGAAGCTCGATAAAAATATGCACATAGTGGGCGATCTGGCAAAGAGCTACGAGTTTAAAGGAAACGGTAAGATTTTAATATTCCACTTAAGGAAGAATGTATTTTGGCAGGACGGCAAACCATTCACGGCACAAGACGTTATTTTTACGTACAAGCTCATTACAAATCCCAATACGCCAACGCCCTACTCGGGTAAGTACAAGATAATCAAAAAGATCTATGCACCAGACAATTATACCGTTGTTGTAGAGTATCCCTATCCGTTTAGACCGGCTCTCTATTCGTGGATGATGGGTATAGTGCCGAAACACCTATTAAAGAATGTTAAAAACATTGCCACCTGTGAGTTCAATAGAAAACCCATTGGTACGGGTCCTTATATTTTAAGAAATTGGAAAACGTCTCAATACGTGATTTTGAAGGCATTTGATAGGTATTTTGTACACAAGCCGAATATAGACAAGGTTATATACAGGATTATTCCAGATCCTACAACAGCGCTGCTTGAGCTTAAAAGTGGCCACTTAGATATGTTAACGCTTTCACCGCTGCAGTACAAATACGAGTTTGGAGAAAAGGAGCAAAAGCGTTACAGAGTGTATTTCGAACCATCGGGGAGTTATACGTATCTGGGGTTTAACTTGAGATTGAAAATGTTTAGGGATGTTAGAGTGAGAAAGGCGATATGTGAGGCGATAAATAGAAGGGAAATAAAAAAGGCTATACTTTTTAACTTCGGTAAGGTTGCAGATTGCATATATCCTGAAAGTTCGCCCTATTTTACAGGCAAAACGATTTGCCATTATGACCCGAAAGATGCGCTTAAGCTTTTGAGAGAGGCGGGTTATAGAATGGGTGAAGATGGGTGGCTTTACGATAGAGATGGCAAAAGGTTTGAATTCACCATTTATACAAATGAAGGCAACACAGAAAGAAAGTACGCTGCTATAATGATACAGCAGTACCTAAGAAGAGTGGGTATTGACGTAAAGATCAGGATACTTGAGTGGCAAGCGTTTTTGAACTTTGTGAACGAAAGGCACTTTGATGCCGTGATTTTGGGATGGCAGTTGGGTGCAGATCCAGATCAGTATTCCATTTGGGATTCAAAGAGCGATTTTAAGGGTGGGTTTAATTTTGTGGGATTCCATGATAAGCGTATTGATAAATTGATAGAAGAGGCACGGAGAACGTTTGACGATAAAAAGGCTAAAAAGTTGTATCTTGAGATCAATAACCTAATTGTCCGCCAGTATCCATACATATTTTTGTACTATCCAACGGCCATTGTCGCTGTTAACAGGAAGATTAAAGGGATAAAGCCGGCCAAAGCCGGCATAATGTACAACTTAATAGATTGGCAGTATTAAAACTCCTCAGGTAAGCTCATGGCTTTTACAGGGCAGACCTTAACGCAGTAACCACAGGCGATGCACCTGTCTTTGAACAGATCCACCCTCATTGTTTTTCTGTCTGTTATGGTTAAGGCTTCTGTCGGGCATACGGCTACGCAGAAACCACAGTGATAACACTTGCTTTCGTCTCTGTTTATACTCTCTTCAACAAAATTTATGGATACGCCGTTGTCTTTTAGATATTGAATGCCTTTATAGAACGAATCATCCTCTCCGGATATCTCAAGTGTCAGTATGCCCTCTTTGCGTGGGAATATATTTGCCCTCATTATGTTGAACGTAAGGTTAAACTTTTTGCATATATCAGAAACAAGGGGTTTTTCAGCTATCTCTTCTGGAAACCTTAAAACAACCTTCTTTGAGATCATTGTTCCTCCTAAACCAACTCTATTTTTCCCCAAATGCCTATTTTTTTACCCTTTATAAATAAACACCCTTCTACGTCTTTGCTTTTTGCAAAGTCTATTGCAGTTTCTATGTCGTCTTCGTTTTTTATCATATTGGCCGTCTTTGTGGCCATTGCGTCTGCGAAAGCCGTATCTTTATCGATAATGAGAGATAGATCCGCTTTTCCCAAGCTTAATGATGGTCCAATTTTTGCACTAGATGAACATACACCTATTGGGGTTTTCGACATCTTTATTTTTATATTCAGATTATCCCCAAAATAGGGATTTTGGGTATAAATACCAATCACTGGCTCAGAATTTAGTTTTAAAAACACATCTCCACCGTTTTCCACTACACACTCATCGCACTCTTTTAAAAGCAAATATCCAACCCCTTCTGCTATTGCACCTGCCACGGCTGCCATTGGACCAACATCCGCCCTTCTTGATGCCTCTATCATTCTTTGTGCTATTTTAGGCGCTTTTTTGTCCTGTTTTATCGGCTTAAGTGACGTCAAAAAATCCCTATTCTTCTCTATATATGTCAACAAATCACCCCACAGCTTCTTAACTATCTCAAACGTTTCTAATCTTAAATCCTTACACGCCTTGACAAACAGATTTGTGCTTTTGTACGTCGTTTCCCAGCTTTCAAAACCATATAATTTAAATCTTTCCCTATAGGTTCTTTTCATATTTCTTTAGATACTTCAACGGTTCATAGTCTTTTGACTGTGGCAAAGGTGCAGATGGCTTTGTTAAGAAGAACTTTTTATCCAAAATCCACTGCTTCAGAGTTTCTGCTATTTTCATTGCACCTCTATAGCTACTCAAGGGAGCCGTTGGCACCTTTTTGCCGTTTATTGTTATGAATCCGCTTTTGAGTTCTTTGTAGTTTGTTAAGCCGTAGTTGTTGTCAATTTTTAATGGATAATCGTGTCCGTAGTCAAATATGTATGCATCTATCTCTTCATCGCTGACAGACGTGAAAAAGGCGATCTCTTCGTTCAAAATGGGTATGGGTATGCCAATGCCGACGCTCAAAGAGACGCCGTATCCCAAGATAGATGCACCTTTTATAAAGTCAGGATTCATCTGTTTCATATCTCCTACAACAGCCAAAGCCCCAGCGCCCGTTTTTGGCACGCCCCTTTCGTT
>JALTCA010000018.1:0-3372 GCA_027008245.1 Desulfurellales bacterium
TCTGTTAAAACAGATATATATGGCAATTTCTGTTTACCCAACAAACTCAATGCAGCAGACACCCTTTCCATTTGCATAAGAGACAAAATGCCTTCTTGCATTCTTGCCCCACCAGATGCCGCTATCATAACGTATCCCAGTCTAAGCCTCATAGCTTTCTCTACAGCCCTTACTATCTTCTCTCCAGTAGCATAACCCATAGAACCGCCCAAGAAAGAAAAATCCATCACACTCAAAACGCAGGGCTCACCATCTATTGTACACGTTCCGTTTATTACCGCTTCCTTAGAAGCAGTCTTTTCCATTGCTTCTTTCAATCTATACTTATACGGTTTCAAATCAACAAACTTCAATGGATCTTTAGTAGTTATCCTAGCATCAAATTCTTTAAAAGTGTCCTCATCAACGGTCATTTTTATTCTATTATAGGCTGAAACCCTAAAGTAATTTCCACAGTTAGGGCATATCCAAAAATTTTGTTGAAGTTCTTCAACATAAAATGTTTCATTGCACTTTTTGCATTGCATCCACTTTTTTTCCTTCTTTTTTCTCTTAAAAAAAATCATTTTACTCCTCTTCTGAGTAAACCAACTTTCCCTTGTAGAATGTTTTAACAACCTTACCTTTTAATTTTTTACCGTGAAACGGTGTGTTTTTACCTTTAGAAATAAAAGAAAATCTATCTACAACCCATTCAGATTTTTTATCTATCAAAACAATATTCGCCCATTGTCCCTCGTTTAAAGTACCAGCATTAAGATTAAATATTTTAGCTGGACGTTCAGTCATCATAGCAATGGCGTCTGCCAAACTCACTATTCCAGTTTCTACAAGATAGGTATTTACAACTGCAAAAGCCGTTTCAAAACCACTTATACCAAAAGATGCCTTTTGCATTGTGCACCTTTTTGATTCTTCATCATGAGGCGCATGATCTGTTGCGATAGCATCCACCAGCCCACTCGAAAAAGCAGAGTGTATTACTTTAACATCTTCTTCAGACCTCAGAGGAGGGTTAACCTTAGCAAAGGTGTTATAACCTTCAATCTCATTCTCAGTCAGTGAAAGATGGTGAGGTGTAACCTCAAATGTAACGTTAACATTATCCATTTTGGCTCTTTTCAATACTTCGATAGACTCCTTGGTACTAACATGACAAATATGCAAGTGAGAGTTTGTGCTTTTTACTATTTCTATATCCCTTGCAATAATACTTGATTCCGAAACATTAGGGATACCTTTTAAACCAAGTTCAAAGGCAATCTTACTATCATTTACTACCCCGTCTCCGCTAATATTCAAGTCCTCTTCATGCAAGCTCAAAGGCACGTTCAAATCTTCAACATATATAAGTGCTTTTCTTAAAATTTCAGCGTTCATAACAGGCCTACCATCATCCGAAAAAGCTACGCAACCAGCTCCCTTTAAAGTCATCATATCAGACAGTTCTTCGCCCTTTTCGCCTTTCGTTATTGACCCTATAGGATAAAGCCCACATATATCCAATTTTTCTGACTTTCTTTTTATATACTCAACAGTCAAAACATTATCTATAACCGGATTTGTATTGGGCATACAGCATACAGTGGTGAAGCCACCTTTTACAGCAGACCTTAAACCCGATTCTATCGTTTCTTTATATGTAAAACCAGGATCTCTCAAATGTGCATGTATGTCAACAAACCCAGGAGCAGCAATTAGTCCAGTTGCATCTATTTCCTCGTCTACACCAACACCCATTATCTCTCCAACAGATTCAATACAACCATCAACAATGGATATATCCGCAAATCCTTCAAAGTTACTTGATGGAGAGATAACGTAAGCGTTCCTTATTACTATTCTCATTTCTCCCCCAGTTTTTGTACTAATATCTCATTTACGAGTTTAGGATTGGCCTTGCCCTTTGTTGCTTTCATGACTTGTCCAACAAAGAAACCAACAGTATTTTTCTTCCCAGATTTATACTGTTCAACAGCTTTAGGGTTATTTTTAATAATACCCTCTACTATTTCCTCTAAAGCCGACCTATCAGTTATTTGCACAAGCCCCTTTCTATCAACTATATCCTTCGGATTTTTTCCGGTCTGATACATATCTTTGAATACACTCTTTGCAATTTTTCCACTTATAGTCCCATTATCCACAAGCTCCACAAGCTCTCTAATCTGGGCAGGTTTTACAGCAGCATCTTTTATTTCTTTGTTCTCTTTGTTGAGATAACCCAACAGTTCAGAAAGCATCCAGTTTGCTATAGCCTGGGGGTTTTTGTAACCCTTAGCAGCTTCTTCAAAGTAATCTGCCAATTCTTTCTCGTCCGTTAGGACACGAGCATCATCCTCTTTTATACTGTATTCTGAAATAAATCTTTCAAGTTTTTTACGTGGAAGTTCTGGTATTTCGCCCCTTATTCTTTCTATCCAACTATCATCAATCATTAAAGGAACAAGGTCAGGCTCAGGAAAATACCTATACTCAAATGATTCTTCTTTTGATCTCATAGGTTTTGTAATCCCCTGTTTCTCGTCCCATAGCCTTGTTTGCTGTTCTACTTTTCCACCCTCTTCCAAAACCTCAATTTGCCTTTCGATTTCGTATTCTAAAGCTTTTTCTACGTGTTTGAAAGAGTTCATATTCTTAAGCTCTGTTTTTGTACCTAATTTTGTTTCCCCCTTAGGTCTAACAGAAACATTAGCATCGCATCTTAGGGAGCCTTCTTCCATATTGCCATCACAAATACCCAAGTAGCGAACTATCTTTCTTAAAGACCTTAAATACTCACCAGCTTCTTGAGGTGTATGCATTACCGGCCTTGAAACTATCTCAAGCAAAGGCACTCCAGCTCTATTGTAATCAACATAGCTTCCATCGGGTTTATGTACAGTCTTTCCAGCATCCTCTTCCATATGTATTCTCTCAAGTGCTACTCTTTTATATTCACCGTTTATATAAATCTCAACTCCACCATTCTCAAGTATCGGCAATTCAAATTGAGAAATCTGATAACCTTTTGGCAAATCAGGATAAAAGTAATTCTTCCTTGCAAACCTTGAAAACTTGTTTATATCACAACCCAAAGCAAGTCCCAATTTTATTGCATATTCCACAACCTTCTTGTTTAAAACAGGCAAAACCCCGGGCATACCCATACACACAGGACAAACATGCGTATTTGGAGGTGCGCCAAAATCTGTAGAACAACCACAAAAAATCTTAGTCTTGGTTAAAAGTTGTATATGAACCTCCAAGCCTATAACAGCCTCATACTCCATCCTCTCCTCCAATTTTAGGATTCGTTATATAAAAATCTTCTACTTCATTCCAATCAACAAAAACCTTTCCTTTATCTATTTTAATCCTATTTTCTGTTAA
>JALTCA010000019.1:0-10952 GCA_027008245.1 Desulfurellales bacterium
GCTATTATATACCCAATTGTATTACCCTGATAATCTTTGATGGCTACAGGGGTAATAAAAAAGTTTTTGTAGAGTATGAAATCTTTATTCGAAATACCCGAAATAGACGATATTTCGTCTACTATATTACCCCTTATATCTCCACCTATAACATAATATCCATCAAGCTTTCTAATTTTATTTACCAGAGTTGCAATATTAGAGTATTGGGGCTTGAGAAGAACTAATATCTTTGAACCCAAACTCTTTTCTGTATTTTCTAAAACGCCATTTAAACTTCTTATAACCTCGATAGAACCTATATATTCCCCGTTTTTCAAAATAGGAGCTATACCTCTCGCTACAGGACCTGCTCTCCCAACTTCTATAGCTCCAAGTGGTTTTTCTGTTCTTTTAACATAAACGATGGTATGCCTGAAATTTCCAAGATAATCCCCATATTTATTAGGTGCCCATTGTCTTACAAAGCTTTTCAAATCTTTGGTATGCATGTGAATTTTTTCTTCTACTCCTGTAGATTGTTTTATATCCTTTGCAATTCTTGTTAAGACATCTAACGCCTCTCCCCTATCATTTAAATCAAGTGCCATAATCAACTGAACGTTGTTGGATAGTAAAACTGCCTGCATTTTACACGACTGCAGGACTGAATCGATTTCCTTGTTTATATACGTTTTGTTGTTTTTTGATAACAAATCAATAGTTGACAGCTCCATTCTATATAAGCTATGATACGATACCAAGATAATAATAACGAAACTTATCAGAGAAACAGTAATAAACGGTATAAGCAACTGTTTCTGTATAGGCAAATCTCTGAACTTCATAAGATATCCCCTTTCACAAAAACCTTTTAATGATGCATACTTACTACTTGCAAGTTCCTTTTTCATAATATTAAATATATCATAACTTTTCAAATTTTTAAATAAAACAAACGATAGAAATAGTATCTATAGCTTATCATGAACCGTTGTCCTATCTCTCCCGTTATTCTTAGACTCATACAGAGCTTTATCTGCTCTCTTTAGGACAGTGAAAGATGTGACGGTAGCGGTTATTTTATCTACACAAACCGTTTTATCCTTGATTTTGCTTTATGTGTGTATTATCCTTTGTAAGCAATATTTGGAGGAGTTCGATGAAGAGTAAAGAGTTAAAAGATAAAATATTAAAATTAAAAGAAGAGAAAAACGCAATAATTCTCTCGCACTATTACCAAATCGACGACATACAAGAGATAGCAGACATCAGAGGCGATTCACTGGCTTTAGCAATAGAAGCAACAAAGCTCAATTCTGATGTAATTGTGTTTTGCGGTGTAAGGTTCATGGCAGAGACAGCAAAGGTGCTGTGTCCCGACAGAAAGATTTTAATACCAGAAATAGATTCCGTTTGCCCGCTTGCCGATATGGCAACAAAAGAAGATGTTTTAAAGAAAAAAGAGGAACTGGGTAACCCTACCGTTGTTTCCTATGTAAACACCAATGTCGATGTTAAAACCATCTCGGATATATGTTGCACATCTGCAAACGCCGTAAATGTGGTAAAAAGCTTAAAAGAAAAACGCGTGCTATTTGTACCGGATAGAAACCTGGGGAGTTATGTTAAAGGGCAGGTACCGAAAAAAGAGGTTATCCTATGGGATGGATACTGTCCCGTTCATGAGGAGTATTCAATTGAGGATTTAAAGAAACTAAAGGAAGAGCATCCCAATGCAAAGGTAGCTGTCCACCCAGAATCACCAAAAGTAATACGCGACATGGCCGACTTTATTGGCTCAACAAGTGGAATTATAAACTACGTGAACAAGACAGATGCAGATGAGTTTATCATTGGCACAGAGGAAGGCATACTCTATGAGTTAAAACTCAACAACCCGGGCAAAAGATTCTACATAATCGGAAGCAAATCGGTTTGCACAAATATGAAAAAGATAACGCTTGAATCCTTGTATAGAGCATTGAAAGATGAAATATACGAAATAAAGCTCGACGAAGAGACTATAGAGCTTGCAAAGAAGCCCATTGAGAGGATGGTCTCAATAAAGAGAGCATAATGAATCCAATATTCTTAAAAAAGGTTTTAGAGCTATACATTTTAGAGGATTCATATTTTTCGGATATAACAACGCAAGCTATAGCAAGCAATAAAAAGGTAACCGGCACAATCAGGGCAAAGGAAGACTTCATACTTGCGGGTTCCATATTCATTGGGCCACTGCTTGAAATCTTCAACAGACCATTTTCAATAGAAATCTTAAAAAAAGAAGGAAAAGAGATAAAGAAGGGTGAAACAATAGCCAAAATAGAAGCAGAGGACAACGTAATACTAACGGCAGAGAGGATTTACTTAAATATCCTCCAAAGGCTCAGCGGAATTGCAACAAAAACACGGACTTTGGCAGACCTGATAAAAGACTATAAAGCTAAAATTGTTGACACAAGAAAAACGACGCCGGGATTCAGGTTCTTTGAAAAATATGCTGTTAGGGTGGGTGGCGGCGTAAATCATAGAATTGGTCTGTTCGACGCTGCATTAATCAAGGACAACCACATAAAGGCCGCAGGTTCTGTAAAAAAAGCAATAGAATTGGTTAAAAAAAATAGCTCTTTTACAACAAAGATAGAGGTTGAATGCGAAAATGAACGAATGGTAGCTGAAGCAATAGAAAACGGTGCCGATATTGTAATGTTGGACAATATGTCTACTGAAGATATGAAAAGAATGGTTGAAAAATACAACGGAACAGTGATTTTCGAAGCAAGTGGAAATATAGATGAAAAAAACATTGTGGACGTGGCAAAAACAGGCGTTGATTTTATATCGTTGGGCAGCCTAACCCACCATGCCTGTTGGGTAGATATAAACATGAAGCTGGAGTAAGATATGAAGATTGCAATCGGACAAATTGACACGGTGTTAGGAGATGTAGAGAAAAACGTGAAAAAGCTTGAACATTACGCTGATAAGGCAATAGAAGAAACGTGTGATTTAATTGTGTTTCCGGAGCTTGCAGCTTGTGGTTATGGACTTCGAGACCTTGTCTATACATCGTCTAAAACACCTGATGATTCTGTGTTCCTAAACTTAAAAGAAAGAAGCAACTACATAGATATAGTTTTTGGCTTTGCCCAAAAGGAAAATGGATATTTTTACAATAGCTCAATGTACTTATCAGAAGGTGAAATAATAAATATACACAAAAAAAGCTTCCTACCAGACTACGGCATGTTTGAAGAACAAAGGTACTTCTCCCCAGGTGAAGCAATAGAAAGCTTTAAAACAAAGTTCGGGAAAACAACAATATTGATTTGTGAGGATGCCTTTCATATGTCATCCCACTATCAAGCATTTAACAATCAAACAGAACTGCTCATAACCTTATCGGCAAGCCCCTTTTGGTCTGACCACACAAGCATGAAATGGGAAATGTGGAAGAATGTCTGTAGGACATCGGCTCAACTCAACGGATACTTCGTTGTTTTTTCAAACAGAGTGGGATTTGAAGACGGTGTTGGATTCTTTGGCAAATCTTTTATAGTCAATCCCAAGGGACACATAATGAAGGAAGCCTCTTTCTTAAAGGAAGAGCTATTTATCGCAGAAATTGATTTACGTGATATTGAAAGGGCAAGGCTGTTTATGCCCATAAGAAAAAACGAGGTTTGCGATGAATTTACTAGATAAATTAAAGATTGATTGTGAGTTCGTTGCCGCCTATCTGGTAGAATTTACTCGACAAGAGATAACAAAGACCGGCATCACAAAAGCTGTTTTGGGTTTATCTGGAGGAATAGACTCAAGTGTCGTTGCCTATATTGCAAAAGAAGCGTTGGGTAGGGAAAATGTCTATGCCATATTAATGCCATACAAACTCTCAAGCAAAGAGAGCATAGAAGACGCCTTAAAGGTCGTGAAAGATACCGGCATAAATTACAAAATTTTTGAGATTACAGACCCAGCAGATGCCTACATAAACAAGTTTGACGACATGGACAAATTAAGGAAAGGCAATATATTTGCAAGAATGAGAATGATAACCTTGTTCGATCATTCTCAACTCTACAAAGGCCTTGTAGTCGGCACGAGCAACAAAACAGAACTACTTTTAGGTTATGGAACATGGTATGGAGATATGGCATCATGTCTAAACCCCATTGGCGACCTTTACAAAAATCAGATTTATCAGTTAGCAAATTATTTTAAAGTCCCCGAAACCATAATAAACAAAAAACCATCTGCCGATTTATGGGTTGGTCAATCCGACGAGGATGAGTTGGGTTTTTCATACGACGAGGCAGATATAATACTTTATCATCTATACGACCTACACTACACAATAGAAGAGGTTATAAGTCTCGGCTTCAAGAAAGAATTGGTTGAAGGAATAGCAAAAAGGGTAAAAAGAAATCAATTTAAAAGACTTCCCCCTATTATAGCAAAAATAAGTAAGAGAACGATTAACATAGATTTCAGATACCTAAGAGACTGGGGACTTTAGAATATAAAGATAAGAATTATCAACAAAAAATTAAAATACTCACACTTGACATTTTTACATTTCTAAACTAATATTAAGTTTAAAGACTATTTTTTTGAGAGGAGGCGGCTAATGGACACAGTATTACTGGCGCGATGGCAATTTGCTATGACGGCTTTGTTCCATTTCATCTTCGTTCCACTTACTTTAGGTTTATCATTTCTTGTGGCCATCATGGAAACTGCATACGTTAGGACAGGCAACGAAACGTATTTGAGAATGACAAAGTTCTTTGGCAAGCTATTTTTAATCAACTTTGCCCTTGGATTGGTTACAGGTATTACACTTGAGTTTGAGTTTGGTATGAACTGGGCAAGATATTCAAAATTCGTTGGAGACATCTTTGGTGCTCCACTTGCTATTGAGGCTACAATGGCATTCTTCTTAGAATCAACATTTTTGGGCGTATGGATCTTTGGCTGGAAAAAGGTATCAAAAAAAATGCATGCCATAAGCATTTGGCTTGTTGCTTTTGGTACCAACATCTCTGCTCTGTGGATATTAATCGCAAACGCATGGATGCAGCACCCTGTTGGATATGTGATTAGAAATGGTAGAGCTGAATTCGTAAATTTTTGGGCAGCTGCTCTCCAGCCTTACGCAATTTTGAAGTTTCTACACACAGTTAGTGCAGGTTATGTAGTAGGCTCCTTTTTCGTAATGGGAATTTCTGCCTATCATTTACTAAAAAACCAAGAGGTTGACCTATTTAAAAAAGCGTTCAAAATAGGTGCATACTTTGGTCTATTTGCATCATTGGTGGTATTCGTTATAGGTGACTTGCATGCCGGTGAAGTCGCAAAAACACAACCTACAAAATTAGCAGCTATGGAATCATTATGGAACACAGAAAAAAGCGCTCCAATGTATCTATTCCTAATTCCTGATGAAAAACATGAGAGAAATGCAGTAGAATTATTCGGTATTCCAAAAATGCTGAGCATTCTCGCCTATCACGACCCAAACGCAACTGTTAAAGGATTGAAAACATTCCCAAAAGATGATAGACCTCCTGTAACTATCACTTTTATATCCTTTAGAACAATGGTGGCATTAGGCACGTTGTTTGTTTTATTAACATTATTTGCTTTCTACCTAATAAAAAAGGACAAGTTAATCGATAAAAAATGGTTCTTAAAACTCATGGTCTTAGCTATCCCATTGCCATACCTCGCCAACGAGTTTGGATGGATTGTTGCAGAGGTGGGAAGGCAACCATGGATTGTATACGGACTCTTAAAAACCTCACAAGGTACATCAACAGCAGTTATGCCATCACAAATTATCATGACCATAGTTGGTTTTGTCTTCTTATACAGCATATTGGGCTTTATCGATATTTATTTGCTAATTAAATATGCAAGGCAAGTTCCAGAACCAGCAACAAAGGAAGGAGGTTACTAAGATGTTGAATACAATATGGTTTGCCTTATGGGGACTTTTGTGGGCAGTATACTTCATGCTTGACGGATTTGATTTTGGCGTTGGTGTCTTGCATCCATTTATAGCAAAAGAGGATTTAGAAAGAAGAATGGTAATAAACACAATAGGGCCTGTGTGGGATGGCAATGAAGTTTGGCTGATTACCGCAGGTGGTGCAACTTTCGCTGCATTCCCAACAACCTATGCCTACATGTTCAGCTATCTTTATACACCCCTATTTTTAATCCTAGCATCCCTAATCTTGAGGGGTGTTTCCTTTGAGTTTAGGGGAAAAATCGAATCTGAGGGATGGAAGAAATTCTGGGACTTCATAATTTTCCTATTTTCACTAATACCTGCAGTTCTTTTTGGTGTGGCATTCGGAAATATTTTCATGGGATTGCCATTTGACGCAAACGGATATCACGGAACATTATTTACGCTACTTAATCCATATGGCTTACTAACAGGCGTTTTCTTCCTGTTACTTTTCTTAGAACATGGCGCACTATGGTTATCCTTTAAAGCATCCAACAGTGTTGCAGAAAGAGCACGGGCAGCAGCCAAAAAAATATGGCCATTGCTTTTAATAGTAGCTGTTTTGTTCTTAGCTTACACAAAATTTGCAACTAAACTTTATAACAACTACGTAAATCACCCTGTTTGGTTTATAGTTCCAGCTATAGCTGTCATTGGCTTGTTGTTAATTAGAGCATTCATGAATTCATCCTATGCTAAAGCGTTTTTATCATCCTGCGTAACGATAGTAACCGTGGTCTTTACTGGGGTTATAGGCCTCTATCCAAACCTAATCCCCTCAAGCATAAATCCAGCATACAACTTAACGATATTTAACTCATCATCAAGCCAATACACACTAAAAGTTATGCTTATAGTAGCCGTAATATTTGTCCCCATTGTTATAGCCTACCAACTATGGGCACACATACTGTTTAAGGGTGCAATAAAAAAAGAAGACTTGGAAGACAAAGAGGTAGAAACCTACTAACACTTTATGCCCCCTTCATTGCAAGAAGGGGGCTTTATCTTTCACTTTACTTAAATCAAAATCACTGATATAAGTTATAAAGGGCGCCTGTGGCTCAATTGGATAGAGCAGCAGACTTCGGATCTGCCGGTTGGGGGTTCGAGTCCCTCCAGGCGCGCCATGTTTATAAATTAAGAAAATATTAAAATTGACAATTTTTCTAAATTTCACTAAACTTAAAAAGTCATGGATAGAGAACTACTAAACAATATACTCAAGCTCAAATCTCAGCTAAAAGCAAAAGTCCTATATGTTGAAGACAACGATGATGTAAGAAAAGAAACGTTAGATCTATTGGGAGAGTTTTTTGATTACATTGAAACAGCATCAAACGGATTGGAAGGCTTAGAAAAATTTAAAAGCAAGAAATTTGACCTTATAATAACAGATATAAACATGCCAAAAATGAACGGCATTGAAATGGTAAAAGAGATTAAAAAGATAGACAAGAAAATTCCTATTATTGTAATAACAGCTTTCAGCGACTTTAAATACCTAATGGAATGCATAAGAATTGGCGTATATGGATATATCTTAAAACCAATAGACATAAATCAATTAATGGACGCTATTTATACATCTTTAGAAAAAATTAAGCTCAGAAAAGAAAGGGATAATGCACTAAAACTACTAGAACAATACAAAAAAATTATAGATGAAAGCGCCACAGTTACGAAGACAGATCCAGCTGGCATAATAACGTATGCAAATGATAAATTTTGTGAGAAAAGTGGATATAAAAGAGAAGAGCTCATAGGAAAACCGCACAACATAGTAAGACACCCGGATGTTCCATCTTCAGTTTTTAGAGACTTATGGAAAACCATAAAAAGCAAAAAAGTATGGCATGGAGTGGTGAAAAACAAAACTAAATATGGAAAAGCCATATATTTAAAAGCGACAATCTCACCCATTTTGGATGAAAATGGAGAAATTAAAGAATATATAGCTGTAAGACAGGACATAACGGAGTTCATGAATCCAAAAAGGTTAATGCAAGATAAGATAAAAGAGATGAAAAACCCTGTGCTTTTATACTGTAAGATAGAAGATTACGATGACCTTGAAAATTTTTACGATACAGAAACAATAGAAAAGTTAGAAGAAAAATTTATAGAAATTTCACCAACCCTATTACCGAAAAGTTGCTATTTTCCTTTTAGGTATAACTTAGGAAATGGGGAATTTGCTTTCATAAAAGAAAATGCTCCGGACAAAACAATAAATGAATTCTTAATGGAACTGAAAACCTTCCAAGAAAACATTAGAAAAACACCCATCAAATTCGAAAATCATGAGCAACATATAGATATGATTTTAAGTTTTGCAAAAGAAAAAGACCACATAATAGAAAATGCCAAAATGGGGATAAAAAAGGGAATCGAAAGAAAAGTCGACATTGTAATAGCAGACGGATTGATGCAAGAGATGAAACAGAAAGCTAAAGAAAACATAGAAACTCTGATAACAATAAAAGATGCCATAGATAATAACAGGGTAATTTGTCATTTCCAGCCAATCTACAACAACAAAACCAAAAAAGTGGAAAAGTACGAATCATTAGTGAGAATAATAGACAAAAACGGGAACATCATCCCTCCAGGGAGATTTCTCACTATAGCAAAGGTGAGCAAATACTACAAACAAATAACAAAAGCTGTGGCAAAAAGAACTTTTCAAGCTATAAAAGAGCTAAACATGGAAATTTCTCTGAATATTTCTGAGCTTGACATAGAAGACAAAAAGACAGTTGAGTTTATTCTAAATGCCTTAAACGAAGATAAAAATATGACCAAAAAACTCGTTGTTGAGCTGTTGGAAGACGAAAATATAAAAAACCAGACAGAGGCCAAAAAATTTATAAGAGAAATAAAATCTCTTGGCGCAAAAGTAGCTATAGATGATTTCGGAAGCGGATATTCTAACTTCTCAAGATTATTGGAATATGAGCCAGACTACTTAAAGATTGACGCATCACTTATAAAAAACATAGCAGAAAACAAAAACAGCTACAATATTGTAGAGATAATAAAAAGCTTTGCAGACAAACAGGGTTTTAAAACAATTGCAGAGTTTGTTGAGAATGAAACTATTCTAAATATCGTAACAAAAATAGGAATTGACTACTCCCAAGGTTACTACATAGGCAAACCGGCCCCACTTAAACCATGAAAATTAAAACTCTTTTATTAATATTAAGCATTATCCTTCTTATATCATCAAAAGCCTTATCATTAACAAACGTAACCCTTAAGTTAAATTGGAAGTATCAATTTGAATTTGCAGGATACATTGCAGCAAAGGAAAAAGGGTTCTATAAAAAAGAGGGTTTGAATGTAAAAATCATTCCCTACAATGGAGGTAGCGTTATAAAAACGGTTTTGGACGGCAAAGCAGACTTTGGAGTAACTGATAGCGATATTTTTGCCGCCATCATTTACCATAAACCGATTGTCTTTCTTGCCAATTTCTTTAAAAAATCACCACTTGTTTTAGCAGTAAAACCCTCTATAAGAACCCCTTTAGATTTAAAGCACAAAAAAATAATGGCAGATGAAAACGAGTTCAATTTTACAAGTTTAGGCCTATTACTACATAAATTCAAAATAAAACCAAAAGATTTAGTTTTAACTAAAGAAACATACTCAATCACACCTTTAGTTGAAGGAAAAGTGGACGGCATGGCAATCTACATAACAAACGAGCCCTACTATCTAAACAGAAAACATGTTCTCTACAATATTATCGACCCAGCTAACTATGGAATCTTTGCCTACTCAGGAAATTTATTTACATCAAGAAAATATTTTAATAAAAACCCTAATGTAGTCAGAAAGTTTTTGCTCGCTACTGTAAAAGGATGGCAATACGCTTTAAATCACAAGAAAGAAATAGTAAAGCTAATTTATAACAAATATTCAGAAGAAAAAAATATTCCAGCCCTTATGTTTGAAGCAAAAGCTATACAAAAAGTTATAATGCCAGATGTGTTTCCTGTGGGCTCCATAGATAAAAACGTAATTGTTCAGATATTGGATGAATTTGAGGATATACTGTTCAGTACTACCAAACAAATAGATACAAATAAATACATATACAACAGAATGTTCATAGAACAAATGTTTACAACAAGAGAAAGAAACTTCATAAAGAATCATGCAACAATAAAAATATGCACAAATCCTGATTGGAAACCCATAGAATATCTAAAAAATGGTAAACCAGAAGGCATATCTATAGATGTACTTAGAAGGATAAGTGCTCTTACGGGGATAACGTTTGTTAGGGTTCCAACCAAAACCTGGGTTCAATCACAAGAATTTTTAAAAGAAAAGAAATGCGACCTTTTACCTTCTGCTATTAAAACCTACAAAAGGGGGAAATATGCCTTATTTACTAGGCCTTACTTAAAATATGAATTTTTCATATTTGCAAAGAATAACAAACACTTCGTAAACGGCATAGTTTCCATAATCAATAAGCCTATGGCAAGAAAAAGAGGGTCTGGCTTGATTATGAGGTTAAAAAAGATATATCCATCTATAAAAATCATAGAGACAAACAGTTATAAACAATCATTTGAATACGTAGAAAATGGTAAGGCATACTACACAGTCGCCACTCTACCTGTTGCCAATTATATAATAAAAAAATACGGATATAAGGATATAGTCATCATTGGAGACACAGGTTTAAATTGCAATTTATCCATGGCTTCTAGAAAAGATTTGCCAATCCTTGTTAGCATACTCAACAAAGCCTTAAAAAGAATTACACCAAAAGAATTGGATACTATGTACTTAAAACAAATCAACTCAGCAAAATCCAGTGCTTACCACAAATTGATGCTCAAAATAATTTTAGTCTTTACCAGCATTTTAGTTTTTTTAGCTGGCGTCATGCTTATCATAATTAGGGTTAATAGAAGATTGAAACTAA
>JALTCA010000020.1:0-3147 GCA_027008245.1 Desulfurellales bacterium
GCATTTATAATTTACCTGTTAGAAGTCAATGGTATTTTACACAATCATGGTTTTTTTAAGGACATATTGGTTAGCCTGTTTCAGAGTGTTACAACAAGAACAGCGGGGTTTAACACCGTAGATTTGAGCTTTATGCACAATTCTACACTGTTTTTACTCGTCATTTTAATGTTTATTGGAGCTTCCCCTGGTGGCACAGGAGGTGGTGTAAAAACAACCGTTATAGTGTCCGTTGTTGTAGCTGTGTATTCATACATTCGTGGCGAGAAAGAGGTGTTTTTGTTCAATAGAAAAATTCCTGATGAAGCAATTTATAAATCTCTGGTTGCCGTTATACTTTCGTTCTTTATTTTGTCTTTAGCGGCTTTTATTTTAAGTGATATAGAAAGTGTGAATTTCTTGAGTGTCTTATTTGAATCTGTATCTGCTTTATCTACCGTAGGATTATCTATTAGTACCGCAAACCTAAGTTTATCTGCAAGTTTTGATGCTGTGGGAAAGTTAATTATAGTACTTTTAATGTTTGCCGGAAGGGTTGGCCTGTTTAGCTTTTCTGTGGCTCTGTTTGGTAAAAGAAAGAGCCGCAGCTATAGTTTACCTACGGGGAGAATATTTGTATGAAGGAGTTGTTTGTTGTTATAGGGCTTGGTAGATTTGGTAAGAGCGTGGTTGAGAGACTTGCCGAACTTGGTCAAGACGTTATTGGTATAGACATAGATGAAGATAAAGTTAAAGATGTGGCTGAAGTTATACCTACTGTTTTTTTAGCAGATTGCACTGACGAGAAAGCCTTAAGGGAGATAGGTGTTCAGGATGCTAAAACGGCTGTTGTATCTGTTGGAGGCAATATAGAAACAAGTGTTTTAAGTGTTGCTATTTTACATAGTTTTGGTATTGGCGAAATTTATGCAAAAGCTACAAGCGTGCTGCACGGGCGGGTTCTTGCAAAGGTCGGTGCAACAAAGGTAATCTTTCCGGAGAAGGAGAAGGGTAGGGATTTAGCCAATCACCTTGCAGGTCTTGATGTTATAGAGGCTTTAGATTCTACTGGAAAGTATGTTCTTGCAAAGGTAAAAGCACCTCATAGCTTTTCAGGTAAAAGCATACTGCAGTTGGATGTGAGGAAACGTTTTGGCTTGACGATTATTGGTATAGAGCACGATGGTAAAATGGATATAAACCCAATGCCAAACGAGGTTATTCAGGAAAATGATTACCTTTTGGTTGTGGGCAAAAAAGAAGACATAGAGAAGGTGAGGAAGTAATGGAATTTTCTTTAAAGTGGCTTGCGTTTGAGATAACACCCCGTTGTAATTTAAACTGTATACACTGTAGGACTTCTGCATCCATGAATTTGAAGGATAAACTGTCCTTTGATGATATAAGGGGCGTTATTGATGAAATATCGGAGGAGTTTAAACCCGTTGTTGTTTTAACCGGTGGCGAGCCTCTGTTAAGAAAGGATGTTTTCGATATAGCGGATTATGTAAGATTCAAGGGCATGAGGGTTGGCCTTGCGACAAATGGAACGTTTGTTGATGATAAAATGGCTTTAAAGATAAAGGAGCATATTGATATTGTGTCTTTGAGTTTGGATGGCTCAAGAGCAGAGATTCATGATGATTTTAGAAAAGTTAAAGGTGCATTTGATGCAACCGTCCGCGCTGCGAAGATTTTAAAAGAGATAGGTGTAGATTTTATCGTGAATTCGTCTTTTACTAAAAGAAATCAACATGATATAGAGAATACGTATAGACTTGCAAAGTCTTTAGGTGCCAAAGCTTGGTATATGTTTATGATTGTGCCGACGGGCAGGGCTAAAGAGCTGCAAGATGAGTTGATTGACAAGGAGGATTACTACAGGATCCTCAAATGGCACTTTGAACTTGAACTAAAAGAGAAGGAGATGCTCGTTAGACCGACCTGTGCTCCGGAATACTATGCACTTGTTGATATTGAAAGCAAGAAACACGGAATTGAATTTAAAAGAAGGACGCTTAAATTTTCAACTGGTGGGGCTAAGGGCTGTGTAGCTGGGCAGTTGATTGCTTTCATTGGTTATGACGGTGAGGTTAAGCCGTGTAGCTACTTTTTGAGGAGTGCTGGAAACGTGCTTGAGGATGGATTTTTGAAGATTTGGCATGAATCGAAGATTTTTAAAGACATGAGGGATTTTGGTTCGTACAATGAAAAATGTGCACATTGCAGATACATAAATGTTTGTGGTGGCTGTAGGGCAAGGGCTGATGCGTATTACGGAGATTACATGGCTTTAGACCCCTATTGTTTTTTGTGAGGTGGAAGCCATGAAGGTCGATGATTTTGGTTTGCTTGAGAAGAAAATAAGGGAAGCCAAAAGCTGTTTGTTTTTGACAAGTGCCGGCATGAGCGCAGATAGTGGCATACCTACATTTAGGGACAAAGAGGGCTATTGGCGTAACTTCCCCGTTTTTAAAAGGCTTGGATTGAATGCGATAGATTTAGCAAACCCATACAGCTTTGAGGTAAGGCCTCAATATGCGTGGGCATTTTACGAATGGCGTAGGAGAAACGCCCATGAAAATAAACCCCATGTCGGATACCATGTGATTAACCGTTTGATTCATGAGGTTTTTGATAGATCATTTGTGCATACAACAAACACGGATGGTTATCACATAATTTCTGGACTTAATGAGTCGCTTGTTTACGAGGTGCACGGTTCCATGTGGAGGCTCCAATGTATGAAGGGAGCGGCGTGCAGTTACGGTGTTAAAGAGAACCGCGATGTTCCGCTGTGTGATTTGGATTATGAAACGATGGTGGCAACTAATTTACCCCACTGTCCTGTATGTGGGGATTTGTTGAGACCCAATATTTTGATGTTTGGTGATTGGACTTATATAGAGAATGAGCAGCAGCTCAACAACTATCACAACTTCTTGAATGAGGTTGGAGTGCCTGAGTCGATCTTTTTAATAGGCTCGAGTTCGGCTGTTCCAACAAATGACTATATTGCCAATAGGTTCCAGGCGCGCGGGTCGTTTGTTGTAACCATAAATCCAGACAGGAACTGTATGGCTGTGTGTAGACCCGATCTGTTTATCCAAAAAAGGGCGAAAGAGGCATTTGAGACAATACAAAAGCTAATATTTAGCCCTTGAGACA
>JALTCA010000021.1:0-3102 GCA_027008245.1 Desulfurellales bacterium
AAACTAAGAAAGGTACGCCTATTCCCAATGAATATACTAACAAGAGCAATGCCCCTTGTTGCATGTTTGCCGTGTCGGCAGCCAAAATCAATATGGATGAAAGCATTGGCCCAACGCAGGGACTCCAGCCAAAGGCAAATATTACTCCAAATGCAAGCGAGGAAATGAGGCCTGTAGAATGAAAACAGGCCGTAAATCTCTTTGTTCTGTTTAAAAGATTTAGTTTAAATATTTCTGCCAAGTGTAAACCAAAGATTATGACTAATATCCCAGATATTCTGGCAAACAAGACTTTATTGCTTAGTAAGAATTCTCCAATGCTGCTTGATGCAACCCCCATGGACATGAAAGTAATGGCGAAACCTAAAATAAATACAGTTGTTCTTAGAAAAACTTGTATCAATCTCACCTTCTTTTTTTCTTTTAGCTCACCTATACTGTATCCGGTTACAAAGGATATGTATACAGGTATAAGCGGAAAGATACATGGCGAGAAGAAACTAAGCAGCCCTCCTACGAAAGCTCCCCAGATAAGACTTACACTCATCAAGTACCTCCAAATAGCGACGCGAAGAAGCGTGCAATAGGATTCTCCCTAACCTTAAGGTTTTCTTTAAACATGCTATTTATAAACTTTTTCATTGATATTGTAAAGTTAGAGTTTGGGTATAGCTCAGCTATAGCTTTTTGTTGCTTTACTGCCAATGGCAGGTTTTTGTCTACTAGTGAATACCCTCCATTTTTAAACTCTTTATTTAAGAATTTCTTGCAAATTTTGTTTAAATTGTTGTAAGTGGCTTCTGCTTCTTGCTGATTTTTAGCCATATTTACGAAA
Organism: Desulfurellales bacterium; assembly: GCA_027008245.1. Lineage (GTDB taxonomy): Bacteria > Campylobacterota_A > Desulfurellia > Desulfurellales > Hippeaceae > Hippea. The sequence goes on from JALTCA010000021.1 coordinate 836, forward strand.
ATATTTATGTTTTCTCTTTTGTAGTTTGATGATGCTATTTTTATTACAGCATATGCATCCGCCATAGATGTAGGCTCTGGAGTCGTCACCACAACAACCTCTTCTGAACTTTTTATGAAAGATGTAACCTTTTTTGATATACCAGCGCCAGTATCTATTAACAGAATATCTGTGTCCTTTATTATCTCTTGTAAGTCGTCTCTAATTTTTGAAAATGCTGGTTCGCTAATATTAGCCATTTCTTCTACACCGCTACCGGCTGGTATAACCTGAAAATTGTCGTTTACCTTTATCATGATTTCCTTCATTTTTTTGCCTTTTTTTATCACATCTATTAAGGTATATTTTGGCTTCAAACCCAGCAGTATGTCTATATTTGCAAGACCTAAATCTGCATCAAATACTATTACCTTTTTATTTATTGTGCTTAAAAGGTATGCAATATTTGCTACGATATTTGTTTTACCGACGCCACCTTTTCCGCTTGTAAAAGCTATTACTCTCGATTTCTTCTTATCTTTAGTTTTTTCTTTTACCATTTCTCTCAATTTATCAGCCTGATCAGCCATTTTCTACTCCCCTTTTTATAATTAAGGAAGATACTTTCAACGGTTGAGCCTCCATGATATCGGTTGGGACATCCTGACCATACGATACACAAAATACAGGTTTTTTTGTTTTTACAACTATATTGAGCATAGTGCCCGGAGTTTTTGTTTCGTCTACCTTAGTAAATATAAGATCATTTAAAGGTAAAATTTTGAATTGGTTATAAGTATCTATGCAATCTTCTTCTTTTGTGTTAACAGCTAAAACAAGTGACATATGAAGTCTATTTTCTTCCTTGAATATACTGAAAAGCTCGTTTAGTCGTTTTATGTCTTTAGGGCTTCTCCCAACGGTGTCTACCAAAACTGTGTCCATATCTTTTAGGTCTTCTATGGCATTTTTAAAATCTTCCTTTGTTATGCTAACGATAGCAGGTATATCCATAATTTTTGCGTAATTCAAAAGCTGATCTACAGCCCCTATCCTATATGTGTCTGTTGTTATTATACCAACTTTTCTGTTCTCTTTGAGTTTGTAGATGGCTGCCAATTTTGCCAAGGTTGTGGTTTTTCCTACGCCTGTAGGTCCTAATAGTACTATGTTTTTCTTTGTTGGTTTGCTTTGCTTGAAGAATTGGCTTATAACAACTGATAGATACTCTTTCACATATTCGTCTTCATTCAACCTGCTTTTATCGATATTTTTATGAACACCCATAATAATTTTGTATGCGTATTTTTTCCTTATGCCTATATCACACATGTAGGTGAAATGTTTATTCATTCCCAAGGGTATTTTTGATAGGTCTATATCTTCAGATTTTTTGGTGTAATTTATGGCTTTTTTTAAATCATCAATGTCGGACTTTATGTCACTAACAAGCCGTTCAATATTTTCTTTTCCTGCTTTGTAAATCAGTTGCTCTAATTTTTTAATTCTTTCCTCTATATTATCGTTGTTTGTTTCTTTTTTTGTGTTTTTTTGGTTTGGTACGCTATTACCTGCGTATTTCTTCATTACATTCTTAAAGGTAGGTTTTTGGTTCAGCGGCTTTTCATCCAGAGCAGCCGTTACCTCATAAACCTCCTTTTTAAAAAAGGAAAAGAACGAGCCTTGCTTGACTTTTTTATATGACAGAATGAGAGCATCCTCGCCCAATTCCTCTTTTATTTTCTTTATGGCCTCTTGCATCGTAGGGGCTCTATAAGTTTTTACAATCATAATTCTATACTACCAATAGTTTTTATCTCAACGCCTTCTGCAATTTCCGCATAAGAAATCACCGGTACCTTAGGGAAAAACCTCTCTATAAACCCTTTAAAATATCTTCTTATCTTAGGAGAAGTCAAGATTATTGGTTCTATACCGTTTTCAACTGCGTTTGATATTGCTTCTTGTGTTTTTTCAAGCAGTTTTTCTGATATGTTCGATGGTAAATCTAAATATCCTACGCCATTTTGCTCCTTTATGCTCGCGCTTAAAACGCCATCCACGTTGTTGCCTAATGTTATTACTTGGATAGTGTTATTTTGGTCTTTAAGCTTGTTTGTAATGTGTTTTGCCAAAGCTATTCTCACATATTCTGTGAGTAGGTCTGGATCTTTTGTATAAATTCCGTAATCCGCCAACGTTTCTGCTATGGTTATCATATCTTTAACTGGTACACCTTCTCTTAGTAAGTTTTTCAAGATTTTATGTATTATGCCAAGTTGCAATTG
>JALTCA010000022.1:0-3030 GCA_027008245.1 Desulfurellales bacterium
ACACTTTTGCTTGTCGCACCTGTTGCATTTTCTATTTGTAAGAGAATAAAAGTCTCCCCCGTGCCTGTAATTATAGCAATTGCTGTTTCCTCAAATCTCCAGGGCGCAGCTACACTCGTAGGAGATCCTACATCAATGCTACTTGCAGGATACGCCCATATGAACTTCCTCGATTTCTTCTGGTATCACCACCACCTCAGTATAGCAGTCCCTACGGAGATAGGTGCAATAGCAGCAGCATTTGTGCTTCTTTATATATTCAGAAAAGAAAAAGCACCTATACACTTAGAAGAAAAAACGATAGTAAAGGATTGGTTTCCAGGGATATTGGCACTCGCTATGGTAGGCACATTAGTATTGGTATCATTTCTCCCTTACAAAAACATTAACGGTATTGTATGTATATCATTTATGGCAGTAGGAATTATTTATGAACTGTTCAAAAAAGAATTTATACTAACTAAAAATGTATTTGTAGAAATAGACTGGAATACTATTTTGTTATTGATCGGGTTATTTCTCATAGTTAGAGCTTTAATAAATGTAGGCATAATAGAAGACCTCGCAAACTTTTTGGCACACCTTTCAAATGGGAAGATTTTTTGGGGATATACAATTATTGTATGGGGGTCAGTTGCGTTTTCTGCATTTATAGACAATGTACCGTATGTTGCAACTATGCTTCCCATTGCAGGAAGTATGGCTATGATACTTAATGCACCTGTAGAATTATTCCTATTTGGGCTTCTAATAGGTGCAACATTAGGCGGAAACTTAACTCCGATTGGTGCCTCTACAAACATTGCTGCAACAGGCTTATTGAGAAAAAATGGTTATGAAACATCATTTTGGGATTTCTCAAGAATTGGGGTTCCATTTACACTTGCAGCAGTAACGGCTGGATATATATCACTGTATCTAATAATGTTGCCCTTTATTCATATGTAAAATGGTTGACACAATAAAATTATTATTTAATATACTTATATGAACCACAGAGGAAATATAGTAATAAAAGTTTTTTTGTACTCACTTATATTTTATTTAGTGCTCATTAACATTATTTATTTTGTTTCTTTTATACAAGACAAAAATAAACTTAGTAATTTAGAGTCGCGTATTAATACCTTAAAAGTTCAAAACGATTACTTGAGTGTAGAAATTAAGAATGAAAAAACAGACGAATTTATTGAAAAAGTGGCAAGAGAAGAACTTATGCTTGCAAAAAAAGGAGAAACCGTAATTTATTTTAATTTTTCGAATACTAATAATAATGCTCAAAACAAAATGACTGAAAGCTTTTTGCAAAAAACCCTTGCTAAAGTATTGCATCTTTTCAAAAAATAAATAATATTATATAGGTGTATGGGTAAAGATGAGAAATTAGGGACTGTGGTAAGAATTATGCCTTATGGTGCATTTGTGAAATTAGAAGAAGGCGGCGTTGGCTTAATCCATATATCACAGTTTGACGATAAGTTTGTTGAAGACGCCCATGCTTTTATAGATGTAGGTGAAAAAGTTCTCGTTAAGGTAATAGGAAAAGGTAAGAAAGGGAAGCTCAATCTTACTTTTGTCCGGAGAGTAAGCAAAGAAGAAATTGAGCAAGAAAAAAAAGATGAATTTGAGCTAAAAATGAAAAAGTTTCTCCGGGATTCGCAAGATTCACTTACAGCAAATAAAAGGAGATTGAAAAGAAAAATTAAACGAATTTAATGGCGGCGTAGCCCAGAGGTCAGAGCATCCGGCTCATACCCGGAGTGTCGAAGGTTCGAATCCTTCCGCCGCCACCATTTGAAAAGCGAATTATATCTTGTAAATTTCAATAAACCTATTTTGATATCTCAATTAATGTATATTGCCATCTATTAATAAAATATTAATACTAAATAATAGATAGTCCTGCAAATTAATTAACGTAATTTCTACCTGCTACCTGTGCAAAACAAAAACAAAGCAATGTTAGTACGTTCTACGATTTGCCATTTCTGAATAATGCAAAGATTAATAATATACGAAATAAATCCAGCAATTTTAAAAAAGAAATGACATTGTAAAGTATAAGTTATACATCTGCACCAAAAACAGACATTATTTACAGAGGTTCGGTAATACAAAGTAAACAAATTAGGCAATAATCATATTTACAAGATGCATAAATGCTCTTTCATATGCGAACAATTTTTCACTTTTTGAACGAGATTTGCCCATTTCTGACTATTAAAGAAAGCTCTACTTATGCGGGGTTTTGCTTTGACCAATTTTATTCAAATTGATAATTTCAAAGTGATTTTTTAGGAACGCTTATAAATACAGGATTCGTTGAGATTTTTGTATGCCCTAAAATAATGCCCTCTAACGCATTTTGTAAGTATATTTACCCTATTTTTCTTAAGATGTGCGTCTATGGGCTTTAAATTAGCGATTTTGAGAAAGAAGTGATAAATACAGGGTTGGTTAGGGATAATTTTGCCAACCTGAATTTTTTTGCAAAACAACCTATAAATAGTGTTTAATAGCGACAAATTTCGAAATTGTTGGGGCAGAGATACTTCGCTTCGCTCAGTATGAGAAAACAAAAAAAACACCGCCCCGTTAAAGTAGAAATTCTGAGCTTCTCTTAGAGTGACTGGAAAGAGATGCCGCGAAAGGTCCGTCGTTAAGGCAGAGACTCTTCGCTGCGCTCAGAGTGACAGCGTTTTTGTTATCCTCGAGCGAGCGTTACCTATTCCCGTCTATCCTGAGCCGTCTTTGCGAAGGATCTCAATTCCTTTTATACAAGGCATAGAATTACACCTCTAATTATTAGTTAGGAAAGTATGAGATTTTGGATAGTAATGGATCTTTTGATGTAGTTAGAAAAATAAGCAAATTCAAAAAGATCAAACTTTAGGTTAGAAATATTTTAGCAGAAAAACACCTTGTACTATTAAGAATAATGCAAAATATTTCCTATCATAAATTTTGAATGTAATTTGCGTACACTACAAAAGTCAAGAGAGAGGATAAAATTTATCCTCTCTCTTATAC
>JALTCA010000023.1:0-10295 GCA_027008245.1 Desulfurellales bacterium
AAATCTCTGGTTATGATATAAGTGAAATTTTGGGCAGCAAGCCATCGATTTTTAAATCTGACAAGTACGATGAAGAGTTTTACAAATCTCTTTGGGAGACTATCTTGCTTGGGAAAATCTACAAGGGTGTGATAATAAACAAAACAAAGAAGGGTGACTACTACCAACTCTATCACACGATTGTTCCTGTTAAGAAAAACGGTGACATATCACATTTTATCGCTATCTCCAAGGACTTGAGCCGAGAGGTGTATTTGGAAGAGCAGGTTAGAAAGTTTAAATACTACGACCAATTAACCGACCTTCTGAATACCGAGGGCTTTATACGAGAATGCGAGGAGACGCTTAGGAACATAGAGGCAGAAATTATAAACTACGCCGTTTTGGTTGTTGATATTTACGATTTTAACAGGGTTAACAAAATATACGGTGTCTACACTGCGGATAGGATTTTAAAAGAAATCGGGCAAAGGTTGCTTGGCAAAAACAAAATTGTGGGCAGGCTGGGAGATGATGAGTTTGTTCTATTTGTTATTTTTGATGATTTGAGAAGAATAGAAGAAGTGGTAAGAAATATCATAGATGATTTCAAAGACCCTATACAGACTGACAATCAAAGTATTGATATAGGGATAAATATAGGTGTTGCAGTACATGAAGTTTCAGAAAAAGACGAATTGAGAAGCCTAATTTCAAACGCAAATACCGCCGTAAACTTAGCGAAAAAGCAAGGTAGGGGCAATTTTAGATTTTTTAACGAAGCAATGAATCAACTGATACAGAGGGATTTTGAAGTTCAGAGGTTGATTGCGGAGTCCCTGCAGATGGGCTACTTTACTTTTCATTTACAACCAATCTATAGAAGTGTCGATGAGAAGATAGCAGAATTCGAATCTTTAGTTAGGATTGAACACCCGCACAGAGGTATGATTTATCCTGGCGAATTCATAGAGTTTCTTGAAAGTTCATACTACCTCATGGATTTTGAAAGATATTTGCTTGACCATGTAGTTAGGTATTTATTACGCATAAGGGAAGAGACTGGATCTTTGGTGCCGTTGGGCGTTAACCTATCAATGGAGAATTTAAACTCTGGCAGGACTGTAGATTTGCTCAAAGGAATAAGTGATGAATTTATTCCGTATTTAACACTAGAGGTTACAGAAAGAATATTTTCAAAGGACATAGAGAAAGCCAAAGACATGCTGTTTTCACTTAAAAAGATGGGCTTTAGAATTATGATTGATGACTTTGGAACGGGCTATTCTTCCCTAAGCTACATACATAAGCTGCCTGTGGATGCCATAAAGATAGACATTAGCTTTGTTAGGGAGATGATGGAGAATGTAAAGGTTAAAGCATTGGTTAAAGAGATAATTCACATGAGCAAGGTTTTAGGCATAGAAACTGTAGCTGAGGGAGTGGAAACAAAAGAACAGGTTGAATTGTTGAAAGAATTTGGTTGTGATTACTTGCAAGGTTATTACTTTTCTAAGCCGCTGCCTTTTAATGAGGCCAAAAAATTAATTGTATTGGAGGGTGGGCATGAAGAACGTTAAAATTGGAACACTGTTTTTAACATCTGTTGTTGTTGTGCTTATTGTTTCTGCTTTGGTCGCTGGAGTTAACATATACCTTTCTGTATCTGACACTAAAGATTTGCACAAAATAGGTGCAGTTGATAGAAAATCTTTAGAGGACTATAGCAAAATCTCTGTAAATACCAATCTTATAGGCTGGTATTATGCAAGGGCTGTTTTGTCTAAAAAGGAGGATAAACTATCAGAAATTCCGGGGTTGGTATCCCAAACAGAGGCTCTATTTAATGAGGCGTTAAACTTAAACAGGTCAAATTCTCAGGTTTTATCTAAAATCAAGTCAATTAAAGCTCAATTCGACTCGTTTGTGCAATGTGGAAAGCAGGCGTTTAAAGAATACAAACAGACAGGCTCTGTTTCCAGTTCCCTGCAGAATTTATGCTATGAGAAGCTTGATATTATTAATGGTTCTCTTTCTTATTTCGTTAAGGTATCAGAGAATGATATGAATTATAGTATAGAACGGGTGCATTCAAAGAGCAAAGAGAGCGCCATGATTGTAACCATTGGCCTGTTGCTTATTATTTCTTTAATTATTGCCTTGTATTTTGTTGTCAAGTCATACATAATCACGCCTTTGATAAATGCCGTTGAAAAGACTGAATACTTGGCTCAAGGAGACTTGACAAAGAAGTTTGATGTGATTACAGGTAACGAAATAGGAATTCTAAAAAGCGGAATAAACAGGGTTATTGATTCAATAAGGAACATCGCAGTTCAGCTTCATAAAAATTCAGATGAACTTGCATCTGAATCTACGACCCTTGCATCCTCTGCAGTGGAGATATCGTCAACCACAGAGGAAACAGCGAGGAATATGGAAGAGATAGCAAATGCCATTGCAGATACAGTTGAGGCTATAGATGGTGTAGCGCGGTCTTCTGAGAATGTGAACAACCTTGTAGAAGGTGTTGGAGAAGTTAATAGGGATATGCTCTCAAGGATAGAAGAGAGGCTTAGGAGAATGGAAGAAAACGCCCATCTTGCAAAAGAGGCTATGGAACAGATAGATACTGTGGGTCAGGCATCTAAGGAAATTGGCCAGATTGTTGGTGTAATTAGTGAAATAGCAGACCAAACAAACCTACTTGCTTTAAATGCTGCAATTGAAGCGGCACGTGCTGGCGACGCCGGACGTGGATTTGCCGTTGTCGCGGATGAGGTTAGGAAGTTGGCTGAAAAAACACAGCATGCAACTGAAGAAATCAGGAACATGATAAACAAAATGCAGAGCGATACAAAGACAGCTGTTGATAAAACCCAGCAGGCAGGCAACATGATACTTTCCGAAAAAGAGGAAGCCGAAAAAGATAAGCTGATGGTTGAGGAAATTGTTGATAAAACAAATAATGTTATAGACGAGATAAACTCAACAAGTGCGGCAACAGAAGAGCTATCTTCAACATCGGCAGAAATTGATGCTCAAGTTAAAGAGGTTGTTCAGGCAACAAAAGATAATGCAAAAGCCATTGAAGACATTGCGAGAATTTCAGAAGAAGTGAAAAACATGTCGGATAATATTAAAGAACTTGTGAAGGTCTTCAAAGTTTAGTTTAAAAGAAAACCCCAATTTCACACCTACGAGGTGTGAAATTGGGGCATTTGTTATTTTTTGGTGCGAGCGGGGAGACTCGAACTCCCACGCCTTGCGGCACTAGATCCTAAGTCTAGCGCGTCTACCAGTTCCGCCACGCTCGCGAACTTCGATTCTTATATAAAACTGTTTGATTTTTGTCAATCATATGTGAATTTTCTTAAATCGGTTAAATTTCAACATATTTACCACACAAATCAAATGGAGGCAATTGGTTTAAGGCGTTTTTTTTGATATTTTTCTTGACTTAAAAACATTCGTGAGGATAAATTATTGAATATGAGGATGGTTATTTTGTTATTAAGTATTCTTGCTGTGGTTAGCTCCTGTGTTAATGTTAAGCCATTCAGAGTTGGCAGTGACGTAGATGCATCCTGGCAGATAAGGAACCTTCATGCTACTGCTTTGAAGTTTTCTGAGCTATCCAAGCGCATGTGCCAATATATCAACAACAATAGAGTGGTTGTATTGGACTTTGTCGATGATAATTCCAACTATATTGATTCAAACGGCAAGTATTTGGCCTTCTTGCTTTCTGAAGATTTGAATAAAAACTGCCAGACAACCTCAAGGTATGAAGGGAGCCCGAGTTGGTTCGATTACAAACACCTAATCATAAAAAGCACCCGACCCAATAGGTATGATTTTGCAATAATGGGTGATTATATTTATTACAACCACTGCTATTTTGTCTATGTCAGGATTATAGACCTTAAGTTGAGCATAATAGCCAAGGCGTTTCAATTCCCTATAGTAAGGTATAAAATGGATTTTTCCATTGAACCACTCCATATACCAAGTTACGTTGAATTCCCATGAATTTTCTATTTCTCTTTGTGTTGGCCACGAACGTTATAAGAAAAGGTTATAAGCCCCACATGTCTGAGTGGTATACGATTTTGGCTGGTGTTTTGACATTCTTGTTTGTGTTTTTGGTTTTGTTTGTCAGGTATAGATTTTCAAAAGAACTGAAGAAAAGAGGATTAAATGAGCGATATCTTAGAAAAAGAAAAAAGTCTCACAGAAGATAGTTTTTTAAAAACAGCCCTTTTGAGGCTAAGAGAAAACTATTTTACTAAACGTAAAAAGATAGAAAAGCTTTTCGATATAGAGACCTTGAGGGATGAAGTTCATAGGATAAAGTCTGAAAACATAGAGAGTTTAGGTAAAAACTTATCACCTTTTATTGAGAAGATTAAAGAAAATGCAGAAAAGGTTGTTTTTGCAAAAAATAAAGGTGAAGCGCTTGATGCTATGCTTAAGATTTTAGACGAGAATGACGTTAAAAAAATTATTAAATCCAAATCTTTGACTACAGAAGAGATTGAGTTAAATAGTTTTCTTGAAAGCGAAGGCTTTTCTGTAGTTGAAACCGATCTTGGCGAGTGGCTTGTTCAAATCAATGAAGAAAAACCTACGCATATGACCGCACCTGCCATTCATATGTCAAAAGAGAAGGTGAACGAACTTTTAAAGAGAGTTTTTGATGTAAATTTGCCTTTAAACCCAAAGGCAATGGTTGATTTTTGTAAATCCAAGATAAGGGAGAATTTCAAAGAGGCAGATTGCGGTATCATTGGCGCAAACGTTGCATCTTTAGAAAGTGGAAGGTTTTTTATTTTAAGCAACGAGGGCAATATACAGAACGTTCTGAGAAAGAAGGTTGTAATTTGTGTTTTGGGTATAGACAAGATTGTTGGAACAGACAATGAGGCTTTTAAAATTGTTGATGCTCTACCAAAAACGGCTACGGGGCAAATAACCACAAGCTACGTTGATGTAATAAAAAAGCCGTTTGGTAAGTTTTACGTGATCCTGCTTGACAACAATAGGTTGGAGTTTTCAAAGGACTCAGTTTACAAAGAAATACTTTACTGTATTCACTGTGGCGCGTGTCAAAATGCCTGCCCTGTTTATACAACGGTCAGTGGAAAGCTGTTTAAAGGTAAAACATACGCTGGGCCTGTAGGCTTGATTTTGTCCTACCTTGTTAAAGACACAGGCAATCTTTGGGATTTTGCCAATATGTGCATCGGTTGCATGGCTTGTGACGAAATATGCTCTGCTCGTATTAATCTGCAGGAGCTGATTTTACGCATAAAGGCTCAATACACGCCGAAAAAAATTACGCCCAAGCGCCTTATTATAAAGTACCTTGAAAACAACTACCACATTTTGAGGTTTGGGGCTTATGTATCGCATTTTCTTTTCAAAAAGGACTTAAAGACGGGCATTAGTTCTTTGGATAGGGCTTTGGGGCAAGATTTTAGACCTCTACCAGGTGTAAACAGCTCTTTCGATATCTCGGTATATACAAAAAAAACCAAGATTTGCTTATTTGCAGGTTGTTCGGTGAACTTCTTTTATTCCAATGTGGGCAACGACGCCCTACAAGTTGCCTCAAAATTGGGAGTGGATTTGAGTGTTATTAAACAGAGATCGTGTTGCGGGGCGCCTGCGTGGTACAACGGCGAGGAGAAATCTGCCAAAGAGGCGGCTAAAATAAACGTAGAATTTTTGAAATCGCTGAATTGTGACAAGATCTTGTTCTTGGATCCCCACTGTGCGCACATGGTTAAGCGGGACTATGTCGAATTCTTGAACACCAATGATGCCAAATCGGTTTCTGATAGAGTCTCATGCGCTGGCAGTTTCTTTTTAAATCTGTTAAAAAATAAAGGTGTTAAAACTTCCAGAATAGGGGCTTTCATATCATATCATCACCCGTGTCATTTAAGAAGAGGACTAAAGCAGTCGAATGAATTAGAGGAGTTTTTGAAAGCAAATGAGCCTAATTTTGTTGAACTGAAAGACAAAGATAGATGTTGCGGTTTTGCTGGAAGCTACTCGTTGATGCACCCATACATCTCAAGCTCACTTCTTGATGAGAAGCTGGATAATATAAAAAATACAGGTGCTCAGGTTTTGGTTACCGCCTGTCCAGGATGTATGATGCAGATAGGCGGTGGTCTGAAAGCAAGAAAGTCATTTGTCGAGGTGTTGCATTTTGTTAGCTATTTAAATAGAATACTCATAAAACACGTGGAGGGTTAAATGACATTCAAATACGTTGATAACGAGTTATATGCAGAAAACGTTAAAGTAAACGACATTGTTAGTGAGGTTGGCACACCTGTTTATGTTTATTCCAAAAACCATTTTGTTAGCCAGTTTGAAAAGCTCGATAGGACGTTTAAAAGAAATCATATAATCTGTTTTGCGGTTAAGGCAAATAGTAATTTGGCCGTTATAAAAACGTTTGCCGAGTTGGGTGCAGGTGCTGACATTGTTTCTAAAGGTGAGCTATTCAGGGCGTTGAAAGCAGGCATTGAGCCGTCTAAAATCGTTTTTAGTGGCGTTGCAAAAACGAAAGATGAGATAGAGTATGCTTTGGAAAACGGTATTTTAATGTTCAACGTGGAATCTGAAGATGAACTTTTAAATATCAATGCTGCAGCAAAAGAAAAGGGTAGGAAAGCTCCCATTTCTTTTAGGGTAAACCCAGATGTAGACCCAAAAACGCACCCGTATATATCAACAGGGCTAAAGAAAAATAAGTTCGGTGTACCTTATGATAAAGCTTTGGAGCTGTATTTAAAGGCTAAAGAACTTGAAAATATTGAGATTGTAGGTGTTCAATTTCACATTGGAAGCCAACTTCTTGATACAATGCCAATTTATGACGCTTCTGTTAGAATCGCCAAATTGATAAAGGGGCTTCAAGGCGAAGGTATAGAGATTTCTATAGCTGATGTTGGTGGAGGTGTAGGCATAGTTTATAATGAAGACGAGGATAAAGAACCGTCCATTGAAACATATGCAGAACAGGTGGAAAAAGCCTTCAATGGTTTAGGAATAAAGCTTGTTTTTGAACCAGGTAGATTTTTGGTGGGGAACGGTGGTATATTGGTCAGTAGGGTTGTTTATCATAAATCCAATGGAGCTAAAAATTTTATGATTGTCGATGCAGGCATGAACGACCTTTTGAGACCTTCGCTTTACAACGCATATCATGAGATTAAGCCGCTTGTTAAAAAGGGTAATAAGAAGCTTAAATGTGACATTGTTGGACCAATATGCGAGACGGGAGATTTTTTTGCGCGCGATTACGAGATTGATGATGTTAAAAACGGTGATTGTATTGTTGTGTTTAGTGCTGGTGCATATGGTTTTACCATGTCAAGCAACTACAACTCAAGACCAAGACCAGCAGAGGTACTTGTTGAGGGTGATAGATTTAGAGTTGTGAGAGCAAGAGAAACGTTGGAAGACTTAATTAGAGGAGAAGAGTTATGAAGAAGATTCCATTTTTTAAGATGAACGGTAGTGGAAATGATTTTATTGTAATAAACAACAGGGAAAATGTTGTTGAGAACACAGTTGACATATCTATTGAAGAATTTGTTAGACGGGTTTGCAAACGCAGAGAATCTATAGGCGCAGATGGGTTGATTTTGATAGAGAAAGACAACGATTATGATTTTAGGTGGCGTTTTTTTAACAATGACGGAAGTGAAGTTGAAATGTGTGGCAATGGATCGAGATGTGCAGCACGTTTCGCATTTTTAAACGGCATAGCTTCTTTGAGTATGAAGTTTTCGACACTTGCGGGTGTGATAGAGGCTGAAATCACGGGCGTAAATACCGTTAAGGTTAAGCTTACAAATCCAAAAGATTACAAAAGTAAGATAAAGCTTGAAGGAATAGATATGCCAGCGAGCTTTATAAATACGGGTGTTCCTCACGTGGTTTATTTTGTTGATAATATCGATATTGTGAACGTTAAAGAACTAGGAGCAAAGACGAGATATCATGATTATTTTGAAGACGAAGGCACAAATGTTAATTTTGTAGAGGTTGTTGATAAAAAGACGGTAAAAATAAGGACATACGAGCGTGGGGTGGAGGATGAGACGCTTGCCTGTGGCACAGGTTCTACAGCTGCCGCTGTGATAGCTGTGCTTGAAGGAAAGTGTGAATCCCCTGTTGATGTTGTAACAAGGAGTGGTAAGATTCTGAAGGTTTATGTTTACAAGAACAAAGACAGTGTTGAGAAGGTTTATTTAGAGGGTGATGCACTTTTGAGTTATATTGGCACTATGATTGATGAGGCATGGAATTATTAAAAAACAGAGGGGAGTAGCCATGTTTGAATTGAAAGGTGCAATGACGGCAATAGTAACGCCTTTCAAAAATGGTAAATTGGACGAAAATACATTTAGAATGTTGATAAAAAGGCAAATTGATGGTGGTATAGATGGCCTAGTTCCTTGTGGTACGACCGGCGAGGCTGCGACGATGGATTTGGATGAATACGAAAGGGTTATTGGAATTGCAGTGGATGAGTGCAATGGAAAGATACCAGTTTTAGCAGGTGCTGGGACAAATAATACGAAGAAAGTTGTAGAGTTGGCGAAAATTGCAAAAAGTGCCGGCGCTGACGCCATTCTATCCGTTGCTCCGTATTACAACAAACCTACGCAGGAAGGGTTGTATCAACATTACAAAACAATAGCTGAAAATGTGGACTTACCTTTGGTGTTATACAACGTTCCAGGCAGGACAAGCGTTAATATATTGCCGCAGACGGTTATAAGGTTGTCTGAAATTGATAATATTGTAGGCATAAAAGAGGCAAGCGGTTCGTTGAATCAGGCATCTGAGATTATCGAAGGTACAAGTGAAGTGTTTAGTGTTATAAGTGGTGATGACTTTTTGGCTTTGCCTATGATGGCAATTGGGGGAAATGGAGTAATTTCTGTTACTTCAAATGTTGTGCCTGAACTTGTTGCACGCCAATACGATGCGTTTGTTGAAGGCAATTTGGATGAGGCAATAGGATTGCATCATAAACTTTTCAAACTTCACCAGGCAATGTTTTACGAGACAAACCCAATTCCTGTAAAAACGGCATTGGCTTTAATGGGCTTGATTGAAGAGGAGTTTAGACTTCCGCTGTGTGAAATGTCTGAACAAAATAAGGAGAAACTTAAATCTGTTTTAAGAAGCATGAACTTGATTTGAGGGGGAGAAATGTTTAGGACAATAGTGTGCGGCTCAGCAGGGAAGATGGGAAGGAGAATTTGTGCTTTGATCGAAGATGATAAAAAAATGCAACTTGTGGGTGCAATTGAGGTAAAGGGCTCGCAATCTGTAGGGCAGGATGTTGGCATATTGATTGGTTCGCAGCCCATTGGTGTAAGCGTAAAAGATGATTTGAAGGATGTTATAGATGACGGAGAGGTGATAATAGAGTTTACTACACCCGATGCAACTTTGGAGCATGTAAGGGTGGCGGCAGATAATAAAAAGCCCATTGTTATTGGAACTACAGGGCTAAAGGATGAACAAGTTAAGGAAATTGAGAAATTTTCTGCAATTATACCTATTGTTCTTGCCCCAAACATGAGTTTAGGTGTGAATATGCTTTTTAAGCTTGTAAAGGAAGCGGCTGAAATTTTGGGCGAGGATTACGATATCGAGATTGTTGAAATGCATCATAGATTTAAGGTTGATGCGCCAAGCGGAACAGCTTTGAAGTTAGCGGAGTATGCAGCAGAGGGTTTGGGTGTTAGTTTGGAAGAGGTAGGCGTATTTGGAAGAAAAGGCTTGGTTGGAGAAAGAAAACCCAAGGAAATTGGTGTAATGAGCTTAAGAGGCGGGGATGTTGTTGGAGACCATACGGTAATTTTTGCTGGATTAGGAGAGAGGGTAGAGCTGACACATAAGGCATCTTCGAGAGATACTTTTGCAAGAGGTTCTATTAGAGCTGCTAAGTGGATTGTGGATAAAGTACCAGGACTGTACTCTATGCAAGACGTTTTGGGGCTTAAATAGATGTGCGGTATTTTTGGCATATTTAATAGAAATGAGGCTTCAAACTACGTGTACTTAGGCCTTCATGCCCTTCAGCATAGGGGGCAGGAAGCAGCTGGCATTGTTTCAACTGATGGGGAAAAATTTTATACACATAAGGGCTTGGGATTAGTTAATGAAATTTTTGATAGAGACGGTATAATTGCTTCATTAAAGGGAAAAATAGCGATAGGTCATAATAGATATTCAACTTTCGGTGACAAGTCGGAGAACAATATTCAACCATT
>JALTCA010000024.1:0-2936 GCA_027008245.1 Desulfurellales bacterium
CCGTTTGGGTAAATATGCGAAAGGTGAGAAAAGGCAAACGAACCATATAACGCTTTTTCTATTTTTTTAGCTAAATTTTTAACATTGTCCCATGTCGTAAAAGTTTCAAGCGTATCCACACCATAACTCATATCCCATAGGGTATTTCTTAAGTATGGCATCTTAAACCTATCCTTTAGCCACTGCTTACCAACAAAAGTTCCTATATTCAAACCGCCGTATTTTTTAATAACATACTTAATAAAAGATCTGTAAAAATCCACTTGCTTGCTATCCCCGCTAACGGCATAAACCATCAAGCACTTATCTTTAGAGTATCCCTTTAATTTAACAGCATTTTCAAGCAAACCAACAAAAAACCTCTTTGAAGCTAAATTTAGGATACCTTCTGTTTCTTTAGACAAACTCAGTCTTATCATTGTTAGTGGAATATTGCTTTGCGATATAAACCTAACAGCCTCTACACCACTTTCATTGTCAGGGAAAAAGGCAGCCTCAACACTAAGCACATTGGGTAGTTTAGAAACCTTCATATAACACTTTGACACAATTCCAATTCTACCTTCGCTACCCAACACTATCTCTCTCAAATCCACGCCTTCGGCTGACTTATTGTATGGGTTTATGTGAAAAACTCCACTTGGAGAATACAATGTCCCACCCAAAAACATATCCTCAATCTTTCCATAACCAAGGGAAAACTGGCCAGAGGAGCGCGTAACAACCCATCCACCTAGCGTAGAAAACTCAAATGACTGGGGAAAATGACCAAGCGTATACCCCTTGATATTTAAGGCTTTTTCAATCTCAGGTCCTTTTGTACCGGCTTTAATAAGGGCTATATGTGAATACTCATCGAGACTAACAAGCCCCTTCATTTTAGACATATCCACAGAAATATTGGGCTTTCTATTATCAACAACTTCAAGATGACCAACTACCGACGTTCCGCCTCCATATGGAATTAGATTCACGTTTCTCTTTTTTGCCTCATCTACAATAACCTTTAAATCATTTTCGTTTCTCGGATAACACACCAAATCTGGCACATTAAATTCTAATCCCATCTTAAACTTTATCCAGTCGGGAAAGCTCTGTCCAAAAGAGTGAGTTAACCTTTCAAATTTATCATCAGTGGAAAAAGGAAATTCTTTAATCTTCGGTTCATTTACCCTGCTCAAAAGTAATGCTTCGCTTATGCTTTTGCTTTTAACCCCTTCACCAATCTTTTTTCTTATAAACTTCTCTGCATGCCTTGACACAGGATAAACAACTTTCTCATCCCCCCAACCATTCCAACGTTTCATAGGCACTCCCCAAACAATTTAGTTTAATCCAGATTCTCAAAAGCATCTTAAAATTCACATCTAACAAAAATAAATCACTTCTATACACATACAGACAAAACGTATATATTCCATGCCTCGTTTTCACATTTGCTCAATACTACTATAAAAAGTCAATCCTTTCAACTATTATCTAGATTTTATGGCACACGGATTAACAAGTGAAGCAAAATGTATATAAAATTGCCGTTTAAATTTCTTTAATTATCTCAATAGCCCCTTCAACAGTTTTGCACTTATTTATCATGTTGTAAAACTTCTTAACATTGGGATAACCTTTCAGGTAGGCGTGGAAAAATTTGCGGAACTTTTGGACTGCCGTCTCGCCCCAGAACTCTTCCATGTACTCCAGATGCCTGATCATCACCTGTTTGACAAACTCTATGTCCCTAACTCTATCCATACCGTCATTCAAATCCTCAAAGATAAACGGTCTTCCAATGGCAGCCTGGCCCACCATGAAAAACTCACAGCCCGTCTTTTCTTTTATCTCTTTAACTTTAGCGAACGAGTTTATTCCACCGTTATAGACAACAGGAATTTTTAAAACTTCTCTCACTCTTGCCACATGCTCCAGATCTGGCTCACCTTTAAACTGCTGTGATTTAAGTCTTGCATGTATGGTTATGAAATCCACACCTAAATTCTCAAGCTCCCTGTAAAAATCAATTTTATTGGGTTCGCTATAACCCATTCTAAGTTTCACACTCACAGGCTTCGATATGTGCTTTTTTAGAAGTTCAACTATTTTAAAAAGTCTTTCCGGTTCTTTCAAAAGGTAAGCACCTGCTTTAATTTTGACCACCTTCGGTGCTGGGCATCCTGCGTTTATGTCAATACATTCACAAAAAGGCTCAACTGTTTGCGCAGCATGCAAAAAAATATCGGGGTCAGAGCCAAACAACTGAATGCAATAGGGTCTGTCTATATCATCTCGCTCAATCAGCTTATAGGTCTTTTGGTTTTTGTAATACAAAGCATTGACGGATATAAGCTCGCTAAATGTTAAACCACATCCAAATTCCCTGCAGAGTTTCCTAAAGGGTTTATCGGTATAGCCCGCCATTGGGGCTAAAAAGTAAGGGGATTCAACATCCAAAGAGGAAAGTTTCATTAACGATTCATGGAATCAAGAAATTCCTTGTTTGTTTTGGTTTTAGACAGTTTATCTAACAAGAACAGCATCGCATCTATGTCATTCATCTCTATCAAAATCTTTCTCAGTATCCAAATTCTGTTGAGCTGATCTCTTGGAACAAGTAGCTCTTCCTTTCTTGTCCCCGAGCGTGTTATATCAATAGCTGGGAAGATTCTTCTATCCGACAAGCCCCTATCCAGATGCAGTTCCATATTACCTGTTCCCTTAAACTCCTCAAATATCACATCGTCCATTCTCGAACCTGTATCTATCAAAGCCGTGGCAATAATTGTTAAACTTCCTTTACCTTCAACATTTCTTGCCGCACCGAAGAACCTTTTCGGTTTTTGCAGTGCATTTGAGTCAAGGCCTCCTGACAAAACCTTACCACTTGGCGGTATAACAGAGTTATAAGCCCGTGCAAGCCTTGTTATTGAATCAAGGAGAATCAG
>JALTCA010000025.1:0-37225 GCA_027008245.1 Desulfurellales bacterium
AAAAGCGGATGTTGTTGGAAGGTTTGGAGGCGAGGAGTTCAGCATTGTCATGCCTCACACAAATTTAAAGAATGCCTGTGTAGCATCAGAAAAAATAAGAGAGACAATAGAAAAAAACGGCATAGAGATTGGCGGCAGAAAAATAGAGGTAACGGTATCGTTGGGTATATCGGAACTGGACAGTAATGACGACATAAATACGCTCATAAAAAAGGCCGATACGGCACTGTACAAAGCAAAAGAGACAGGCAGGAACAGAAGCGTAGCTTACAAAGATGGTAAATTCCTGTCCTGCCAAGCAAAATAGCTCACTGCTCTAAAATGTGCTTTATGGCCTCGTTTATATGGCCAATAACGTCAATGGGCTGTAAACTTTCGTAGGCAAGGCCGTTTTCTATGGCAATGTCCGCTGCGAGACCGTGTAGGTAAACACCATTTATGACAGCCTGAACAGGGTCATAACCTTGAGATAAAAATGCGCCAATCATACCGCTTAACACATCTCCACTGCCACCTGTAGCCAAACCAACGTTGCCTGTAGTATTTATGTAAATTTTGCCGTTTGGTGTTGCAATTAGGGTATCCGCCATCTTTAACACTAATATAACATTGAAATCTTTAGCGAACTGTATCACAAGCTCCAATCTATTTTTAACCACATCCTTTGTATCCATACCAAGCAGTCGTGCAAATTCCTTCGGATGCGGCGTTAAAACGGTTGGAGCTTTTCTTTCTTTTAATTCGTCTTTAAAAAACGCAATGCAGTTCAATCCATCCGCATCGATTATCATGGGTTTATTAACGGTTAGAAGTCCTTTAACAAGCTCCTTTGTATCATCAGAAATACCCAGACCCATACCCAAGCAAAGAGCATCCTTATTTGATACAAAATCAACAACTTCCTCTATGGAACCTTCGGAAAAATGACCATTGAAGGATTGAACAGGATAGCTCATAGCCTCAAGAACGCTCGATTCAAAGGCCGTATTGATGGAATCCGGGATCACAGAGCTCACAAGGCCTACACCACATCTTAGGGCGGCTTTTGATGCCATAATTACTGCACCTGACTTACCCAACGAACCACCGATTATGGCTAAATGTCCAAAATTACCCTTATGCGCAGTTTCATCTCTAAAGAAAAGTTCTATCTCACCATCGTCCAAAGCAATAAAATCGGGATCGAACTCATCAATTACGTACTTGGGAGTGGATATATCGACAACCTCCACATCACCAGCGTAGGATCTACCCGGATACAAGAAATGACCCGGCTTTGCCAAAGCAAACGTCGGCGTCAGATCCGCTTCAACGGCTATCCCCATAACTTCTCCCGTGTCTGCTCTGATACCCGATGGAATATCTACGCTGACAATAAAAGCATCGCTCTTGTTTATCAGCTCGATGGCTCTCTTAAACCTACCCTCAACGGGGCGAGACAAACCCGTTCCAAATATACCATCGATAATGATATCGCACTCCTTAATCAGATCTTCGTTAAAATCATCTTCGCTAAACACAAATTTATGCTGTATACCCATGTTTTTTATGATCTCAAAGTTGGTTTTGGGTGAAGGGTTGAGTTTGGATTCATCGACCAGTATATAAACAAATACACTGGCACCGTTGTTGTAAAGATGTCTTGAGATAGCCAAAGCATCACCACCGTTGTTGCCCGCACCGACAAAGCTCACAACCAAAGAGCCCTCAATATCACCGTAGTTTTCGATTATCTTGTAAAACGATTTAATGGATGCGTTTTCCATCAAAACAATATCCGGTATGCCCGTCTCTATAGCCTTTCTATCCATCTCCCTCATCTGGGCTGCCGTTGACAGCTTCATATCAAACCTCCTGGAACATTTTTTGCTAAATTCTCTTTAGCACAAAAGTGCGAGGTGAAAAATGATCAAAGTTGAACTATTAGAAAGTATAACACCAAAGCAGGAAGTATCAAGGGCAAAAATTTCAGAAAGCAAAACATCATTTAAAGATGTGCTCTCAAGAGAGACAAATAAAATTAGCAATAACAACACTAATAAAATTAATAAAGCCATAGAAAAAACTAGCGCCAAAGAGAAAGACAAAAGTTTAACAAAAGCAAAAACTCCCAACACAAATAACAAAAAAATTAAAGAAAACAATCAAAAGGCAAATAACGAAGAAAACAAAAAAGCAAAGGTTGAGGATAAAGAAAAGAAAACCAAGGCAAACAAAGAAAATCAACAAACAGTTTTTATAGACATAGAACACATTACTGAAAAAGTTAAAGTGAATGATAAAACAAACAAAGAAAACCAAAAAGTTGACGACAAAAAAACAGAAGCATTATCGGCAGAAATAAAAAATAAAAATATAAAGCTTAAAAAGAAAATCAGCAATGACATCAAGGTAAAAATGCATATTAGCGTTACAGACACAAAAGAAAAAGAAGAAAATAACAAAAACGTTGTGTTTTTAAAAGGCACACCATCTACCAAAGGAAAAGTAGAAACTGACAACAATGAAAAGAGTAAGCACATAAAACTTACTTATTTAGAGAAAAAAGTGGAAAACTTAAAAGAACATAAAAGTGATAAAGAAAAGCAAAAGTTCATTTCAATAGAAACAAAACCAAAAGATACGAGTGTTAAACAGGAAAACAAAAAGAATGTTAGAACAAACCATCTTACTAAAGCAAATTCAATAAAAGGTGAAGAAAAAGAAAACAAAAAACCTAAAGTAGAACACGTTAAAAAAACAAAGTTTTATGCACAAATAGAAAAAAAATCTAACCACGAATATAACGTAAACTTAGTCAAAGAAAATCAGCACAAAAAGAAAAATTTAGTTAGCAAAAATTGTGCTACACAAAAAGATTCTGACAAGAAAGTGGAAGATGTAAAGATAAAACATATAGACACAAAAGATTTAGAGAAACCCAATAACGAAAAGCACATAGAGATTTTAAGAGACAACAACGATAAAAAAAATATAAAAGCCACATTGAGCAACGCAACAAAGTTAGAAACCAATAAAAACAATCAAATAAAAGTAAACCATGATTTAGAACCTAAGCAAGAAATAGAAATAAAGTCGGCAAAGATTAAAAAAGTAAGCTTTATAAAAACAAAGTATAAAAACAATAAAAAAACTTTAAAAGTAGACACCAAAAAGCACTACGCAGTTAGTATAGAAAAAAACTTAAATCAAAACGCGCAAAAAAAGGATATTTACAGCCAAGATAATCATCAGCAAAACCTCACTTTTAATAACAAAGAAAACATTGAATTCAGCAAAAAATTAAGAAATGACACACAAAAAAGCACCTTTATAAACGAAATCAAGGATAAAACAATTAATCATGAAGATAACAAAAATCAGCAAATAAACAACACACATATATATACCACAAGCACACAAACAGATAATATTAATAATCAAAACCAACAAGTTCAAACAAATCAAACAAACCTTCATCCGCCATTGGATAAGGTAATTAAAGAAATAGACAAGATTTCAAATCTAAAGCCTCCGGTAACAAAGAGTATTACACTAAAGCTCAATCCGCCTCATCTTGGTGGTTTACACCTTAAAGTCAGCTTAGATGCCCAGAAAAATTTGACGGCTTCTATAGCCGTGCATGATAAAAACACTTATAAAACCATTGTCAATCATATAGATTCTTTAAAAGAATATTTAGTAACAAACGGCATAAAGGTTCAAAACATAGATGTGCACAACTCCTTCAATGAGAATTTTATGAACCAGTTTTCAAATGGTTCAGGTAATTTCCAACAACAGGGGCAGACAAATGGCAATCAAACAAGCTCGGGGTTCAGCTATAACAGTTTTGATAGTGAAACAGTACAAAAGGAATCACAAACAATAACTCAAAATAGGCGTGTTTCAGGAATAGATATAAATGCCTAAAACTTAAAAAGGAGGCTTAAGGTGGACATTGCAAATATAGCGAACAACGCAAATATAGCAGAAAGCATGAAATCGGATAAAGTTCAAAATCCAAAGTCTGTTTTAACTAAGGATGGCTTTTTAAAACTCTTGGTTGCCCAGCTTAAATATCAAGACCCACTTCATCCTTTAAATAACGACCAGTTTATACAGGAAAACACCATGTTTTCACAATTGGAGCAGCTGATGAATATGAGCAAATCGATGTCAACACTACAAAATAACCTTACAGCCAATCCAAGAGAATACGCGGCAAGTTATTTAGGTAAATACATTTCTACAGGCCAGAACGCAATTAGGGTAGATAAAAATAAAATAGACAGTGTCAGTTTCACCCTTAGCAAAGAGGCCGATGTAACTGTTCATATTTCAAATTCCAAAGGAGAAGATATTGCCGATGTGGATTTGGGAAAACTCTCAAAAGGTGCCCACTCATACACATGGAACGGCAAAGATAACAAAGGCAATAGCGTGACATCTGGAACATACGAAGTTAGAATAACAGCCAAATATGACGACGGTACACAAATAACGCTATCAAAAAGCGCTGGTAGAGTGATAGCTGTGAATTTTGATGGGAGCCAAACTATGCTTGTCACAGACTCAGGTAAACAAATACCACTATCTCAAGTTCAAATAGTGTCCTCAGGAGGTTAACCATGATAAGGGCTTTATATACGTCGAGCAATGCCCTATTTGACCAACAATTAGGCGTAGATTCTATTTCAAATAATATTGCTAATGTAAACACAATAGGTTTTAAAAAAACAAGGCCTGTGTTTAGTTCCCTTCTCTATCAATCGCAGAAAATAGGCTTGGCTGGACAGGACCCAATGCAAATAGGCTTAGGTTCAAGGCTTCAATCAACAGACACAATAATGGCCGAAGGCACTTTAGTGCAGTCCGACAAAGATACAGATTTAGCTATAGAAGGAAATGGATTCTTTACACTATTAAACCCCAAAGAAAGCGAAACCGGTTTTCTATTCACAAGAGCCGGTGATTTTTCAATAGACGCAGATGGAAATTTGGTAAATCCAGATGGATTTAAAGTCGTTGGTTGGCTAGCTCAACCATCTCAACAAGGAACAGGATATTTTATACCTAAAGACCCAACCACAGGTGTACCAACAGGACAAGTTGAACCCATAAACTTCTCAAATTACGAGAATGTGTCAGCAGTAGCATCAACATACATAAAATTTAAAGCCAACTTGAACTCATCATCAGAGGTAAAAGAATATGCACCCTCAGAAACAAATAGCGACCCAAATATGCGAGTGGACTTCAGTTCCATCTTTAATAATGACGGAAAGCTCTTAAACGTAAAAGATGGCGACAATTTCCAAATTAGCTTTGATGGCGGCCAAACGTGGCATACATACGAATACGATAATAACGGAAAAGTATCACAAGATGCAGAAAAATTCACAACAATTGATGATTTAATTCAAGATATATCCAATGATTTGCAAAAAGATAAAATAAACGCCAGTGCCACATTCGAAAATGGTCAGCTCGAATTGAAAAATACAGGAAACACTAATCTAAACATAAGAGTAAGGCCAACAACAGAAGACCCAACTTTCCCTACTCCTCAGGAAAATCAAAAACTAACAACAGTTTTCGAAAATTTAAATCAAATAATCAAGCCAGGACAGACAGCTTCAACTCAGCAAATGGAAACTGCAACACATGTGGTGCACTCATTTTTTTACGACTCAACTGGACAGAAGCACAAAATTGATGTAAATTTCACCCGTATAAATCAAAACCAATGGTCATATAATATAACACTGCCAGATGGTGATGGCACAATAAAAAATAACACAGGCATAATTAAATTCGATAATAACGGAGGATTAGATCCTAAAACACAATCACCAACAGTAGACATCAGTTTAAACAATGGAGCCCCTGAAATGCAGCTGTTAGTAAATTTTTGGAATACAGATGATGGTACATATCAAGACAATCAGTTCACAGGCCTAACGCAATTCGCATTAGATTCAAATACAAACGACCAAACACAGGATGGGGCACCACCTGGCTTACTCCAGAAACTGTATGCAGATAGAACAGGAACATTCTATGGCATTTATTCAAATGGAAAAAATTATCCAATTGCACAAATAGCCGTTTCAAAATTCATGAACCCTCAAGGGTTGGAAAGGGTTGGTAAAACAGCCTTTAAAATAACCCCGAACGCGGATAAACCCGATGTTATATCGTCTAATGGATTTATAGGTATAGCAAGTGAAAAAGGTAGAGGCATAATATTATCAAAACACTTGGAGTCGAGTAATGTAAACTTGGGTGACGAGTTTGTTAATCTAATTGTATATCAAAGGGGTTTTGAGGCATCTTCAAAAGGTGTAACCACTGCAAATCAAATGCTTATGACAGCTATTGGATTAAAAAGATAATAGGAGGTAAATAGTTATGTTAAGGTCATTATGGAGTGGCGTATCGGGTTTAAAATCAGAGCAAGAAGCAATGGATGTTGTAGGAAATAACGTGGCAAATGTTAATACCATAGGGTTTAAAAAAGGTAGAATAACATTCGTAGATGTGTTGTCTCAAACCATGAGTGCAGCTACAGGGCCAGAAGGTAACATTGGAGGTAAAAATGCAACACAAGTTGGCTTGGGGGACACTGTAGCCGTGGTAGACAATATATTTGCCCAAGGAAGTTTGCAGGCTACAAGTAAAACAACCGATTTGGCTATACAAGGGGATGGTTTTTTTGTTGTTAGCGATGACGGCGGGAAAACTTATAGATACACAAGGGCTGGCGATTTTTCATTTGATGCAGCAGGAAACTTAGTAAACCCCGAAGGCTTCATCGTTCAAGGCTGGATGGCAAATGATGAAACACATAAAATTAACACAGCAGCAAGTATAGAAAACATCGTAGTTCCACAGGATAAAACTGTTCCTGCGGGCATAACAAAAAATATCACATTAAAAGCAAACTTAAATGGTGGAGATCACATAGAAGAAATGTCTCCGGCACATGGTTCTGTCGATGAAAACGGAAATCCAGCCACCCCTGATGATATGGCAGTGTTGTTTGACGTGAATGGTGATGCAATTAATTTAGGGAAGGAGACTGCAAAATTTGCTGCACATGATACATCATTTAGTAAAATTTACGACATAAATGGTCATCAAATACAGCTAGCAAGTAACGCTACAATTTCTATGGATATAACCTACAATGGGACAACAAGTACAATAACAGTTAGTAAGAGTGAATTTAACACATTAGGGAGTTTGGCAAGCGCTATAACGAAAGCGGTAAGCCATGCTTTTGGATCTCATATCGCAAGCCTATCAGTGACACCAGATGGAGAAATCAAATTTAAGGATGTAGCAACGTCAAAGAGTATCACAATAGCAAATATAGCAACTGTAGGCGATTTAAATAGCTATTTAAAACATGCCCTAATAAACCTACAATCTGGTGAAGGGCGTAGCGCAACAATAAATGCTGGAGACTCAAGAACAACCTTAGCCTTTTTAGGCAAAGCTGGAGATGTATTAGCTATGAGCTACGATGGTGGAGCAAACTACAACACATACAGGTACGTGCAATCAGATACAGGCGTCGGGCATAACGACTTTCATACGATAGAAGATTTAAGGGCTGAAATTCAAAACGATATAGTTAACGGAGGAAATGCAGGGTCAGCTGGAGCTTGGGCTACCTCTACCACTCAAAACAAAAATTGGGTAACCATAGATCCTAAATCTGGCGAAATAACTATACACAACTACAACACTGACAACAAGGTTATAGGTGCCGTGTATTCCAACAATTTAAAATTTGCAACAATAATGGGCACTTTATCCGGACTCGTGAACTCAGGTGCTCAAGTTTCATCTCAACCATTTGAAGCAGCAGTTCATGTAACATCAATAGATGTATACGACTCTTTGGGCAATAAGCACACAGTAACGTTTACATTTAGAAAAGCGGCTTACGACCCAGTTACACAGCACACAACATGGGATTGGCAAGCAACAGTTCCTCAGCCTGGAAGCGTATCAAACGATAGCGGAGAAATTCAGTTCGACCAAACTGGTAGATTAGTCTATCTATCAAGTCCATTAGCCATAACTGTGGACTGGAAAAACGGTACAACACAGCAAGTAATAAATTTAGATTTTGGTGATATAAATACATTTGATGGATTAACTCAATTTTCACTTCCATCTCAAACAACAGCTGAAACACAAGATGGTTACCCCGGAGGCACTCTCCAGAGAATCATGATAAACCAAGATGGAGTAATTGTAGGAATTTTCTCAAACGGAAAGAGTTATCCATTAGCTCAAATAGCATTATCTAAATTTGCAAACAACGAAGGTTTAATGAAAGAAGGTAGTTCTATGTATTCTGAAACTTCCAATTCAGGAGCTCCAATTATAGGAACCGCGGGAACTGGCGGTAGAGGAACATTTGCACCTAGCCATTTAGAGATGAGCAACGTTGACTTAGCAGAGGAGTTCACGAACATGATAATTTACGAAAGGGCATTTCAGGCAAATTCACGAAGCATCACAACATCCGATCAAATGATTCAAGAACTATTGAATCTTAAGAGATAATAACCTCTGGGGGCTTGCCCCCTTTTTCTAATATGCTTTCCAATGGATTAAACATATCGGAAGGAATAAAAACAGGTTGTGCTCTGTAACCCCTGAAAAATCCCCATTTTAATTTCAGGGCATTTGCTCCTCCAACAGTAGCCCACCTAAAAATAGTATTAGCATCCAAAAAAGGGAACTTACTCTTTATAAACCTTAATTCATTCAAGAAATTTAAATCATCATTACTAGACAAACTATCTGTCCCAATTGCAACATTCACACCGCTCTCATGAATAGAATAAAGATTTGGAAACTCACCTGTGATGTAATCATTGCTCCTCAAACACAAGCACACCGTCCCATCTAATTCCCTTATCTTTTCAAAATCGCTTTTTTCACCATAAACGCAGTGGACAAATACAGTCCCTTTCTTTAAACAACCACATTTTTCTAAAAAATCCCAATGATTTTTAAAATCTAAATTATCGTCAATCAAACCCAAACCATTCAAAAAATCAAACAGTTCCCCTTTTCGGTGAAAAAAATCCAACTCTCCACGGCTTTCAAGAAAATGAATTGAAGTCAAGGAAGACTTGCTACACAGATATTCCATTAAGCACGGATGAGAAGAGTATATCGAGTGCGGTGTTAGAGAAATCATTTTGTTGTATATCTTTAAACCATTAAGTTTATCTCTAACCTCGCACGCTTTTTCCTCTTTTAAAGAATAATTTTCATAAAAAACCACTGACTCTGGTATTTCCTTTTTTAAGATATCCACACTTAGAAGCGTATTTGATATATCGCCCACAACAAAAACGCCACTTTTTTTAAGTTCCTCAATGCCATTTCCAATACTATTAATAATTATTTCACTATCAACTTCATCTTTTTTCAAATACATCATAGCTTTGAGCCACTCAACAAAACCCTTTTTCTTTGGAAGTTTACCTTTTAAATAGCCCAGTTCGAGATGTGTGTGGGCATTCACAAACCCAGGAAACAGAACACTCCCAAAAAACTCTACATTTTTAGCTTCAGGGTAAGACTTTCGCATCTGTTTAAACCTACCTACATCCAACACAACATCACCCTTCATTAAGACCGCCGTATCCTTTAATAATCCATCGCCTGTAAAAACATAATCAGACAGGTACAATCTCATTTTTTACCCTCTTCAGATTTAATATTAAAAGCACAATGTTGGCCAAAAAAGACGTAAAATTAGATACAGCAATAGAAAACCATACGCCATTTAGGCCATAATGTTTAGATAAAATATAGGCCATTGGCAACATAAAAAACCATAAATTAAACAAATTAATCATGCTAGGCCTTTTTGTATCGTGTAAAGCCATAGATGAACGTGCAGAAATTGTAGCTAAAATAACAAACGGATAGCTAATAAAATAGTAAAACATTACATTAAATGCCATCTCTCTCACACTCACATTATCAACAAAAACATTCAAAATAGAGCTCCTAAAAATGTAGATTAACACATCCAAAGTACCAATAAAAATCAAGCCAATAAGCAAAACCAAAAAAGCACTGGCCTTAACCCTATTAAATAACTTTGCTCCGTAATTTTGTCCTACTATAACAAAAGACGCATTTGCGAGCCCAAAAACCAGAAACAGGAGCACTTGATAAACTCTAATAACCAAAGAATAAGCAGATAGAGCAACTTGAGAGAAACTGCCTACCAATTTTATTAAAACAAGCATACTTACAATCCTAAAAAACAGGTGTAGGCTTGCAAAAACACCCTTACCCAAAAGCTTCGATATAACTTTCTTCCTAAAAACAAGTTTAAGGTAATAGCCATTCTTCTTCAAAAAAACAATCTGAAAACCTACGCCTACAACCAAAGAAACAATGGTTGAAACAGCGGCTCCCTTTATTCCTAAGCCCAAATAAAAAATAAAAAATGGGTCTAAAATTGCATTTAATACATTGGTTAATATCATAACTTTTACAACAAGAGATGGCAAAGCGTTAGACCTCAAAACCGAATTGTTTAAAGAAAATAAAAAATTAAATACCAAGCCCAACACAGAAACCCTTAGGTATTGGTATGCAAAAATACGTGTCATACCTTCAAGGTTTATAAACTTTAGTATAAAACCAAGAAGAATATACATAGCTAAAGTGAAAATACCAGATAGAACCAAAACCATTGAAAATGCGTTAGCATAATAAAATTTAGCACGAGACGGCTTTTTGGCTCCGACATTAGAGGCTACATATATACCCGCGGCTGTAGCTATTCCTATAAAAACAGAATAAACAACCATAAGGACAATACTCGAACTAACCAAAGCTCCTATTGCAAAATATGAAATTTTTGACACAAAATAGACATCAACCAAATTAAACAAATTCTGAGAAAGCATCTCTATCATCATAGGGAAGGATAAAAAAGCTATGCTCTTTAAAATGGAATCTTTGGTAGGGTCTACATTAGGAAAAATCTTCACTTATTGGCTTATAAGAGACAATCTCGTTCTCGATTCACTAAGCACTTCTAAAATGTGCGTTTTTATCCAGTGTGGATCCCACCATTCGATAGGATTAACGTAATAACCATCAACAATAATATCAAAATGCAAGTGATCTCCACCTGCCAACCCAGTCGTATCTGTTATTGCAATCACTTGCCCCTTTCTTACATATTCGCCCTTTTTCGCAAGAAAGCTTTGCAAGTGCCCATACAAACTAAATATACCAAATCCATGGTCTATAATCATAGTATTTCCATAAACACCTAAATAACCTTCAAAAGCTACTATTCCATTATTAGACGCCCCTACTTTAGCATTTTGAACACTTGCTAAATCATAACCCTTGTGGTACTTAATATCTACAAGCTTGCCCTTGTAATAGTACGATCTCTCATCGTTGAAAGTAGCTGTAACCTTTGAATTCCTCAATTGCAAAAACCTACCTTTCCATAATATCTTACTAACTGAATGAGAGCATATCTGCATAATTCTTTGCGTATCCTTTGCACGCTCAACCCTGTTAACATACAGGAAATCGGCAAGTAATGTCTCCTTCTGCGGGATATTTTCCTTCTGCATTATGGCAAACACCTTATTCCTTATAAACGCATCTGTTATATTTATCCTACTTTTCTTAATTTTCCAAGAAGAGTAATAAATAGGCACATGAACAACGGTTAAATTACCAGCTTTATCCAAAGCATAAACGTTCGTGGAGTAATTTTTAAGCTTCGACATTGGATATGTAAAGAAACTTATATAAACATGTTTATTACCAAATAAGCCTTCTGCATTAAAAGCTTTGAATTTATTAACTATACCGTCATGAGATACTCCCAAATAAACATCTTGTAGGTTTTTATCTTTGGCATAAAAGACAGCTAAAGACGTACCTCCAATTGCAACTCGTCCAACGCCGCTTAGCAAAATAACCTTTGGAGGAGTTGTATCTACAATTACTGGGAAGCTTGTTTGTTTAGTAAAACCGTTAAAATAGTTGTTCTTTGAATAATCTTGAACCTCTACCACAAATGTAGCTTTACCTTGTGGAACGATTTTATTAGCTTTAAAGTTAATATCGAATTTCTTTATAAACTGGTCGGCAAACGTTTTTTTGTAAAGCTCAATTTCTGTATTCATTGATATCAATTTAATAGTTATGCTTTTTATGCCTGCATTTCTATCCAAAACATGTACTATTATTGGTTTATTAGCAGAAAAGTACTCCTTCGGACTATCAACGTTTATGTTTATACCATTACCTTTGATAAGCGGTGTATAACTATATATGCAATAAGCCAAAACAGCTATGAGTAACAAAGTAAAAAAGACCCTACCCTTGCGCATTATAACCTCCCACTTTTATTGTTAATTTCTTTCCTTTTTTTGTTCTTCATGTTTTTCGCCTTTTCAATGAGTTTTTGAATGTCAGATTGATTCATAATCTTTTCTGTTGTTGAGTATATAAACGAATTATTTTCTAAATCTTTATTTAAATAACTTAAAAACGGAAAGTTCCTGACGACAAACACAAGAATAGCAATCATTAAAAATGCTTTTAAAGCTCCAAACGCAAGACCAAATACTCTATCCAACCACCCAAGCTGAATGGCTTTTATAAGACTTGACAACACATACCCTACCAAAAGAAATCCCAAATAAACAACAATAAACACAATAAAAAACGCTGACACATAAGCAACAGTAGCAGAAACCGTGATATGATGATAAATGACGTTACCAAACTGTTTACCAAACATGTCGGATAAAATCACGCCACCAACTAAAGCAACCAATCCAAAAACCTCTTTTATTAATCCTCTAATTAAACCCCGTATAGCCAAAACAGCTATAAAAATACCTAAAACAATATCAACTACATTCACTTTTTTCTACAGTTACCGTTTTAAAGTTTTTATAGAAAACCATACCCGGTTTCAAACCCTTTGGCTTCTTCACGTCCTTAACAAAAGCGTAATCCACATCGACCTTCTCACCGTAACCCGCCTTACTTCTTTGTGCAACAACCTTCGCAGCTTTGATAATAACACTATCATCCAATGTTTTCAACTTAGAAGGCAACTTTAATATAAGATGAGAAGAAGGCCTATTTTTGGCATGAAACCAAAGGTCACTTTTAGAAGAAAGCTTTAAAGTTACTATGTCATTCCCCCTTGCGTTCTTACCCAAATACGCATCATACTTACCAATCTTTATCTTTTCATAAGGTGTATAGTTCTTTAAACGCTTCTCTTTTTGAGTAGACTTTATAATTTTCTCTGCCATTAGAATATTGACTATATCGTCTAAATCTTCATCTCTAACAGAAGCCTCAACATCAAACATCAACTGCTCAACAAATTCTATTTCGTTCTTTGTCTCCTCTATCCTTTTTTTCACAAGTTCCACACTTTTTTTTGCCTTTTTATATTTTTTAAAGTACTGTTGGGCATTCTCAAATAGGCTAAATTTAGGATTTAAAGCTATCAATATTGGCTTTTGCGTATAAACATCTATCAACTCAATACTATTTAAATAAGACACATCAAGATTAGGGTTGGCCATTAAATTTTCAGCATACACCCTATATTTGTCAAAATCTTTAGCAGCCTCAAGTTCACCTTCAACTTTAAACATCCTGCGCCTTAGCGAGTTCAATCTCCTCTTTAGAATTTTTAAAATATTTCTCTTTCTGTTTTCCAATTCTACTATTTTCGGTCTCTTAACTAGTTGTTCAAACAAAAAATCTTCATTAACCCTTCTAATAGCTTTATTAAAGTAAAAAGGCAAAACATTATTTTTAGCATACAGGTGTAGTTCAAACTTGTTTTTCTCAAACGTATCCCTTAGCGTCTCAATCAATTTTAAAAAATCATTTTCATTGCTTACGAGTTTCCTCAAAACGGATGAAAAACCCAATATATCTTCATTGTATTTAAACTTTTTAATAAGAAGGTTGATATCTTCACTTAAGAGGTCTGGCATGTCGTTATTAACCGGAATATATCTTCTTCTTGGCAAAACAACCCTAAAATGAGATTCAACATGCTTAAAAGCCTGAACAACGATGTCATTACTATCTACAAATATTGCATTTGTATTTCTATCCATTATTTCAAGTACTAGTTTGAACTTATTAACTATTGAACCTCTTTTGTCCTCAAGAATGAATGTAGCAACCCGTTCAGAACCATTTTGAACAATATCTACCAGCCTCAAACCAACTAAATTCTTTTTTAAAAAAGAGAAAAACGGCAAATCATTTCTATCTTTTTTTTCTATACTTTTTTTGAAAGGCATTAAAAAGCTATTCTGGCTAGATAAATCAAAAAACAAATAATGACCGCAACTCTTAAAAGCTAAACTTATGAGTGTTGGTGAGTGTAAGCATACTGAGCTGATACGTTTATCTAAAAAAAGAGCTTTACTTCTTTCTACTGCATATTTGAAAAGATAATGGTTCATTCAAAAACAAAAAGAGAAGGAAGTAAGCTACCTCCTCCTCTTCATCATTTTTAGGCGCTTAAGCAACTTCTTTCTTGCTGCTAAAGCCTTTTTTTTTCTTCTCTCGCTGGGCTTTTCGTATCTCTCTCTTTTTTTAATCTCAGAGAGTATACCGGCCTTCTCACACTGCTTCTTAAACCTTTTCAGTGCTTCCTCAAAGCTCTCATTTTCTCTAACAATAACGCCTGGCAACCAAATCACCCCGCTTTCTTCTTTTCAATACCGCAGGATTATATTAAAAAAAGTTAATGGGGTCAACATCAAAATATATACCATTTCTCATTCCTATTTTTTTGTTCAAAAAATCTATAGTTTTTAAAATAGCATTGGTTTTTATAATTAAGTGATACCTAAATTTATTCCTTAACTTAAAAATTGGACACTTTGAAGGCCCCACAACAGTAAATTCATCCTTTAAAACTTCATACACGTTTTCAATCAACTTTAGAGACTTTTTTGGGTTGGTCGAGGAAGAAACAATTCTAATAAGTCTACAAAACGGGGGATAATTGAACATTTTTCTCGACACTATCTCCTCTTCATAAAAAGCGCAATAATCATGACTGACAATAAACTCAGACAGATGGGTGTCTGGTGTTAGCGATTGCACAATAACAGAACCTTTAGACTTTCTTCCACTACGTCCCGCTGTCTGAATAATCAATGAAAGTCCCTTCTCAAAAGCCCTAAAATCTGGAATTGAAAATAGAGACTCAAAATCAGCTATAACAACAAGTCCTATTTTTGAAACATCATGTCCTTTAGACAGCATTTGCGTGCCAACCAAAATATCTACTTTACCGTTATGCAAATCGTTTATAATACTCTCAAAAGCCCCTTTCTTTAAGGTCACATCCCTATCGAATCGCTGAATTTTAAACCCTTTAAAAATCTTTCCCAACTCTTCCTCAAATTTTTGTGAACCAACACCTTTATCCTTAAGCTCAAAAGAACCACACTTAGGGCACACCCTTGGAATCTCAAACACAGAATCACACCAATGACACTTTAAAGAGCTACTCTCCTTATGGTATACCAGCGAAACAGAACAATTTGGGCATTTAAACACATAGCCACATTTCTTACAAACCAAGTACCTTGAATAACCTCTCCTGTTGACCAACACGGCAACAGTCTCTGATTTATCAAGTGAACTTCTTATAGCTTCAACAGTCTCTTTAGATAAAAGTTCACCAGGCTCAACTCTTACAAATTTAATCGTTGGGAGTTCAACACTACCCACACGCTTTGTTAGCTTTATCATTTTAAACTTGCCTTCTTTGGCTTTATAGAGCGACTCAATGGTTGGAGTAGCAGAACTTAAAATAACGGGTATACTTTTTTTCTTAGCCCTGTATATTGCTATATCCTTCGCGTTATAGGCTGGTTGATTATCCTGCTTATAAGACTCATCGTTCTCTTCATCTATAACAATTACGCCAACATTTTTAAAATCACTAAACACGGCTGATCTTGTTCCAATCAAAATAGAGGTCTCACCGCGTTTAAACTTAAGCCAATTTTCGAACTTCTCTTTCTTTGTTAGCCTAGAATGTATAATCGATATAGCTTCTTTAGAAAATCTATCTGAAAAAATATTTATATACTGGGGCGTTAAGGCAATTTCCGGAACCAATACAACAGCCTTTTTGCCAAATCTCACAACCTCTTCGATTAACCTTAAATAAACCTCTGTTTTTCCGCTTCCTGTGACTCCAAATAACAAATAAACGCCAAATTTAGACAAATCTACATCATCAACCGCATTTTTTTGTTCTTTTGTAAGTTCAAGGAACGGTTTGGAATAAATTCTAACATTAGGCTTAACCTGTGAAAAATCTATCCTATCCTTGATTTCAAATACCTTTTTTGGTAGTGCACCCTTTAAAAACAAACCGATTTTCGCCATATAATAAAAAGAGAAAAACCTTAAGCACTCCATAAGTTCATCGCTTATCAATGAATCTTCATCCAAAACCTTTAAAATTGGCTTTGTTGTATAAGTAGGCTTTTCAGTTTTAGACCAAACAACACCGACTTTTTCAATGCCTTTAAAATCAACCAAAACACGACAGCCAGCTTTTATCTCTACTTCTGAATGATATACAAACCCATCAGCTATAGCTAAAGGAAACAAAACTTTATAATAGAACATTAGCTCATCAACGATAGCCTTTTAGCCTGCAAACGCTACAAATGTCAGAAAATGTTGGATAGCCACATATCTTGCATCTATTCTTATTATTATTCTCAGCATTCGCCATAATAGGTCGTAATTTTTTTAAGTATCCCTGATAAAAGTCTATTTTTGTTCCAGGTGAAGAAAACTCTATTTGATTTAGATGTTTCTTATAAACGGTAAGAGTTGCACCTTTACTAAAAGGACACTCAATATCAACAAAATCCAACTTTTTAAAAAAAGCGTAAACGAACGTTTCAAATTCAGTAACCCTGCATAAAGGTTTCACTTTTTTAAGCAACCCGTCTTCACTTGGCAAAGCTGGGCTCTGGTTTTTTAAATACTCTATTTTCCAATGCAAAACATTAGAAAATAGCCTGCTAACCTCATCATCTAAGTTATGCCCAGTAGCAAGCACACTGTATCCCTCTTTCAAGCCCACCATGTTGAAATAATACCTTTTTATTTGACCACACAGAGAGCACACTGGACGCCTTGTTTTCTTCTTCACTTCAGGTATAGAAATCCCCTCATCAACTAAATTTACCGTTATTAATTTAGTGCCTTTGCTTTGTGCAAATTTCTTAACTTTGGCCTCTGCAGTTTCACTAAAGCCGTCTATACCAAGATTTATGAACAGCCCATCTACATCATACCCTAAGTCCAAAAGCACATTCCACAGAGTTAAACTATCCTTACCACCACTGACAGCAACTAATATCTTATCATCTTTTTCAAACATCTCGTATGTTTTTATAGCTTTTACAACTTGATTCTCGAAAAAATGTAAAAAACAGTCTCTACAAAAAGCTGCATTATGACTTTTAAGCTCAACCTCTGCCTCTTTTTTACACCTTATGCATTTCATCCCTTGGAATACACCGTCCTAATTTCTATTTCTTGTTCATCCCTTATTACAATGTCCCTTGTTAGCAGTCTATCATTCCTAATAACTAACACTTCAGACGGCAAAAATCCCAATTTTTTCAAGATTTTACCGACACTTATTGGAGTTTCAAATTGATAAAAGTTGTTCTTATCTACAACCACCTTAACCACAAGTTCTATTTTTCAAAAACAATTACACAAGTCAAATAAAAAATTGAATTTTCACCGCCTATATGATAGAGTTACATTGTATGTGTGCATTTATAGAGTTTTTAATTATTTTCTCGATTATTCTAACAATGATAGAAATAATTATAAGCTCCGGTGGCGTATTAGCTTTCAGTGGCATTATCGTATTTCTCACAGCCATGATACTTATATTCATTTGGCACGTACCAGTGCCCACAATATTCCTCAACGTAACCATACCAACGTTTGTTGTTTTATTCATTTTAAGTATTGTAATAATAATATTGGCCTGGAAAGCCCACAAGAAAAAACCAATTATTGGTGAGAAAACTCTAATAGGCAAAAAGGCAAAATGTATAAAAACAATAGATAAAGATAGTCCGGGTATAGTAGAAATCTATGGAGAAATGTGGACAGCAGTGTCCGATGAAAGAATAGAAAAAGGTGAAACGGTAGTCATAATCAATCAAGAATCATTAAAACTAAAAGTGAAGAAAGGGGTGTAGCATGTTCATGCTTATAATTTTTGTTATCCTTATTGTCATTCTACTAATATCAGTCAGAGTTGTTAAAGAGTATGAAAGAGCTGTGATATTTAGAATTGGTAGAGTTGTTGGAGCAAAAGGGCCTGGAATTTTCTTTTTATGGCCAGTCATCGACAGCATGATAAAGGTTAATTTGAGACTAATAACGGTGGAAATCCAACCTCAAGACGTTATAACAAAGGATAACGTGACAATAAAAATTAGTGCCGTTGTATACTTTAAAGTTGTTGACCCGGTTAAAAGCGTTATACAAGTAAATAATTATTACTATGCCATAGAACAATTGGCGCAAACCACCCTAAGGAGTATATGTGGCCAAGCCGAACTCGATAAATTATTATCAGAAAGGGAAAAGATAAATACTGAAATTCAGGAAATTTTAGACAAGCACTCCGATAGTTGGGGAGTAAAAGTTACACTTGTTGAGCTAAAGCAGATAGATTTGCCGCAAGATATGCAACGTGCAATGGCTCGCCAAGCAGAGGCAGAAAGAGACAGGAGAGCTAAGGTTATATCGGCAGAAGGCGAATATCAAGCTGCACAAAAGCTCAAAGAAGCGGCAGAGATAA
The DNA here is from genome assembly GCA_027008245.1 of Desulfurellales bacterium. Classification (GTDB taxonomy): domain Bacteria; phylum Campylobacterota_A; class Desulfurellia; order Desulfurellales; family Hippeaceae; genus Hippea. Next base: position 18,926 of record JALTCA010000025.1, read on the forward strand.
TCTCACAATATCCACAAGCAATCCAGCTTAGATACTTGCAAACACTAAATGAAATAGCATCGAAAAATAACACAACAACTATTTTACCTATACCTTTAGAAATTTTAAGGAGCATAGGAAACAAAGAAAACAATTAACTAAACTTTTGAAACTTTTTATAATTATACCATGGACATTATTAAAAGAGATCCGTATTTAGAGCAAATTATAAAGATATCAAAAAAATGTGGCGTTAAAGTCTACCTTGTAGGTGGAGCTGTAAGGGATGCCCTTCTAAACAAACAAACAAATGACTATGACTTCGTAGTTTTTGGAAATTTGGAAAAATTTGCCCATGCAATAGGCTCAGAACTAATATGCAAAACAGTAAGATACTCAAAAGGAATAGCAACACACAGAATTTTTTGCAGCCTCAAAACCATAGATATCTCTGAACCAAGAGGCTCAAACTTAGAAGAAGATTTATTAAATAGGGATTTCACAATAAATTCCATAGCATACGATTTAGAAAAGGACAGATTAATTGACTCTTTGGGAGGCACCAACGACATTGAAAAAAAGATTATTAAAGCAAACACAGAAAACTCAATAAATGATGACCCTTTAAGAATCTTAAGAGGGTTTAGATTAGCTGCTCTATTTCGTTTTGATATTGAACCAAAAACCTTAAAACTATTCTCAGATAAAATATCACTCATAAAAAGGGTATCAAAGGAACGCATAACAGAGGAATTAAAACTATTCTTCAATTTTAATGAAACATTTGTCTATTTATTACTCATGGACAAAGTCGGCCTCATTGATACCCTTTTTGACGATCTATCACTAACGAATGGATGCCTGCAAAGTTTTAAACACTTATACGACGTAAAAACCCATTCTTTAAGCGTCTACAATTACATAGAATGGGCTATAGAAAGAATACAAAAAATCTTGGGAAAAACGTATAAAAAATACTTAGGACACTTCGCATCAGAAAGAGACACACTAATGCCAGCACTTAAGCTCGCAGCTTTATTTCACGATTCTGGCAAACCACATACAAAAATAGTCGTGGATGGCGTTGCAAAATTTCCAAAACACGAGTTAAAAAGCTCTGAAATATTCGAAAAGTATGCAAATATGTATCCTTTTGGAAAGAAAATATCAAAATTAACCAAATTTTTTATAGAAAATCACATAAAACCATCAAACCTATACAAAATTTGGAGTATGGGCGAGTTAGACGACATAACAAAGATTGAGTTTTTCATGCAATACGGTGAACATGGCACAGATCTGTTGCTTTTTGCCTTAGCAGACACATTAGCCAAAGGAAAAATTAGTGCTCTAAAAAAAGAGGTGTATTCAACATTTTTAAAAGAAATGGTGCAATTTTACTATTCAATAGAACAAAAATTGAAGGGCAAAACACTAATAGATGGACACGATATAATAAGCAAATACCCAAACATAGATAAACGCAAGATAAAGGAAATTTTGAACCAGATAAAGAAACTACAACTCATAGGCGTTTTAAAAACAAAAGAAGATGCCCTAAGAATAACCTCTCGTTTGATATAAATCTGGAATATCTTTTGCTATACAAAGACTGAGAGTAAAAATGGAGGGAAAGTAATGAAAAGGATTGCTCCATTTGCTTTGGTAGCTTTAATTTTAGCTGGATGCACAACAACAAACATTGCAAAAAAATATTCTGAAATGCCCGAATATGTAAAAGAACAACCTTCAGTTGTAGAGCAACCTACTCATTACGAAGGTTCTCTGTGGACTCAAACATCAGAAAACCTATTTTCAGACGAAAAAGCAAGACAGGTAGGAGATATTGTTACAATAGTTGTACAGGAACAAGCAACAAGTCAGTATTCGTCTTCTCTCAAAACACAGGCAAGTTCGAGTATGTCAGCTGGTCTTAGCACCTTATTAGGATTCCAAAACAGGATTCTAAATAGGTTTAAAACATTGGGAGGGAAAGATGCGAGTAAAAACGGCATTTTAGATACAACTTCAAGCAATCAATATCAAGGTAGTGGACAAAACCAAGTCAACAATAAACTTATAGCAACAATAACTGCAAGGGTTGTTAAGGTTCTACCAAATCATAAATTGTTTATTAGAGGGGAAAAACAAGTATTTACAAACGGAGAAGAAAACACACTGATAATCACAGGCATTATAGACGCTAACCAGATATCAAACGATGACACGATAGATTCATCATACATAGCAGATGCAAAGATTTTCTTTAATGGCAAAGGCATCGTAAGTTCAACCAGAAACGAGGGATGGCTTGTAAAATTATGGAATCTAATCAAGCCATTCTAAGGAGGATTATGGGTATGAAAAGAGTTTTATCAATCATAATTGCGCTCTTAATAGCAACAAACAGCTATGCATTTCAAGTAAAAATAAGAGATTTAACTAACGTTGTTGGTGTAAGATACAACCAACTTGTGGGATATGGCCTTGTGGTTGGCCTTGCTGGAACTGGTGATGGAACAAGTGCATACTTTACAATTCATTCCATAGTCAACGCTTTAAAACGCTTTGGAGTAACGCTATCTCAATCTGATATTCAGAGTTTGCAGGTCAAAAACATTGCTGCTGTTATGGTAACAGCCAGCCTACCACCTTTTGCAAAACAGGGAGATAAAATAGACGTCACCGCATCATCTATTGGGGATGCAAAAAGTTTACAAGGTGGAACATTGATTATGACGCCGTTATACGGACCTGACGGTAAAGTATATGCTGTTGCCCAAGGTCCTATATCAATTGGTGGATTTAACGCTGGAGCTGGGGGGGCAAAGGTTAGAAAAAACCATCCTACAGTAGGAAGAATCCCAAACGGTGCTATCGTAGAAAATCAAGTCAATGTTGACATAAACTCTAAAAGTAGTTTTGTTTTGGCGCTGAAGCAACCAAACTTTACAATGGCAACACGTATAGCGGATACAATAAACAAATTTTACAGAAGGCAGATGGCTTTTCCTTCAGATGGTGGTAGTGTAAAAGTAGTAGTCCCACCACTATATAAAGGCGATGTTGTTGAGCTTATATCACAAATAAATCAACTATCCGTAAACCAAATATCTATTCCAAAGGTGGTTTTAGACGAAAGAACAGGAACAGTAGTTGTAGGTGGTGACGTAACAATCGAACCGGTTAGCATATCGCATGGAAATTTAACCATTACAATTACAAGTACAAAAACCGTATCCCAACCTAATCCTTTAGCCAGCGGAAAAACAAAGACAGTTACAAACAACAAAGTGTCGGTTGAAGAGGGTAAAGGCAAATTTTTAACGTTTCCAAAGGGAGCAACCGTATCTCAGCTCGTTCAGGCATTAAATAAAGCCGGTGCAACTCCAAGGGATATGATGGCAATATTTCAGGCACTAAAAGCATCAGGCTCGCTAAATGCAGAACTGGAGATGATGTAAGATGCTGTTGAATAGATTAAGCTACATACCAATAAAAAACAAAGTTGACAATATCGACAACACAAACCGCCTAAAAAAAGCTTGCACAGAGTTTGAAGCCATGTTCGTATCCCAACTACTGAATGAAATGGAAAAAACAATTCCTAACGACTCAATAATTAAAAACGATGCAGAAAACTCCATTTACAAGTTTTTCTATATTAATGCCTTGAGCCAGAAGATAGCGGAAGATTCACCGTTTTCCATAGGAAAAACACTTTTTGACTCACTAAAAGAATACACAGCATATAAAGCATCCATTCCAAAAAACCTAAATAAAAAGCCTATAAAGTTACACGTTGAACACAAATTCAATCTTCCATCGAAATTTAAACCACTTTCTAAAGATAACGAAAGAATGAGAATTATACAAAAAGCTGTAGATGAAGCATCAAAGAGATTTCACGTGCCCAAAAAATTATTGTACGGCATCATAAAAACAGAATCATCATTCAATCCACAAGCCGTTTCCAAAGCGGGAGCTGTTGGCCTAATGCAGCTTATGCCCCAAACAGCTCTCGAATTGGGCGTTAAAAACATCTTTGATATAAAACAAAACATTATGGGTGGAGCTAAATATATAGCAAAACTGCTCAAGGAATTCAAAGATTACAAAAAAGCCCTTGCCGCATACAATGCAGGCCCCGGAAATGTTAAAAAATTTAACGGCATACCACCATTTAAAGAAACCCAAAACTATGTGAAGAAAGTTCTTGCCTATGCTAACGAAAATTACTAAAGTTTCAGGTGAATATGCCGATTTAAATGTAAGAAACGATGGAGGTGTAAGATGAAGATAGGAACTTACATTGACGGGGCGTTGGAAAAATACATAAAGCAATCGAAGGTTGATAAAACCAAGCAAGCCAATATCAGGGAAAACAAAACAGAAAACACGCAACAGGTAAGTAAAAGCGACGTTGACAAAGTAGAGATATCACCGCAGGCAAAGTTATTGTCTGAACTTTTGGGCAACGAAGATACAAAAGCAGAGAAATTGGCAAGGGTAAAAGCTCAAATAGAGAATGGAACATACAAACCGCCAATCAGTGAAATTGCAAAGTCAATCTTAAAGGAGTGGAAAGGTGAATAGCGATTTGACTTTAATAAAAAACGTTCTAAACGAGCTTATCACCATCTACCAAGATGCCACTGATTTGATGGACAAGGAAAGAGAGCATTTGATAAAGGTGGATAGCGATAAGCTAATTGACGTTATTAAGCAGAAACAAATACTGGCAGACAGAATAAAAGAATCAGAAGAGCAACTTAAAGATATACTGACAAAAAACGGAGTTGACACCATAAACGAATTTCTATTTTTTGTCAGTGAAAAAAACTATGTAGACGACATCAGGGTTTTAAATGGCAAATTAAAAGCTACTCTTGACAATTTTAGGTTGAAAAGCGATGTGAATAAAATGATAGCACAAGAGCATGTAGAATTTTTTACGGGGCTTTTAAATATCTATGCCAGTTTCTTCTCAAGTGCAAATTACGACAAAGATGCAAAAACAAATATAGGAACCCAAATTATGAGCGTGAGGGTGTAGATGCCAACCATTTTCGACGCGCTAAATATAGGCGTCAGTGGATTATACGTATCAAAAACTGCTATAGACGTAACAGGTAATAATGTTGCTAATGTTAATACACCTGGATATTCAAAAGAAAGGGTAGATATACTACCTTCAATGCCCATGACATCATACGCAGGTGTGTTTGGCACTGGCGCAAAGGTAAGCCAAGTAATAAGCACCAGAAACGACCTGATAGACAAAAGGGTAAGAACTGCAAATGAAGAAATGAGCTACTACAACAAGCTCAACGACACAACGGACGAGATACAAAGTGTATTTAACGAAGAAAACGGCGTGGGTTTAAAGGGTGCTATGGAAGAATTTTTTAACGCATGGCATGCTTTAAGCCTAAACCCAGATTTAGAGACAGCAAGACAACAGGTCATAGAGAAGGGATTAACATTATCAAAAGCTTTAAAGGATGCAAATTCATCCCTGCAACAAATTAGAAACGGACTAGACGACCAAACAGGATACGTTGTTACACAAATAAACTCATATGCCAAGAGAATTGCTCAGCTTAACTATGAAATAGCAAAAGCAGAGTTAGGTGACAAAGACCACGCCAACACTTTGAGAGACGAAAGAAGCCAACTCTTAGAAAAACTGACGAGTTTAGCAAATGTAACAATTTTGGAAGGTTCATACAATCAAAGTACTAAACCCGAAATGACAATACTTATAGGTGGAATGCCCCTTGTGTCCGGAAAAGATTACAACCAATTGGAAGCGGCTAAATTAGAAGGTGCAAAATACAACAAAATTTATTTCGTCGATGCAGCTGGCAGTAAAACAGATATAACACAAAGAATCACAAGTGGAACTTTAGGTTCAACCCTGTATATGAGAGATAAAACTATACCCCAATATCAAGACGATATAAACAATATTGCAACTACATTGATTCATGAAGTTAACAAGTTGCATTCAGCAGGCTCAGGATTAACACCTTACACACAAGTTGAGGGTATATACAATGCCGACCCAACAGCTGCCCTAAGCATACCACAGGCGAGCGGCTTGGATATGGCAGTTAAGACAGGAACCTTTAAAGTCAAAGTTATTGACCAAAACGGAAACGACGTTGGCACATTTACAGTGCCGGTAAATGCAGATGACCACTTAACAAAAGAAAATGACAGCGATGCAAATTCCATTATTGGTAGGTTTAATAACATATTACAAGGCTATGCTCAAATGAGCGTATCACCTGCAGGCAATGTGCAAATAACAGCAGAAAATGGGTATAAGTTTGCATTTACATACGATTCATCTAACTTCTTGGCAACAGTCGGCATAAACACGTTCTTTACCGGACATGATGCAAGTGATATAAGTGTAAATCAAGTGCTGCAAGACGACCCAAGCAAAATAGCAGCTGGCAAATCGTTAAATCCTGGTGATAACTCAAACGCCGAGGCTATAGCCCAGGTGCAACTCGATAAGGTCATGGTTAACAATACACAGACAATTGACGAATACTACAATGCTTTCTTAGGGTCAATAGGCTCAACAAAGCAGAGGTACAACGAAATATACAATGCAAAACAGGCAGTTTATCAGCAGTTGAAAACCACCCAACAGTCGATAGAAGGCGTATCTTTGGATGAAGAAGCAGCAAATCTGATAAAATTCCAAAGGGCATATCAAGCGGATGCCAAGTACATTTCAGTCGTTGACCAATTAACAGAAACACTGATAAATATGGTGTAGAAATATGAGAATTACAGACAATATTTTATTCAACAATTTTCTATTCAATATAAACAAAATTAATCAAAGGGTTTATACAAATAACGAGAAAATGTCGAGCGGAAAACGTTTATTAAATTTGGATAGCGACCCAATAGCATTATCTAAAGTTCTATCCCTAAAAGATATCAATTCGCGATTTGACCAATATATAACAAACATAAATTCAGCAAATGCATTTTTAGACGCAGAGGACACAGCCCTTTCAAATGCCGATGATTTACTGCATAAGGCAGGAACATTACTCGTCGATGGAGCAAATACACTAAACAACGATATCGCAAGCAGAACGGCAATTGCTGAAAACTTAGACGCTATAAAGGGTGAATTAGTTGATTCAGCAAACACCGTTTTTCAAGGCAAATACCTATTTTCCGGTTCAAAGACAGACACAAAACCTATTCAAGACATACACAATGAAGCAAGCATTATTAGCGTAACAAAAGATAGTAGCATAGAGAATATAGAAATATCAGCAGGTGAAAGCTTTGCGGATATTAACGGGTTAGAGTCTGGCAATTACCAAATATCAATAAACAACGGCAAATTGCAGGTGTGTAAAGGTAACTGCTCTGATCAAAATAACGTTGTTCCTATAGACTTGGATTCATCCGACGAATCAGATGCTGGAGGAAACGAGTTAGGCGATTATATAGATCTAAACGACCCGAGGGTTAAGGAAAAAATATTGAATGATGGATGGATAGATACAGGAAGAGGGCTAAAAATCAAAATTAATTTAACATCGCCTAATATGAATTTATCAGACATCAACGCAAATGTTTCTGTATACTATAAATCTGGCGGACAAGATATCTACATGGGTGATGATGGACAAAAGGATATAGAGTATTCAGACAAACTTACAAGCCCCATAAACTTGACAGCAAAACATATATTCAAGCCATCTAATCAAACGTTGGAGAATGACAATCATTTAATAGACGATACAACGCAAGACCCAGTTACAGATTCCTCAAAGCTTGTTGATATGGACCTAGATCCTGCATTGGCAGATGCAATAAAAAAGGCCTCTGAAGAAACAGGATACAAGCTTGATGCTAATGACAAAATAGCAATACAAGGTACCGACCACAATGGCAATGTTGTAGAAGGTGAATTTGAAGTAACAAGCACAACAAATATAGAGAACCTAACAAGCTATATCAAAAGTTTAGATTCCGTGGAAATACTTAACACAAACAAAACATTTGCAACATTAGGAGGACAACCCGTAACAGCATCTACGACACTCTCTGAAATAAACGACCCAAATATTCAAGCTGCCATAGGCTCTACACTTACAATTAAAGGATTTAAGCACAGTGGAGACCAAGTGTCTTTTAGTATATCTTTAAGTAGCAATACTACGCTATTAAGTATAGCGTCCTCTATATCGTCACATTTCGACGTTACAACATCAGTGCAACATGGAAAAATTGTTACAGAAGATAACGATTCCGGCTCTAGCAAATTATCAATCCAAGCTTTTACAGAAAATTCTAAAGTTCCTATATTCGGCTCTTTTGTTGAAAAAAGCCACGGAGGTAGCGGGGGTTTCAAGGACATTGATGCTTACGTAAAAAATGGCCATATTTATTTTGTAGACAAACGGCCATCTACAAGTAAGTTTAATTTAAGCTTTAACATAAAAACACAAAACGGGGATGTAAAACCCAACATATTTGGTGTTTTTAATGTTGCGCAATTAGGTCAAGGGATAGATACGTTTAAAACATTGAGGGATGCAAGCTATGCCTTAAAAAATCCACACTCATTAAATCAAATAGGAAAGCCATCACCGTGGCAGGATATCTCCACATTCTCAGCAAAGCTTAGCGGTCAGTATTTAGGCGATAAAGATGAAACATGGACAATAAAAGTTGCAAAGGTGGGTAACACCAATAGTTCACATTTCACCTCAATCAGCAAAGATCAAATAGAAACGGTAGCCAATAGCTTGGATATTGGACAAACCAAAACTGCAGGAATGTTTGAAATAACGAATGAAGAAGGCAAGGTCGTAGCTGTAGTTGGCCTCAAAATAGGAAGAACAGGTTCTAACAGCTACTATTACGATATAAAAACGGTCACGCCTAAGAACCCTGACGAGCAGATAGACTTTTCAAGGGTTGATTCCATAGACCAAATAGAAGGAACAACAATTTACAATATGGAAAATACTTCATCATCAAATCCAAGTGACCTCGCAGATAAACTAATTAATGGTTTAAACGACATAGTCATCCAAACAAGGGATGCAGATGAAAGCAATTTCAACGGAACTGTGAACGGCATAACTGGAGTAAAATTAAGTTTTATACCGCCCAAAATTACAAATGCACCTGCAATATTAGAGCAAGGGGATAGTTTTTCAGTAAAGCTGTCAAACACAGTAGAGCAATCTCTGGATAAGGTGAAAAAGGCTTTAGACCAAGTTTTGGCGTCAAGGTCAATAATCGGGGCACGCACAAACAGGTTCCAACTTGCAAAAAGCAGAGTAAACTACATAAAATTATCAAATTCAAAAACTATTTCAGAGTTAGAAGACGCAAACATTGCTGATGTCTTCACGGAATTCAAGAGAAACCAAATCGTAATGCAGGCAACATTATCTGTAGGGTCCAAATTAACATCGCAAAATTTATTCAATTACCTCTCCTAATACTTGACAAAAAAACTTCTATACTTTTAAATACCACATATGAACACATTTAAAAGCGCCCAAAAATTTCTAAATGAAACGTTTTTAAATATAACGATTAAGAACTTGCTTATATCCCTTCTTGTCTTATTCATACTTCTCTCCATAAAAAAAATTTTAACCAATATATTGATTGGCACTCTAAAAAGATTTGCCAACAAAACAAAAACAAAACTTGACGATGAACTAATAGAAATAATTGAGCCCCCTTTACAATCATTTTTTACCTTTCTTTGCTTTTATGTGGCTTTCTTAGTGCTGAATTTAGGCTCATTTTATAATATTGTAGCCCTTAAAATTCTTGTGTCAGTTGTAATCATAGACATAAGCTGGGCATTGTACAGAGCGGAAAACATATTCTCAAAAGCCATGGAAGGTTTCTTTAGAAAGAAAAATTCCGAAATCGGTCTAAGTTTTGTCCCTTTTTTTAACAAATTTATAAAATCCTCGGTTATCATTGTTGGATTCATACTAATAGTCCAAGAGTGGGGATACAATATCGGCGCAATAATCACAGGTTTAGGTATAGGTGGCTTGGCTGTTGCTTTAGCCGCCAAAGACACATTGGCTAACATGTTTGGAGGCTTAACCATCATAATGGATAGGCCTTTCAAGATCGGCGATTGGGTTAAAATTGGGGATACAGAGGGTATAGTCGAAGATATCGGTTTTAGGAGTACTCGCATAAGGACATTTGAAAAATCTTTAATATCCGTGCCTAACTCCGTCATTGCAAACACGGCCATTGAAAACTTCTCTCGCAGGGGCGAAAGGCGCATAACCTACAAAATCGGCGTAACCTACTCTACTCCACAGAAAAAGTTAAAAGAAGCCGTAGAAAAAATAAGAACAATGTTAGAAAGTCATCCAGGCATATCGAAAAACAGCACCCTGCTTGTATATTTCACAGAATTTGCGGATAGCTCTTTGAATATCTTTATTTACTGCTTCACAAATACGTCTGTTTGGTCGGAGTATCTAAATATAAGAGAAGATGTAAACCTAAAAATCATGGAAATCATGGAAAATCTTGGCATAGATTTTGCATTCCCGTCCATGTCCGTCTATATTGAGAAAAATGCAAACAAACTTCAAAACAAACCTTAAAAACGGCTTGAAAAATGGCTTATCCGTATCTATAAAGCTCATAAAGACCATTATACCTTTTTACATAGCAATTGATTTGCTTAGTCATACTCAGCTTGCAAACGTTATAGGCAATTTTTTATCCCCATTTATGAAACCATTCGGATTAACAGGCAAAATGGCTGTGGCAATTATAAGTGGATACTTGGTAAATCTCTACGCAGCAATAGCAGCTTTAGTTCCCCTACATCCCACATGGCAACAGGTTACAATTGTAGGGTTGATGACGGGCATATCTCACAATCTAATCATCGAAGGTGCAATTTTACACAAAACAGGAACAAATGCGTTTTTTACAATTCTTTTTAGGGTAACAGTCTCAATAATAGCCGGCTTTGCTTTAGCAGAATATTTTAGGTCGTTCTATGGCTGAACTACTTTGGCATGCCGTTTTAGGTAGTTTAAAACTATCAATAAAGCTAATCCTAATAATTGTGCCTTTAATGGTCATATACGAGTTTTTACAGAGCAGCAATACATTCAAGAAGATTTTAAACGCTTTACACTTTATTCTCAAACCCTTGGGCTTTTCTGAACATGCAAGTGTATCAATGTTGACAGGAATTTTTTTAGGCATCACTTATGGATCTGGCATTCTCTTAGCTCAAAGTGAAAAAAATATGCTTACAAAAATAGATATTACACTAACTGCTGTTTATCTTTCCATGTGTCATGCAGTAATTGAAGACACTCTTGTATTTGTTGCCATTGGTGGAAACGGTTTTTACATATTAGGCACACGCATAATTATAGCAACAATTGTGACATTTATGTTCTACAGATACTTAAAGAAGAAGTTAAGCAAAGCCTAATTTCTTCCTGTTTTCTTCTGATAACCTATCCGGCGTCCATGGGGGATTAAAAGTCAACTCTACCTCAACAGAATCTACGCCATCAAGCTCTTTTATTTTATTTTTTACAAGATTGGTCAATTTAAAACTCACAGGACAAAATTTAGATGTGAATGTCATAATGATTCTAACATTACCACCCTCTATTTTAACATCATAAATCAAACCCATATCTACAATGTCGACAAGAGGCATGCACGGTTCTTCTATTTCTTTGAGTTTTTCCAAAACCCTTTCCTTAGTGACCATTCGTGCACCACCTGTTGGCAAACTGCAGGGCAAAATCCAATGATGGATGTTTTGAAGAAAGCATATACCGTGCTAATCTGTTACTTGAATCATAGGCATAGGAGAGCTCAAAGTAGTCCTTGCCGTTTTTATGCCTCTTTACCCTAATCACACCCAAAAGGGCATACACACGCGCATATTCTTTGCTTGTCAACTGTTCTTTTTCAAGGTCCGATAGTAAAGCCTTTGCCTTCTTTAGTTCACTGGATTTTATGTAACAATAGCTTAGACAAATCTTGTCATCTAAAGAAAGAAAACTTCGTCTTTTCTTTACAAAACTGCGACAATTTAAAAACGTAATTTGAGATTTCTTGTGGTTTTCAATTCTTTCCCTTTTAACAATTCTACGATTATTCGGTGCGGGCTTGTTTTTTGGATAGTAAACGGCGGTAGAAGAAGGATATTTAACGCTCGCACTCTCACAACCGCCTACAATCAATGCCAAAACAAAAAGAACTGTTATTCTAAACAAAAGCATCCTGGAAAATTTTGTACATATTATCCAGAGCTGTTTCTATCCAATCTTGGGCATCATTGACATATTCAAGCAGCATTTCCCTTTTCTTACCCTTATCTTCACCGAATAAGTGGCTATAGCCAAAATAGGCAGCAACACCAACTAAGGCTGATGATATAAATTTAAACTTTTTAAAAATCAACTTGCTTACAATACTTGTAGTAGTAAAAGTTCCAACACCAACCAGAATAGGTATTGTATTATTCTCTTCTTTTAAAAGTTCTACAGGTGCCACATAAAGCCCGTATTCCTTTAAAGAGTTCGCTCTTTCAAGTATCTCTTCCCATTTATCCTTATTGTTCTCTATAAAGTTCTTTTTATTCTCTTCAACGTACTTAACCAACTCATCATAAAAGTCCGCCAACAGTCTCTTCCCTATATCTGACAAATCATCCCTAACCTTCTCCACTAAAATATCAAATCTTGACTCACTACCTATGATTTCAGACTTCCTCTTAGATATTTCTTCATCCAACCTATCTTTATAAGATTCAAGGATTGCCTCCATTACAAAACCTCCTATATTTTCTTTTCAACTATATCTCCATACGGCTTAACTTCTTCAAATATCTGTCCTGTAAACCTATAAAATGTGCAAGCTTTTTCTTTATAACATGTGTATGGTAAACCAGCCTTCTGGCACACATTGGCTAAAAATTCCTCCTCATTCCATCCCCATTCAACAGGCACCTGCGGCAGAAGAAGACCGCTGTATGCACCACACACAACGTAAAGACCGTCTCTTCCAACCTTTATCTGTTCAACATAGTTCTTAGAAGAATCAAGGGGAATCATTGGCGACAAGACCGTAACTTCAACAACCACATTATCAAATTCAAATGTGTTCAAAGGCTGAAATCGTGGATCACCGAATGCAGCTGATACAGCAGACGATATAACGCCGTCTATCAGCGGCTCGTAAGCCAAGGGATAACCTATACAACCTCTCAAATTACTATCTGGATACGTATTTAAAGTAACAAACACACCCCTTTTCTCGTTGAAAATCCCAGGATAGCTTTCTGGCCTTGGCATTAGACTTCTATGTTTAAAATAATAATCTATCGATTCTCTAGCCAATTTAACAAGATATTTACCCTGCTGTAAAATTAAGTCCATCTTTCATTCCTTAAAAATAACACCGTAGCATCTTGAGCAAACCTTCTCGCTTTTTTCGTTTTTACCCACCGTTTCGGAATACTTCCAGCACCTTTCGCACTTTTCACCTTTGGCCTTTATAACAAACACATCAACCTTAGTTTCTTCATCATAATACTTACTCAAGCTTTCGTCAAGCCTGCCAAACTCAAATTGTGAAACTATGCAAATATCAGCAAGATCATTTTTATCAAATCCCTGCGCTATTGCCTTCATCTCATCATTTTGAATATCCACATAAACACACGCCTCAAGTGAGTTGCCTATAGCCTTTTGAGACCGTGCAAGCTCTAATGCCTTATCCGTAGCGGATTTTAACTTTCGCAACTCATTCCACTTCTTTATCAACTCCAAGTCCCTGTACTGCTCTTTTAGCGGCACGAACTCTTCCATGTGGACACTCTCTTTATCGCCCTTCATGTATGAGTATGCCTCTTCAGCTGTGAAAGAAAGGATCGGCGCCATGTAAAAGACAATGACCTTCAAAATCTCGTTCAGAGCCGTTTGTGCAGATCTCCTCTTCTTCGAATCCTGACCGTCACAATACAGTCTATCCTTCAAAATATCCAAGTAGAACGACGAAAGCACCAGGATGCAGTAGTTTGTCATGTTTCTATAGATCACATGGAAATCGTAGTTCTCATAAGCCTTTAGCAACTTCTCTTTCAATAGCTCTGTTTCTGCCAAAACCCACCTGTCGATTTCTTCCATCTCCTCATAAGGAACAGCTTCAAATTCATTAAAATCATACAGATTACCCAACAAAAATCTAATAGTGTTTCTTACCTTTCTATAGTTATCCACAAGGCGCTTCATTATCTCATCTGAAAGCCTAACATCTTCCTTATAATCCGTTGCCGAAGCCCAGAGCCTCAACAGTTCAGCGCCGTATTTCTTTATCATCTTCTCAGGCTGTATTACATTTCCAAGGGACTTACTCATCTTTCTGCCTTTTGAGTCTACAACAAAACCGTGCGTCAAGACGGACTTGTAAGGCGCCTTATCGCGCGTTCCTATGGATTCAAGTAAAGACGAATGAAACCAACCCCTATGTTGATCGCTACCTTCCAAATACATATCGGCGGGCCATCTCAAGTCCTCCCAATTGTTTAGGACAATGGCATGGGAAACACCCGAATCAAACCACACGTCGAGTATATCCATCTCTTTTTCAAACTCCGTGCTACCACACTGACAGGTATATCCTTCCGGCAGGAAGTACTCAGGTTCATGTTCAAACCACGTATCAGCACCCTCTTTCTCCATCTTATCTGCAACCCTATCGATCAATTCCTTACTGAACTGTACACGGCCACATTTCTTGCACTTAAACAGAGCAATCGGCACACCCCACGCCCTCTGCCTTGATATGCACCAATCGGGTCGTGTCTCCATCATGGAATAAATCCTGTTTCTACCCCACGATGGAATCCACTTTGTCTCATTTATCGCCTTTAAGGCTTTATGCCTCAAATTGTCCTTATCAACAGATATGAACCACTGCTCAGTTGACCTAAAGATTATCGGGTTTTTGCATCTCCAACAATGAGGATATGAGTGAACTATTTTCTCCTCTTTTACGAGCATCTCCTTTTGCTTTAAAAGCTCAATAACTTTAGGGTTCGCTTCAAATACGTGCATACCGGCAAAATACTCAATTTCAGGCAAGAAACGACCATCGTCATCAACGGGCGAATAAATCGGCAAATGATATTTCATACCAACAACATAATCCTCTTCACCATGCCCCGGCGCCGTATGAACCAAACCCGTACCGGCATCGAGCGTTACATGTTCGCCTAGAATAATCCTAGATTCACGGTCATAGAACGGATGCGCTAAAACCTTACCCTCAAGCTCCCTGCCCTTCACAACCTTAACTATCTCATAATTCTCAATTTCAAACTTTTTCATCAAACTATCAACAAGCTTCTCAGCCACCAAATATACATGCCTCGGTTCTATCTGAACAAAGGCATAGTCAAAATCTGGATGAACAGCAACTGCGAGGTTTGCAGGCAGTGTCCATGGCGTCGTTGTCCAGATGATAGCAGAAACAGCTTTACCTAAAAACTGCCTATCCTCAAGCCCAAGCTCGTCTATGAAATCAAACCTCACATAGATGGAATCGCTCTCATCGTCCTGATACTCAACCTCAGCCATGGCAAGGGCAGTTTTACATGAAGAACACCAATAAACTGGCTTTTTTTGCTTATAAACGAGCCCCTTTTCAACAAACTTGCCAAGCTCCCTCAAAGTCTCAGCTTCGTACTTAAAATCCATTGTCAGGTATGGCTTTTCCCACTCACCAAATATTCCTAAACGCTTAAATTCATCCCTCTGTATTGCAATGTATTTTTTTGCATAATCCCTACACATCTGCCTGAATTGGAACTTTGCTATTGCCTCCTTTTTTTTCTTTCCCATTTCCTTCTCGATATTATGCTCAATAGGCAAACCGTGGCAGTCCCAACCTGGGACATATGGGCATTTATACCCCATCATCGTTTTTGACTTTATAACAATATCTTTCAAAACCTTATTCAAAACATGCCCCATGTGGAGATGGCCGTTGGCATATGGCGGTCCGTCATGCAAAACAAAAAGTTCTCTACCTTCCCTATTTTCTATGATTTTATGGTAGATATCCTTTTCATCCCATTCTTTAAGCATCAAAGGCTCTTTTTGAACGAGGTTTGCCTTCATTGGAAAGTCAGTCTTTGGTAAAAGCAGCGTATCTTTATAGTTCATCATTCCCCCCTAAGCTTAGCGTTGAATTTGTCCTTCAACCTGCCATATATGAAATTTAATATTTGCTCAATTTCATCTTCTGTAAATGTTCTATCATCACGTTTCAAAACAACCCTAAATGCCAAACTCACTTTATTTTGATCGTCCAGTTTATCATAAACATCAAAGAGCGCCACTTTATACACGCTCTCTACATTCTTAACTTCATCCTCTATATCAGACCACCTCACATTTTTATCCACAACAATGGCCAAATCCCTCCAAACTGTAGGTAGCTTAGGTAACTGTTCATACATTGTGTTTCTGCCACCAAAACTCAAAGCAACTGTTAGATCTATCTCACCGATCAAAACCCTATTCCTCTTTTCAAACTTCAAATCGTACTCTTTGTACAAATCCGGATGCAGCTCGCCAACATAACCCACCTTTTTATCACTCAAGAATACATCGGCGCCCCTTTTAGGATGCAAGAAATGCTCCTCTGTAGGCAAGTAGTCAAAATTCGCAGCCAAAACACCGCCTACTGCCTCAGCAACGCCCTTTATATCGTAAAAATCAAAGTAATTGCCCTTATCGTGCCAGGAGAAATCCCTCAAGCCCCAAAGCAGGAATCCAACCCTCACAAACTCCTTCGCAAAATCCTTATCCTTGAAAAATACCCTGCCAACCTCGAATATCGGCACGCTCCTTGTGCCCTTCGTGATATTGAAAACGAGCACATCCATCAGGCTTACAGCTAGGTTCGTTCTCATAACATTCTGTGTGTCAATCAACGGATTCTTCAGATAAACAAAGTTGCTTTCATTTTTATCAAATAAAACAAGTCTTTTATCATCAACAAAAGTGTAATTTTTCGATTCAAACAGACCAACGTTAGCGAGAGTTTTAGCAACATCAACAGAAGCCTGCTCTACTCTATCCTTAATCTTAAAGTGAGTTTCAACTGTCGGATAGGTAGGCTCTATCGTGTCATAGCCCTTGATACGCGCAACCTCCTCTGCAATGTCCGCCTCATTCTCAATATCAAACCTGTACGTCGGCACATTGAGCTTAACCTTGCCATCCCCAACACTTTCAACGTCCATATTCAAACCAACGAGGACATCGACAATCTCGTTTGACGTGTAATTTGAGCCCAAAAGTCTGTTTATGCCATTAAAGCTAACCATTACCTTTTTTTTCTCAAACTCACCTTGTTTGTCGTCTATAACGCCCTGATAAACCTTCGCAGATGCGTACTTCTCCATCAAGCTCAAAGCATACCTTGCAGCCTCAATACAGAGATTTGGATCAACACCGCGCTCGAACCTGTGGGAAGACTCCGTATGCAGCTTCAACCTTCTCGCCGTTAACCTGACACTTACGGGGTTAAAGAACGCACTCTCCAAAGCCACAAGCTTCGTATTTTCATCCACGCTTGAAAATTCGCCACCCATGACACCGGCAATGGCAACGGGCTCTTCTTCGTCTGCAATTACAAGCATCGAACCATCGAGCTTATACTCCTTGCCGTCCAATGCAACAATGCTCTCACCCTCTTTAGCCTTTCTAACAATAATATTGCCGTTTAGTTTGTCAAAATCAAACGCGTGCATGGGCTGACCAAATGCCATAAGCACATAGTTTGTTATGTCAACGATATTGTTTATTGCCCTAATGCCGCTTTTTAAAAGTCTCATCCGCATGAAAAACGGTGCAGGCTTGACTTCAACCTCTGCTAAGTGCAGCGAATACCTCGGGCAGTTCTCATAATCCCTTATTTCAACACCAATAAAATCATCGATCTTTTTATTAATAACCGAGAAATCATTCGCAGGTAGTCTAATTTCCTTGCCTGATAGAGCCCTAACATCCCTTGCAATGCCCAAAACACTCAATGCATCCGCCCTATTCGGCGTAAGCTCAAGCTCTATTACATAGTCGTCAAACTCATCGATTTCACTCAAAGGCTGGCCGTTTTTAAACGAAGAATCAAGCCTCAAAAGTTCGCTTGAACTCTCCTCTAACCCCAACTCCTCAGCCGAGAGAAACATACCTTCGCTTGTGCATTCACCAAACTGTCTCTTATCTA
>JALTCA010000026.1:0-2918 GCA_027008245.1 Desulfurellales bacterium
AATCAATACATCAACCAAATTTTTAGCTTTTTCTAAATACGTAACGTGCCCTACGTGGATAATATCAAAACATCCATTTGTAAAGCCTATAACTTTCTTCTCAAACCTATATTTTTCAGCTATAACCCTTATCTTCTCAAAATCTACTATTTTATCCTGCAAACTCATCTTCAACCATCTCGCAAATGATATGTATTATAAAACCGTGAACCTCTTGAATACGCGGCGTAGAATGAGATGGTACAACTAAAGTCAAGTCACAAATTCTTCTTATTTTGCCTCCATCTTTTCCTAAAAAACCAACTGTTTTCATGCCCATACCCTTAGCTTTCTCTAAAGCTTTAAGCACATTGGAAGAGTTTCCGGATGTACTTATCCCTATGAGAACATCCCCTTCTTTGCCCAAAGCCTCAACCTGTTTTGAAAACACATCGTCAAAAGAGTAATCGTTAGCAATGCTCGTTAAATTAGATGTATCTGTAGTTAAAGCTATAGCAGGTAAAGGCTTCCTTTCCTTCAAAAACCTATTCACGAACTCAGCAGCCATATGTTGGGCATCCGCAGCAGAGCCCCCATTACCACAAACCATAATTTTGTTACCATTTTTTATGGAATTTATTATCTCAGCGGAAATGTTTTCTAAAGTGGCAAAGTTAAGATTATCTAATAACTCTTTTAATTCTTTTACAGCTTGAAAAAAGCTCTCCTTTGTCATAACATACCCTCCGTGTTTGGTAGAATAATTAAGAAAGACCAAAAGTCAACAACAATTTTTTCAAACGGCAAAGCCAAAGTACTCAATTTTAAAAGCAAACACAACTTAGGCGATATAATTGACGAAAATGATTCTATCATAACAACATGCAAGAACGCACAGTTTTTAAAAAAACTCGATTCTATGTACAACTATTACAACAAAAAGCAACAATTCATAGAAAAGATAAAAGAATATTTAAGGAATAAAGGATACAGAGAGATTGTTACCGAAAAGCTCAAAAGAGAAATAGTAAAAGAGCCAAACATTTCATATATAAAAACACCTCATGGTTACTTGGCAAGCTCCCCAGAGGTAGAGATAAAAAAACTCCTATGTTTGGGTTTTGATAGGTTATTTGAGCTAAATTTTGCATATAGAGACGATTTTGAAGACAATCTTCACAAAAAAGAATTCTTGATTTTAGAGTGGTATAAAGCCCTGGCGAGCCCTGAAGAAATAAATGAGGAATTTTTAGAATTGATAAAAACACTAAATAAGGGGAATATTTTAAAATACAAAAATTATAAGATTGACTTAAGTAAAATTGAATACATATCATATCGAGATTTGTTTGCTCAATACGCATCAATTGATATTGAGAATATCGACACAGAAAAAGTAAAAAAAGTCTATGGTATTGTTGGAACAAATGATAGAATTGAGATTTTAGATGCCATATTTTCCCTAAAAATCCAAAAACACTTGGGGATTGAACACCCAACAGTAGTCTACAATTTTCTTAAGGAAAGAGCAGCATTGGCTAAGATAGAAGACAATTATGCAAAACGTTACGAATTATACATAGCAACCTTAGAGCTTTCTAATTGTTATTTAGAAGAGACGGATTATGATAGCATAAAAAATAGATTTAATGAAACGGACAAGGAGTTCTTAAAGGCTTTAGAATTTGGAATGCCAGAAACAAGTGGAATAGCCGTTGGTGTAGACAGATTATTTATGCTTTTAAATAATTTTAGCTCTATAGAAAAACCAAAATGGTAAAATTACTTATAAAGTTCGCAATAAGCGGCATACTTATAGCTTTGGTTTTATATAAGGTAAATCTACATAACTTAGCATATATGATGAGAAAAATAGGAATCTTGGAGTTTTTGGGACTTTCATTTCTATACATACTCGCCCAGTTTATAAGTAGCTTAAGATGGTCTATGGTGATTTCATCATTAAAAGAAAAAACTTCTCCCTTTTACCTATTCAAACTCTATATCATGGGCATGTTTGCAAATTTGTTTTTACCAAGCACAATAGGGGGAGACACAATAAAAGGATACATTGTTTCAAAGAGTATTGGTGTAAGAAAAGCCGTAAGTTCTATATTTTTAGAACGCTACAATGGCCTTTTGGTTTTACTTTTACTTTCGCTGATATCATCATTGTTGTTTTTTAAACTTTTTGGCATAAAAATCGTCAGCCTAATTATAGGCATAAATATATTCTCTTTACTTGCTATCTACGCATTGAGATTTATAAAACATGAAAAGATTAAAAATTTTTATAACGACATTGCAACATTCCACAAAAGCAGCAAATTTTACCCTGTCACTGCACTATCATTCCTTGTTCAAACAATTAATATCTTAATGTACTTCTTTGTAGCCTTAAGACTTGGCTTCCATGCAAATATAGCTTTTTATTTTGCATTTATACCAATAATAACGCTCATAAGCTTCTTACCTATATCATTCAATGGCATAGGCGTCAGGGAATTTTCATTTGTATATTTTTTCAAATTTGCAGGTCTTAATTCCAC
Organism: Desulfurellales bacterium; assembly: GCA_027008245.1. GTDB lineage: Bacteria > Campylobacterota_A > Desulfurellia > Desulfurellales > Hippeaceae > Hippea. The sequence goes on from JALTCA010000026.1 coordinate 2,529, forward strand.
ACAAGCTGTTACACTTAGCTTAGCAGTGTTCTTTGTGGTTGTTTTCACAAGCCTTTTAGGAGGTATATTTTATATAAACAATGAAAAAATTATTGAAGAAGCTAAAAAATTTCGCAAATAAACATAACCTTTTTCCCTTTGACTCTAAAATAGGTGTTGCGGTCTCTGGGGGACCAGACTCTGTTTTTCTACTTACATTACTAAACGCCTTAAAAGACGAACTGAATTTAAACCTAACGATCTTACACTTTAACCACAAGCTCAGAAAAGAGGCAAACGAAGAGGAAAATTTCGTAAAAAAACTAGCAAAAAATCTAAGTTTAAGCATATTCACAGGCTCAGAAAATGTTATAGAACTAAGCAAAAAGCATAGGTTATCCATAGAGCATG
>JALTCA010000027.1:0-2906 GCA_027008245.1 Desulfurellales bacterium
TTATCGTCGATTAAAGACACATCGGTTGATGTTCCACCCATATCGAACGTTATGAGCTTATTGTAACCCGCCATTTTGCCAATCTCATAAGCACCAACAGCGCCACCCGCAGGACCTGAAAGTATCGTTCTAACGGACTCGTTCATGGCGACTTCTGCCGATATGCTCCCACCATTTGACTGCATAATCCTCAATTCGTTTCCTAAAATGCCGTCTATCAAACTTTGTATGTAGCGTTTCATCTTTGGTGCAACATAGGCGTTGATAATCGTTGTCGATGCCCTTTCATATTCCCTGAACTCTGCTAAAATCTTATGGGACAATGAAACGGGTATGCCAAGACGCTCAAAAGCCCTTTCAACCTTTAGCTCATGTTCCGGATTTAAGTAAGAAAACAAAAAGCAGACAGCTATAGACTCGGCCTTCGCATCTTCTATCTTCTTAACCAAACCCTCAAGTTCGCCATCGTCTATATCAACGATCACCTTACCTTCACTGTTGACTCTGCACTTCAAACCAAACCTTAACTCCTTCGGAACAAGCGGTGGGTTTCTCCTGTAAAAAAGATTGTAAAGCTCTGTTCTATTCTGCCTGCCAATCTCTATTATGTCTTCAAAACCCTTACTTGTTATAAAGGCAGTATATGCACCTTTTCTTTCAAGAATAGAGTTTGTTGCAACTGTAGAGCCATGTATAACCTTAAATTTATTGGATATTATGATATTTTTTATACCATTCAATACAGCATTAGCAGGATTAGAAGGAGTGGAAAGCACTTTATATATTTCCCACTTTCCATTTTCAGCTTTATAGATAAAATCAGTAAACGTACCTCCAGTATCAACACCCACTACATCCATCTACTTTTCCTCCATTAATTCATCCATGTAAGATTTAATCATCTTGATTCCTTCACTGTCATTAAACCTATTAGTTTTAATAATTCTTTTTATTCCCTTTAGCAAGGATTTGTCAGTTTCTAAGACCCAATTAAAGCCAACCAGAACATCGGCGTAGCTCAATAAATGTTTGTTGGTTAAAAGTTCATCCTGAGTATAAATATAAACCCTATAACGTTTGTTCAAGACATTGTAATAAATACTTAAAGCATTCTCCTTGTCTAATTTAGATGCGGCTACGTAGAATATCCTGCTAGAATAAGGTATATCGTTTGCAAATGAGATGAGTTCAAGCGGATGCACTACCTTTACAGGAACCAATCTTAGCTTTTCATATGAATAATGTTCAATCTGAGGAAAACAATGAAATGGGGCAACTATCACTTTATTCGATACAATTTTGTTCGTTAACTCAGTTTTAAGAGTATCAAAAGGCTTAAAAACAACCGTTGTATCCAATATCTCCTCAAGTTCCCTTTTTGCATATATTGCTATACCTTCATCTTTTTCTGTATAAACAACAAATGATAAATCTTCTTTGATATTGCTAAGCACGTCATACACAAGTGCCACGACATCTTCTTTAGAAAAACCATTTTTTATAAGATTGTCAGCAATACCTCTAAACATCTCTTTGGATGCAATAAACGACGACAACTGTTCTTTTGCAAACTTACTAAGTGCCCTTGTCCCGCTCCTCTTGTTGCTCGTAATATATCCTTTTAAGGCAAGCTCTTTTTCTACTTTTTTAACAGTTAAATCACTAATATTGTTTTCTTTAGCTATTTTTCTCGAAGGCGGTATCTTTTTGCCCGCATTCTCTATCGATTCATTAATCAATTTTAGTTTAATTATCTGATGTCTCAAAAAAAGCTCTTTTATATCATCCATTTTTAAATACACCTTAAAGCATCTTAATTTTATTTTAAGTTTCTAAAAAGAAATGTCAAGGTAAAAATGCAAAAAATTAACTTAATAAACATTTAAAACACAAAACATTTAATACAAATAATAATGTTTATCGACTAAAGTTATAAAATAAAACAAAATAGACTTTTAATTCGTGCATAAATATTTGACATTCAATGTAAGGATGCTATAAAAATTTCGTAGTAAACGAATAGAAAGGAACAGCTATGAAAGAAAACAGGATTGCACTTTATAGGTTTTTAAGTATAGGGTTTACCTATCCTGAAAAAGATTTTAGCGATATAATACAAAAAAGCATCGAGTTAATGTCAAAATCGTACACAGCTTTAAATAAAGAGAGTTATAAACTAACAGGCATAAAAAATTTAAGAAAAGGGCTAAAGGAACTATCAAATATACCATATGAGGAGTGGCAAGCAAAATACACATCGCTTTTTATATCTAACTTTCCAACAACCTCTTTACACCCCTACGAATCATTTTACAAACAAGGAATAGTCGGCGGTGAAATATCAGAAATGTTAGACAATATATATAAATCATGTGGACTAGAGATTTTCGACGATAGAGAAATGCCTGACTACCTTGTTTTCGAATTGGAATTTGCCGCCTTTCTAATAGAAAATGAAAAATCATGCAAACCCTTATTTGAAGAGTTTTTCTTTAATCATCTATTTGACTGGGCGCCAAAGTTCTTTGAAGATGTTATGAACTTTAGCAGCTCTCCCCTGCTTTATAAGGCTTTAAGTGAAATTGGGGTAACATTCATAAACAAAGAAAAAAAGATTATTAAGGAGTTTATCGATGAAGGAGAAGGGCTACGTCCAGATTTACACGGGTAATGGAAAAGGCAAAACAACTGCAGCTATAGGATTGGCCGTTAGATCTGCTGGAGCAGGCTATAAAGTTTTATTTGCACAATTCGTAAAAGGTCAGCCATACAGTGAACATAAGGCTTTAGAAAAATTTGATAACATCACAGTAAAACAATTCGGAAGAAAGGAATTCATACACTCAAAACCCTCAGAAGAAGATATAAAAAAGGCAAAAGAAGGATACGAATTCGTTTATAATGCC
>JALTCA010000028.1:0-9806 GCA_027008245.1 Desulfurellales bacterium
CAAGCCTATAACAGCCTCATACTCCATCCTCTCCTCCAATTTTAGGATTCGTTATATAAAAATCTTCTACTTCATTCCAATCAACAAAAACCTTTCCTTTATCTATTTTAATCCTATTTTCTGTTAATAATTTAACAGCCAATGGATAAATCTTATGTTCTGTCCTTAAAATTCTCTCACTTAAACTATCCTCATTATCAGAACTATAAACAGGCACCACAGATTGAACTATTATAGGCCCGTCATCCAAATTCTCTGTAACAAAATGAACTGTAGCACCAGAAAACCTTACTCCTTTCTCAATTGCTTGTTTTTGGGCATTTAGTCCTTTAAAAGATGGTAAAAGCGCTGGGTGTATATTCAAAATTCTATTTTTAAAATTCCTAATAAAGTAAGGAGATAAAATCCTCATATACCCAGCAAGCAATACATAATCTGTAGCATACCTCTTAAGAATATCAACAATCTCTCTGTCGTACTCTTCTCTATCTTTGCCTTTGGAATCAACAAAAACAGCGCTTAATCCATTTTTCTTAGCTACACTAAGCCCACGAGCATCACTTTTATTGCTAACAACTACAACGATTTCTCCTTTTTTAATGTATCCATTTTTAATTGCATTCAAAATGGCTTCAAAATTTGACCCGCGGCCAGATAGCAAAACAGCCAATCTATACAATTTTAACCTCTCCACTACCCTTTATTAAATAACCTATTTCATAGCTCTTTATACCATTATGTTTTGAAGTCTCTATTATTTTTTCTTTATCACTAACTTCACAAATGGCAATCATACCTATACCCATGTTAAATGTCCGAAACATCTCATTTTCTTCAATATCGCCCATATCTTGAACTACTTTGAATATATCTACCTCTGGTAATTTATTCTTTTCTAAAATAGCATCGACCTCATTACTTAAAACACGAGGAATATTATCGTAAAAACCACCGCCTGTTATATGTATAAGGGCTTTTACATATGGTTTTATGTTTTTAAACAACTTCACATAGATAGTGGTAGGCTTAAGCAAAACCTCAGCCAACGGCTTTCCGTAAAATTCGCTGGATAAGTCATAATGACGAATATCAAAAAATACCCTTCTCAAAAGAGAATAACCGTTAGAGTGAAAACCGCTTGACTCAAATCCAATCAAAATCATCCCTTCTTTCAACGGCTTAGGCAAAATATCTTCTTTTTTTCCTATTCCTACACAGAAACCTGCAAGGTCATATTCACCTTTCCTATAAACGTCTGGCATTTGAGCTGTCTCACCGCCAACCAAAGAACATTCTGAAAGCTCAAGCCCATTCACGATACCTTTAACTATATCCTCTAACACCTTATCTTCCACATCGCTGTAAGATATATAATCTAAGAAAAAATAAGGAACCGTGCCTGTTGTTATAATGTCATTAACATTCATTGCAACAAGGTCTATGCCTACAGTATCGTGCTTATCAGCTTGTTGGGCAATGAGCAACTTTGTTCCAACACCGTCTGTAGAAGATGAAAGAATTAAATTGCACCCTAAACTATCTAAACCAACAAGCGCACCGAATCCTCCAATGGAAGATATGATGCCCTTCTTAGGCAAAACTTTAACCAACTCTTTTATTTTCTTAGCAAACCTATTGCCTTTATCTATATCCACTCCGGATGCTTTGTAATCCATTAATTTTTTCTCCTCTTTAAAAGTATAGGGACAAGCTTATCGTAACTTACAACAATTATACCAAGAAGGGGCACTGACAGAATAACACCCCAAATGCCGAGCAATTTTCCAAAAAACAATATGGCAAGCAAAACAGCTAACGGATCAAGTTCTAATTGTTTTGAATAAATATAAGGTGCTATTATATTTCCAGATATAAAATGAATAAATAAAAGGACACCCAAAATTTCTATACCCATGAGTAAACTATGATGAACAAGAAAAGCGACAATTAAAGGTGGTATAAAACTTAAAATTGCACCGATGTATGGAATTATATACATAGCTCCACCAAATACTCCAAAAAGCAATGCGTAATCTATACCAATGATATAAAGACCAGTAGCACTTAAAATTGATACAACTACCATAAGTATAAGCAAACCCACTATATATCCAACTATAACACTATGTATATCCTTAAAAACAGCTAAATAATCCTCACCCAATACGGTTAGAATGACTTCATGCACAACAGCTCTGTATCTATCTCTATAAAGTATCATAAAAAACGAAATTACTGGTATCAAAAGAAACGCAAAAATGGCAGATACACCTTTTAAAAGTCCTGTTAAACTATTAACGGCAAACGATACAAGATATCCTTTTATAGACGATAAGGCGCTTGAAGTTATAGTGTAAACTTCCTTACTATGGCCAAATTCAGAACCAATATAACTATAAATAGCATTCAATTCTTTGTTAATACCATTAATGAAACTTGGTATTTGTTTTTCTAACCCTGATAGCTGGTTTATGAGAATAGGAACAGCTATAATAAAAGCTACAACCATACCTCCCATTATAATGCTTAAAACAAAAAGCCCCGTCAACCAACGGGGCACAAATTTCTCAAACATACCCTCAAAAGGGTAAGATATCTCTGCTATAAGGTAAGACAAAAAAACAACAATTGTTACAAAAGTGAGTTTAAAGAATAGAAGATAAACTCCTAAAATTAGAAAAATTAGGAATACTATATATTCAAATAGGCCTGAGTGATGAGAGCTACTATCCAATTAAACAACCTCTGAATCTTGATCGTCTAATCTTTCTCTTATTTCCTTTAGCTTTTCTCTTTCTTCCTGTATAGCATTTTTTGCTTCCTCTATGATATTTAGCAAAGACTGCTTTTTCTCTTGGGCATATTCAGAGCTTTTCTCTACTAATTCTTTTGCGCTGTCCGTGATTGTTGTAGCAAGATTTGCTATTTTTTCTTCAACCTCTTCTTTCTGCTCAAGTAACTGTTTCACTTTATCGAACTCAATCTTTGGTATTTTATCCTTGATAGATGTAAAGTTTTCAAAACTTACAGAATCCTTATTAACAAAATACAAAACTACACCCAAACCTACTATTCCTCCAAGCATAAAAAATAACTTTCTCATTCCCTAATCCCCCTTTCTTATTAACTTATTTGCAACCTTAGATAATCCTGCCAAAAAAGCATAAACATCATCCAACTTTTCCTCTAATGCTTTAATCCTATCAAATACATAACTCGTATGATTTTCAACTCTTTTCTTCGTACCAACAACAAGAGAATTAACTTCAACAACAGATTCCTTTGTTTTATCCATTATCTCAAACGTTGTATCCTTTGTTTTATCCAAAACCTCTTTTGTCGTAATCTTCACATCCTCCGAGAGCTCTTTAGCATCCTTCGCAAGCTGCTCCATTATTTCAACAACCTGTTGCATCTTATATACCATAAAGTCAACTCTTGATTGATATGGCTCAATCTGTTTTTCCAAAAATTCTAATTTGTTTCTGATGTTAGAATACATTTTAATCAAAACAACAATACCTACCAATACACCTATGGCGATAACTACATAAACTATAGCTATCACTGCCAAAGAAATTGTAGCTATTTCGCTCATCAAATAACCTCCTTATAATTTTTTTCCAAACAACTTTGAAACAATCTCACTTGCTGATTCCTCTACAGACCTATTTGTCACATCAATTATTAACCAATCAGGGTGCCTTTTAAATATGGAGTTCGCATATTCAACTTCCTCATAAATCTTACTCAAAGAAGCATAGGATGAATTTTCTATACCCAACTTCTTAGCTCTCTGTTTTCTTATCTCATACAATCTCATTGGATCTATTGTCAAACCTACAATCTTACTTTGATCAACTTTAAACAACAAATCAGGGAGTTTTTCCCCTTTAACTATAGCAAAATTAGCCACTTTATATCCACCCTCTTGTGCAAGGTATATACTCAGTGGCGTTTTGCTTGTTCTTGATAAACCTACAAGTATGATGTCTGCCTCATCCAAACGTCTTGTGCTCCTATTATCATCATGGTCAACTGTATATTCTATTGCCTTAACCTTCTCAAAATATTGGTCGCTTATTTTGTGCAACAATCCTGATATATTTCTTGCTTTCTGACCGAAAAACTGCTCAAACTTTTTTATATAGTAACCAAACAAGTCCAAAACAATTAAACCGTTTTCTTTCAATTTACTATTAGCATAATCTCTAAGCTCTTTATCAGCAATAGTACTTATAACTAAAGGTTTTTCATACTTAGCCTTTTCAACAATTTCGTCTACTTGTTCTTTTTCTCTTATTTCTATAAACTTTCTTTCCTTAACATTGGGATAACGAAACTGCACTAAGAAAGCCCTTGCAATCTTTGACGCTGTTTCGCCTGTTCCATCAGATATCAAATAAAGATACTTAGGCTCAACTTCCATAAACACCTCAAACTCCAAGTTCTAAAAGATTATACAAAGAAACTGCTATCCAGAAAAGCATAAAAATCGGTATTGAAAGAAATGGGTTAATCATAGAGTACTTACTCATACTAACAATAATCTGAAAACTCGCAATATAAACTAAAAATACTACCGCACTAAGAAACACATTTCCTATAAAACCGCTTTTTCTCGGCGTTATTCTCAGAATAAAAACCAATGATAGAAGCGATAGTATGCTGCACGATAGGGGATACAAAAACCTAAATAAAGCAATTGATAAATAATAATTTTTGTCTTTTCCTTTTTTTAACATTTTAATAACGTCCTTCAAATAAGGCTCCTTCAATTTGGATTCAGAAACCAAAGATACGAATGGCCTTTTATTAAACATACTAAGCTTAGAAAATAGATGCTTGTCCTTAAAAGGAAAGTCTTTCCAATAACCATTGTAAAATATTAGTTTTTTATTCTCAAAAACAGCTTTAGAACACACCAAAACTCTTTTTATATTTGAAAAATTATTGTCTATATAAAATGCAGTTACACCAAATAACTCCTTTTTTTTCTCATCTATGTTTTTAGCTTTAAGAAAAACATTACCAACATTCAGCCACGTAGAATTCAATTCCTCTTTCTCAAAATAATGGCTCTTAATAAATGCAGCCTTGTCCAATCCATAATTCACAAAATCCTCTTTACCAAAAAACATTATAACAGCAACAAAAACAGAGAGAACCAAGATTGGCATCGATATTCTAAATATGCTTAGACCGCTTGAACGCATAACTATGATTTCGTTTCTAAATGATAGATAGCCCAAACTAATTACACTTGATAAAGCATAAATAAATGGCAAGCTGAAATATATTACAAACGGTGTATAGAAAGCATAGTACTCGATTATATATTTTAAAGAAACCGATGACTTAAGTATAGTACCTAATCTCGAGAAAAAGTCAGAAAGGGCAAACAAAAATACTGTAAATAAAAGGACAACAAAAAAAGTCAAAATAAAGTTTTTCGTTACATATCTATGGAGCTTTTTCATATCTATCTACAACTTCCCAGTGCTCTAAAATAACAGGAAGTATATTTTTAAACTCCTCTAATGACAGCATAACAGCAGCATCAGATTTAGCCTCTTTTGGCTTAGGGTGGACCTCTAAAAACAGCCCGTCAACACCCACGCTCGCAGCAGCAAAAGCTAACCATTTAGCGTACTGTTTAGTTCCTCCACTTTTACCGCCAGACGAAGGTATCTGCATAGAATGCGTAACATCGTACACAACAGCCTTAGAGAAGTTTTTCATTATTCTTAAAGACCTAAAATCAACAACTAAGTTGTTATATCCAAACACTGATCCCCTTTCTGTTAGCCAAATGTTCTCGTTTCCTGACGCTTTTGCTTTTTCAACAATGTACTTCATATCCCACGGTGCCATAAACTGCCCTTTTTTAATGTTCACAACCTTCCCAGTTTTTGCTGCTTCCACAACAAGGTCGGTTTGTCTGCATAAAAAAGCTGGAATTTGAATAATATCCACAACATTGGCCACAGCTTCTGCTTGGTCAGGCAAATGAATATCCGTTGTTATTGCCATTCCAAATTGTTCTTTTACTTCATTTAAAATTTTCAGACCTTTATTTAAACCAGGTCCTCTAAACGATGTTATAGAAGTGCGGTTAGCTTTATCGAAAGAAGATTTAAAAATTATCTTAACGCCATGCTCATCGCTAACTCTCTTTAAAAATTCAGCCGTTTTTAAAACAACATCTTCTGATTCTATAACGCACGGACCTGCAATAAAAAAATGCCCATTCATATCTCTATCCTATCAAACATTAGATAATCTCGTAAAGACGTTTAACATCTTTAACATTAGAAGCAATAATTAAGTTAAAGCCCAAATCTTTTAGCTTATCTATAATTTTCTTTTCTCTACCAAAAAGCCTCAATCTTCCCGTCAAATCAACTTCAGAAAACGCCACGGTATTATCCTTTAATACACTCTTTTTTAAAGAAGATATTATAGACGCTACAACAGCTGCATCTATTGACGTAGAACTTGCCTTAACACCTCCTGTGATGTTTATGTAAACGTCATATTTAAAGAAAGGTAAACCTATTTTTTTCTCCAATACAGCAAGTAACATGTTAAGTCTGTTTACATCAAAACCTACACTTACCCTTCTTGGTATCGCAAGCGGGGTTTGAACGCAAAGGGCTTGTACTTCCAAAATTATTGGGTAATCACCTTCAACCGTAGCCCCATAACAAATGCCATCAGTGAATTCTCTTTTCTCTAAAAACTTTAGCGTAGGGTCTTCCACTTTCTTTAGCCCACCTTCTGTCATTTCCAAAATAAGGGCATTATCCGTAGGGCCAAATCTGTTCTTTATAAACTTTAAAATTCTCAAATTGCTATTCTTGTCACCTTCCATTAAGAGCACAGCGTCTACCATATGTTCAAGTGTCTTAGGACCTGCTATTGACCCCGACTTTGTGATATGCGCAACTAAAAACAAAATTATGCCTTTAGATTTGGCAATATCGATAAGCTTTTCAGCGCAATACTTAACCTGCTGAACCCCTCCTATCACATAATCTATTTCATCGCTAAAAATCGTATGGATAGAATCCATTATAACAACATCCAACTTTTCACGCTCAAAGAAATCTATTATATTGTCAAGTTTATTTTCGGAAATTGCTTCGACATTATCTACACCTAACCTCTTAGCTCTCGATGCAATTTGACCTAAAGATTCCTCGGCGGAAACATATACTACTCTCGCTCTATTTTTGATAAACTCATTAGCTACTTGCAAAAGAAACGTTGATTTTCCTATACCTGGTGTCCCAGAAATCAAATAAACTCCACCTTTAGGAATTTCCTCTGAGAAAAAGGATGAAAAATCACTTTTAAAACTTACAGCGTCCTTTATTAAATCTACACTTGAAAGTTTGACTGGCTTTATGGGGTTGTAGGAAATTTTAGACTTCTTTGAAACCACTTGCTGCTCTTTAATGCTACCCCATTCACCACAGTTTGGACACCTGCCATACCACTTTCCAAACTCAGCTCCACAATTACTACACACATAAACTCTCTTTACCATATAAACAATTTACTTATTACTACCCGCCAGTCAAATAATTTTTGAATTGTCTACATTTCTATGTATAATTTAAAAAACTGCTCTTGGAGGTTTCCATGAAAGAAGAGATAAAAAGGAGAATTGAAAAACTAACGGAAAACCTCAAAAATAGTGATATTGATGTTGCGCTAATTATGCAGAATACCGACATCTTCTACTTTAGTGGTACTATGCCATCGGGTGTATTAGCTATATCAAATGAGGGAAAGATAGTTTTTGCTATAAGAAAGGGCTTTGAAAGGGCAATAGAAGAAACGCCAATAGAAAAAGACAACCTACTGCAAATATCAGGCATGAGTAAATTACCTCAAATACTATCAGATAGAGAGATAAAATACTCAAAGATAGGCATAGAGACAGACGTTTTGCCTGTGGATATGTATTTTAGGCTCAAAAAAATATTCAAAAACTCAACCTTTGTTGATGTATCACACTTAATACGCAGTATAAGAGCAATAAAAAGCCCTTACGAGATTGAAAAGATGGCGCAATCTGCAAGAATGTTGGATTGCATAATGGAAGATGCCAAAGAACTCATCAGGGCAGGTAAAAAAGAAATTGAAGTTAATGTAGAATTGGAATTTAGAGCAAGAAAAAGAGGGCATCTTGGAAGGTGTAGAATGCGTGGCTTTAACAGCGATATGTTAATGGGTCATGTGCACAGCGGTTTCCGCAGCGCCTACCCAAATGGACTGTTAAAACCTACAACAGGATACGGCTTATCACCCAGCTTTCCAGACGGTGCATCCAATTATAAAATTGAAGAAAATGCGCCGGTTATAGTAGATTTTATTAATAATTATGATGGATATCTAACAGATGAAACCCGCACTTTTGTCTCTGGAAAACTTGATAAAGAGTTTGAAAAAGCTTATGATTTCTGCTGCGATGTTATGAATTACTTGGAAGAGAATGCTAAAGAGGGGACATCGAGCTTGGAGATATACGAACATTGCATAAAGATGGCAGAAAAATGGGGGTATAAAGATAACTTCATGGGAGCAAAGGGAAATCAAGTGTCTTTTATAGGACATGGCATAGGATTAGAAGTGGATGAATACCCCTTTATAGCAAAAGGTGCAGATTTTGAATTAAAAAAAGGAATGACATTCGCGTTCGAACCAAAAATAGCTTTTAAAGGTAAAGGTGCTGTAGGGATAGAGAACACATATCTAGTTAAAAAAGACGGTGTTGAATCTTTAACTAAGTATCCACGGGAGATTGTGTACGTATGATTTATGATTTTTCCTTTCAGGAAAGATTTACGAGGATAAAAAAATATGAAATAGTTGCAAGAAAACTTCTCGGTGTGACAGAGGATACACCAGACTATATATTAAAAAACAACTACTTAAAGCTCGCAAAGAAATACCATCCAGATATAAACAAAAATACAGAAGATTTGTTTAAAGATATAAACACAGCCTACATGATTTTAACAAAAAAAGATTTTGATATAGAAAATGCTAAGTTTTACACAATTAGCGACAAGGAAATAGATGAGATTGAAAAAGAATACTCTTTAGAAAGAAAAACAAACAATTACTACAAACATTGGAGAGAAAGGTTCTTTGGGAGGTAAAGGAAAACAAATGATTAGAGTAGTTGTTCCTATGATAGGAGATGAATTGTCAGAACATTTTGGTCATGCGGAGAAGTTTGGCTTTTTCGAGATAGAAAACGGTAAAATTTTATCGTTGGAGATAGAGCCAGCCCCAGAACACTTCGAGGGGAGTTTTCCCCAATGGGTAAAAAGTAAAAATCCTGATGTAGTTATCGTGGCAGGAATAGGACCGAAAGCTGTTGAAATGTTTGAGAATCTTGGAATTAAGGTGATTACAAATGTAGTACCAGACAAAGCAAGAAAATTGGTCGAAGATTTTATAGAAAACAGGTTAGACGTAACATATAAAGAGGTGTGCGACCATGAACACCACCATAACTAAATTTAGGAGGTTTTTATGAAAATAACTATTAGTGCAAAGAATGCCGAACTTACAGATTCCATCAAAAATTACGTAGAGAAAAAAATTGGTAAATTAGACAAAAAAATAGACGCAAATATTACGGCAGACGTAATACTTAAAATAGAAAAATTCAGACATATAGCAGATGTTAAACTCTATGTTGATGGGGAAATAATAAAAGCATCAGAATCATCTAAAGACTTATACTCTTCCATAGATTTGGTATACGAAGTTTTAGAAAAGCAAGT
>JALTCA010000029.1:0-2879 GCA_027008245.1 Desulfurellales bacterium
TTTGTAAAAAACGGTGTTTTAAACCTGGGTTTGTTTTACATCGCTTTTGCCGTTTTTGTTATTGTTGGAACGTCCAATGCCGTTAACTTGACAGACGGTCTGGATGGTCTTGCAACGGGTCCTTCGCTTACTACGATAATGCCTTTGATTGTGTTTTCTTACATTTCTGGAAATGTCATTTTCTCGCACTATTTGCACCTTCCATACATAGCAGGCGTCGGCGAATTGAGTGTGTTGCTTTCTGCTTTGGCCGGCTCTTTGCTTGGCTTTTTGTGGTACAACTGTTATCCAGCCGAGATCTTCATGGGCGATACGGGTTCTTTGGCAATTGGTGCTATGCTTGGCATTGTGGCGGTTGCGATAAAGGAAGAGATTGTGCTTGCAATTGCAGGCGGTATCTTCGTTATGGAGACGCTCTCTGTCATCATTCAGGTTACAAGCTACAAAACAAGGGGGGAGCGTGTCTTTAGAATGGCGCCCATTCATCACCATTTTGAATTGAAGGGGTGGCCTGAGTCGAAGGTCATTGTTAGATTTTGGATCATTTCGCTTGTTTTGGCTCTGCTATCTTTAACAGCTTTAAAATTGAGGTAGAAATGTCGGTTGCCGTTTTGGGTTTTGGAAAAAGCGGACAGGCAGCCTATGGGTTGCTTAAGAATAAAGGATACAATGTAGAGGTTTTTGACGATAAGGTTGCAGAGACAGATAAAGATGGTTTCTTTTTTGGTAAGAAGGCCGAAGTCTTTTTTGATAGGGTCTATGATTTTGTCGTCACAAGTCCCGGTATAAAGCCGTCACATAGGTTTATTCAGTCGGCCTTAAAGAAGAATATAGAGGTTATAAGCGAGCTTGAACTTGCAAGCAGGTTTGCAGAGAAGCCTATAATTGCAATAACGGGGACGAATGGAAAGACGACAACGGTTAAATTGATCGAGAGCATTTTGAATGCCTACGGTTTTAAGGCTTTGGCCTGTGGAAACTATGGTGTGGCATTTAGCGATGTTGTGGATGAGGATGTGGATTTCTTTGTCGTTGAGGCAAGTAGCTTTCAGCTTGAGTTTACGAAGGATTTTAAGCCCCATGTTGCGGCGATTTTGAACATTGACTTTGACCATTTGTATTGGCATGGGAGTATGGAAAACTATGTAAATGCAAAGAGGAAGATCTTTAGAAATCAGGGTGAATGTGATTACTTTTTGAAGAACGATGATGGTAGCTACATCTTTGACGGTAAGTCCAGACTCCTCGTTATTTCGAAAAAGGATGAGAATGCCGATACGTATGTAGATATTAACAGTGTGGTTGTAAACTTTAAAAAACAGTTTATAATAGACAAAACGCGGTTGTTTGGACTGGGTAATTGGGAAAATATTGGATTTGCTGCACTGATTTGTTCTGTTTTAGGTGTTCAAGAGAAAACAATTAAGGAGGTGGTGGGTGAAATGAGCAATTTAGAGCATAGAATTGAGTATGTTACAGAGATTGACGGTGTGAAGTTTTACAACGACTCTAAAGCTACAAACTTGGATGCTGTGGAGAATGCCTTAAAATCGTTTGAAAAAAAGAAAAACATCGTTTTGATTCTCGGTGGAAAGCATAAGGGCGAATCATATGCAAGGCTCTTGCCGCTTTTAGAGGAGTACGTTAGGGCTATTGTGGTGTACGGTGAAGATAGGAAACAGGTTCTTCAAGAGATAAGTGAGTTTAACCCAATGCCATTGCCCGCCATAAATATATGGGGTGTTGTAAGGGGAGCTTTTGAAGTTGCGTATAAAGGCGATGTGGTTCTATTTAGCCCTGGTGGTTCAAGTTGTGAGCCATACAAGAATTTTGAGGAGCGAGGGGAGGATTTTAAAAAGGAGGTTCTTAAATTCAAAGAAGAGTATGACGCAGCGCCACTCGTTTAAGCCCTCATTTATACTTATACCATTTTTTTTTCTATTGGGTATTGGCATCGTTGAGGTGTGGTCATCTTCTTATTATTTTGCATATAGGAAATTTGGGAACCCGAATTTCTTTTTAAAAAGGGAAGTTGTTTTTGTATTGCTTTCTTTGTTGTCGGCTTTAATATTTTCCCGTTTTGACTATAGGATTTTAAAGAAGTTTTCCATATATTTTGTTGTTGTCTCAATCTTTTTGCTTGTTCTTCTTCATGTGGATGGTGTTAACGTAAGAGGTGCGGTAAGGTGGCTAAAAATTGGTGGGCTTATGTTTGAACCTTCTGGATTTGCTAAGCTCGCTATTTTGATTTATATGGCTGACTTTATCTCACGTAAGCACAATTACAGAACGGATATGGCACGGGGAATTATGCCTATAGCTTTGGTCTCTGGTGTGATTTTTATGCTAATTGCTTTGGAGCCCGACGTTGGCACAGCTATCCTTGTTGGTTTGACGTTTTTAGGGACAATTTACGTTTTTGGTTATAAACTTAAACACATCTTACTTCTTGTTTTTCCCATTGTTTTAGTCTCTGCGTTGATAATTTATGCCTATCCAGAAAAGCTTCAAAGGGTTATTAATTTTTTTGTTACGGATAAAGTCAACTATCAAGTTGAACATGCACTTGTAGCTTTAGGCAGTGGAGGACTATTTGGTGCAGGGCCTGCGAAGGGCATTTATAAAAGCTTGTTTGTACCTGATTCATACAACGATTTTATAATGGCGGGGATTGGTGAAGATTTTGGTTTTTTTGGGGTGCTGTTGGTAATTGTTCTCATGGTTTCTGTTTTGTACTCCATTTTTACACTCTCAAGGCATTGTAAGGATAGTTTTGGAAAGGCTTTTAGTTTCGGTGTTGGTTTTATGCTTTCTTTAGAAGCTTTGATGAATCTGTTTAGTGTTTTTCACTTGATGCCCCCAAAGGGTATAACTATGCC
>JALTCA010000030.1:0-36312 GCA_027008245.1 Desulfurellales bacterium
CTGCCGTAAACAAAGGCAACGTTTGGGGCGTTCAATTTCACCCGGAGAAAAGCCAGCACGTTGGACTTAAGGTTTTAGAGAATTTCTGTAAGATTTGCGAGGGAAAGTTATGATTGTTATACCTGCCATTGATTTGATGGACGGCAAAGCCGTTCGGTTAATAAAGGGAAGGAAAGATAATGTAACGGTTTACAGCGAGAATCCCCTTGAGCTCATAGATTGGTTTAATTCGTTGGGTGTGAGGCGACTTCATGTTGTAGATTTGGATGCGGCTTTCAGTGGGGGTGAGAAGAATAATAGGAAGCTTATAAGGGAAATGGCAAGTGCAAGTAATTCCATGATAGAAGTTGGTGGTGGCATGAGAACATTTTCTGATGTTGAGGAAGTTTTGGATTGTGGCGTTGATAGGGTTATAATAGGAACAATGCCGATAAAGAACGAGGAAGAGTTCGTAAGGGTGGTTGGAAAGTTTAGAGATTTGGTAATAGTGGGTGTTGATGTTGAAAACGGCTTCGTTAAAGTATCCGGGTGGCAGGAGGATTCGCAATTAGAACATATCCAATTTTTGCTTAGAATGAAGGATATGGGTATAAAAGAAGCTATTGTTACGGATATTTCTCGTGATGGGACATTAGCAGGCGTAGATGCAGATTTTTACAAAAACATTGCCATGAAGACTGATATGAACATAATTGTCTCTGGAGGTATAAGGGATTTGGATGATGTTATATCCGTAAAAAAGTTGTCAAATTATGGTGTTAATGGTGTAATTATTGGAAAAGCTATTTATGAAAAAACGCTTGATTTAAGAGAGGCATTGAAGTTGCAAGATGATTAAGGTAACTGTTTTGGTTGAGAATACGGCCGTTAAGGCAAAACAAAGAGCAGAACACGGTCTTTCTATGCTTATTGAAAGGGATGGTGAGTTTATTTTGTTTGATACGGGTCAAACCGATGCCATCGTTCATAATGCCAAACTCATGGGCATTGATCTAACGCGTATTGAGAAGGTTATACTTTCTCATGGTCATTACGACCACGTTGGTGGTTTGAAGTACGTTTTGGATTATACGAAACCTAAAGTTTATGCCCATTCAGAGATATTCAGGAAGCGCTATTCGAAGCTGTCTGATGATGGAAATTTGAGATATATTGGCATTGAAGAGCGTGAGTTTTTTGAAAGCAAGGGTGTTAGGTTTGTTTTGAGCGAAGAACCTGTGGAAGTGATAAAAGGTGTTTATACGACTGGATTTGAGAATATGACAACGGATTTTGAAGAGGTGGACAGGAACTTTGTGTACGAGAAAGGTATAGAGCTTGTAAAAGACAACGTTGAGGATGATATGAGTGTTGTTTTGGATACGAAGGATGGATTGTTTGTTTTATTTGGCTGCGCTCATAGGGGTATAATAAACATTATTTTGGATGTTGAAAAGAAATTTGGAAAAAAGGTTGTAGGTTTCGCTGGTGGAACGCACTTGGGTCCGGCATCCGAAAAACAGAGGGAAGAGACGATTAAGGCGCTTAAAGGCATGAACCTAAAGATGATGGGTCCGTCCCATTGCACGGGTATAAAGATGACTGCAAGACTTTACTGTGAATTTGGTGAAAAGGTGTTTTTTAACAATGTTGGTAATGTAATTGAACTTGAGTGAGGTGGGTTATGAATCACGTTGTCTTTGACGGCATTGAGGTCTATCCTTCAAAGGTTGTGTGTATAGCGAGAAATTACGTGGAGCACATTGAGGAGCTAAACAACAAACCTCCAGGAGAAATAGTTTTGTTTATAAAACCAAATAGCGCCATAAGCAAGGATTTGATGCTGCCAAATTTTGGCCAATGTCACTATGAAGGAGAGATTACGTTTATTGTTAAAAGTGGCAGGATGGTTGGTGTGGGCTTTGGCTTGGATCTGACTTTGAGGGGTGTGCAGAGCAGGTTGAAGGAGAAGGGTCTGCCGTGGGAGAAAGCAAAGGCGTTTGATGGTGCGGCAGTTTTCAGTGAGTTTGTTAGTTTTGATGGCAGTATGGATGAGTTGGGTATTGAGCTTTACATCAATGGTGGACTGAGGCAAAAGGGCGATGTGTCGCTTATGATACACAAACCTTTGGAAATATTTAAAGAGGCACGCAAATACTTTAGTTTCTATGACTATGACCTATTGATGACGGGTACTCCTAAGGGTGTCGGTGGATTTAGTGTCGGTGATGAGTTTATCGGAAGAATACTGTATAAAGGCGTTGTCTTGGTTGAGAAGAAGTGGGTGGTAAAATGAAAAAAGCAGTTTATATGGGCTTACCCACTGTATTGGTCTTGGCTGTTTTGCTTTATCTGGCGTCGTTTTATTATAGATACCATCAGTTTCAGGTATGGAAGGCACATCCAAGGGTATACTTTGTTGACAACTACCCTGCCATGACGACGCTTGATGCCTACTTTTGGTTGAGGTATGCAAAGGAAGACAGAAACGGCACCTATTATAAAACGGATAATGACACCTTAAGGGCGTATCCGACTACAACAAGTAAGCCCCATCCGGCTCCTCTGCTGAGCTCTATGATTAGCTGGTTTTCCTCGATATCTGGAAAATCGATTTATATGAGTGGTCTAATCTTGGTTTCTGTCCTTGCAGGTCTTTTTATTTTGCCTATGGCCTGCTATTTTTGGCTGGCTGACATGCCCATTGCCGGTTTAACGGGTGCTTTTGTGAGCGCTTTTTCTTGGATGTATGCCATAAGGACGGCAATGGGGCGTGTTGACACCGACCTTTTGCAGTTGTTTTTCTTGTTTTCTGGTTCGTTGCTTATATTACTTGCCTCTGAGACAAAAAGTAACAGAAATAGACTTATCTATTCTGCCCTTTTGGGCTTAAATTTCTTGCTTTTTGGTTGGTGGTATGCCCACTATGGAATTGATGTAGTCTACCTTGCCCTTTTTGTTGTTATGCTCTTGATACGCAAGGTTGAACCCAAGCAAATAGTTATTGTCACGCTGCTTTTTATCATATTTGCAAATCCACTGTGGGTGATAAGCGGCTTTAACGGTGTTGTGGGTTTCTTCGGAAAATATGGAGAGGTTAAGACTATTTCCACAGGTGATTTTCCAAATATTATGAAAACAATAACGGAAACAGAACATATTAGTCCGTCTAAGGTCATTGTTTATGTATTGTCAAACAGAGTAGTGGATGGAATAGGTTTGATTTTATCTCTAGCTATGTTTTTTATGCTTAAATTAAGGGTTATACCTATTTTGCCTATTGTGTTGCTCGGTTTTTTATCTTTTAAGAGCTCAAATAGAACGGTTATGTTTTTGGCTCCATTCGTTGGTGCTGGCTTAGGATTTGTGTTTGATGTGATCTTTCGCAAGTTAAATTTTAAGAACTTGAAGGCAATTCACTTAAATATTATGTCGTTTTCCGTAACTGTTGTATTGATACTTGTTTTGCTTCACATGACTGCCTATAAATTTGTGCCAGCCCCATCTATACAAGCGCCAATTGTAAGTTCCTTTTTGCAGGTTAAAAAGAAGGTTAAAAAAGCTGCTATTTTTTCTTGGTGGGACTATGGTTATGCGATAGAGGACATAGACGGTTATGCCACATATCACGATGGTGGTGTACACGGTGGTGCAAGGACATATCTTGTGGCAAAAGCCTTAATTAGCGACAATGAGACACTTCTATATCACGTTATCTCGTTTATGGATAGATACGGAGTTAAGCCCATTATGGATGCCATAGAGAAAGACAACATATCCGCAGGAGTAGCAGTTCAAAAGGCATTTAACTATTCTAAACCGATAAATGTTAAAAATAATTACATTTTGTTCACAGAGGATATGATAGGTAAATACTATGCCATAAGTTATTTAGGCAGTTGGAATTTTAAAAGTGAAAAGTCTCGCCCAGATGGTTATGCTATGTATTATTGTAGTGGGTTTAAAAATGGCACGTTCTATTGCGATAAGGGTCTAGTGGATGTTGAGCATGGGTATATAAATAGAAAACTTCCAATAAAGAGGTTTTTGTGGATAGTTAACGGTCATATTAAAAAGAATGTAAGTTTTCATCCAAATGGAGTTAATGTTGAATTGTGTCTAACAAAGAAGCCGAACTCTAACCAGTTAGATGTGGACTTTGTGCTTGTTTGTGATGATAAGGTGTTTAGCAGTAACTTCAATAGGATGTTTATTTTGGGCGATATAGATGAGAATAAATTTGAGGAAGTTTATAATAATTTTCCTTTTGCACGTATGTTTAGGGTTAAATGACTTGTAAAAGTTTTTTGTTTTGTATATAAATTTCAGTGACCACGCACATTCCCTTTAAAAAGGATCTCCTTATTTTAAGGGGTTGGGGGAATGGTGGTGAAAAATCCTTTTTTTTGGAGGTTGAATTTATGTCGTATGTTACGATGAAGGAGCTGCTTGAGGCAGGGGTTCATTTTGGTCATCAGACAAAGCGATGGAACCCTAAGATGAAGCCGTATATATTTGCGGCTCGTAAAGACATTCACATCATAGATTTGCAGAAGACTATTGTTTATTTCGACAAGGCGTATGAATTTTTAGAGGAACTTGCAGCCCAGGGGAAAACTGTTTTATTTGTTTGTACGAAGAAGCAGGGTAAAGAGGAGATTAAAGAGGCTGCACAATCGTGTAATATGCCCTATGTTAATGAGAAATGGTTAGGCGGACTGTTAACTAACTTTTCTACGATTCAGAAAAGTATTGCAAAGTTGGAATACCTTGAGGAGATGGAAGAAACAGGGGAGATTGCAGCCTATACTAAAAAAGAGCAAAAAATTCTCAGAAAGAGAAAGGAAAAACTACAGAGGTATTTAGAGGGCATAAGGGATATGAAAACATTGCCGGATGCTTTAATCATAATCGATGTTAAAAGAGAGGAGCTAGCTGTAAAAGAGGCTAATAAATTAGGTATTCCCATTATTGCTCTTGTTGATACAAACTGTGATCCAGATCCCATTGATTACATAATACCCGGCAACGACGATGCAATTAGGTCTATTAAGCTTGTTGCATCAAAATTTGCAGAAGCGATAAATAATGGTCGTGCAAGGTATGAGAAGGAACTCGAACTTAAACAAGAAGAAGAGGCCTTTGAAGAGGGGAGAGCTGAAAAAATAGAGGCAGAAGAAGAGGAGGAAGAATAATCATGGCTAATATAACTGCTCAGATGGTAAAGGAGTTAAGAGAAAGGACAGGCGCAGGCATGATGGCCTGCAAGAAAGCGCTTCAGGAAACAGACGGTGATATTGAAAAGGCAATAGACAAACTCAGGGAGATGGGTCTTGCATCTGCTGCTAAAAAAGCCGGTAGAGAGGCCAAAGAGGGTAAAATTACAAGCTACATACATGCGGGTGGAAAGATAGGAGTTTTGGTTGAAATAAACTGTGAGACTGATTTTGTTTCCAATACAGACGATTTTAGTAATTTGTGTAAAGACATAGCGATGCATATAGCCGCGGCAAACCCTCAGTATGTTTCAAGAGAAGAGGTTCCTGGAGAAACTTTAGAAAAAGAGAAAAATATCATGAAGGAACAGTTAAGACAACAGGGTAAGCCTGAGAATATACTCGATAAGATCGTTGAAGGAAAGATTGAAAAGTTCTACGAGGAGACGTGCTTACTTGACCAGCCGTTTATAAAGGACGACAGCATAAAGGTTAAGGATTTGATTCAAAACACAATTGCTAAATTGGGTGAGAACATTGTTGTAAGGAGATTCGCAAGATTCCAGATAGGTGAGTAAGCAATGAGCAAGCCTGTGTTTAAGAGGATACTGTTGAAATTGAGTGGGGAAGCCCTCATGGGCTCCCTTTCCTATGGTATTTGTGAAGAGACGATCAATGAGATAGCCGAGCAGATAAAAGAGGTTAAAGAACTTGGCGTTGACGTGTGTACTGTTATTGGCGGGGGCAATATTTTCAGAGGTGTTAAAGGTGCAGCTATGGGTATGGATAGGGCAAGCGCCGATTATATGGGTATGCTTGCCACAGTCATAAACGGATTAGCACTGCAGGATGCGCTTGAAAAAAAGGGTGTTCAAACGCGTGTGGTCAGTGCCATTGAGATGCGTGAAATTGCAGAACCCTATATTAGGCGAAGGGCATTGAGGCATCTTGAAAAAGGAAGAGTTGTTATATTTGTGGCTGGAACGGGTAATCCCTATTTTACAACTGATACCGCTGCATCCTTAAGGGCTATGGAAATGGGTGCAGATGTTATTCTAAAAGCTACAAAAGTGGACGGGGTTTACGACAAAGACCCAATGATTTACGAAGATGCTAAGCGTATAAAAACAATAACATATATTGAGGTTTTAGATAAAAGTTTGAAGGTTATGGACTCGACAGCTATATCCATGTGTATGGAAAACCACATGCCTATAATAGTATTTTCTATTAAAGAATATGGGGCTTTAAGACGTATCGTGTTGGGTGAAAATATAGGAACTTTGGTTAAGTAACTAAGGAGGTTGCTATGGGTGTAGAGGGATCTGGAGATATTTTGAAAACGACAGAAGATGAGATGAAAAGGACCATTAGCTCATATAAAAAGTACCTATCTACTGTAAAAACTGGTAGAGCACATACATCTATATTTGAAAATTTGAAGGTTGAAGCGTATGGTCAACAGATGCAACTTAAGCAACTTGCATCAATCTCAACACCCGATGCTACAACGATTGTTATTCAACCATGGGACAATTCTGTTATTAAAGATATAGAAAAGACAATATTGAAAGAGAATATGGGTTTTACACCTCAGAATGATGGAAAAGTGATAAAGATTATCATACCGCCGATGACGGAAGAGGATAGAAAAAAAGTTGTTAAATTGATGAAACAAGAAACAGAGTCATATAGAGTTGCTATAAGAAATGCTCGCAAGAAGGCTTTGAAAATTATCAAAGATATGGAAAAAGAAAAAATAATATCGGAAGATGAATCTAAGAAATCTGAAAAGGAGATTCAGAAACTTGTAGAAAAGTACTCTAAGAAAATAGATGATATGTTTTCAGATAAAGAGAAAGAGATACTCAGCATTTGATGCAAGAAAATTTTCCAAAACACGTTGCCATTATTATGGATGGCAACGGTAGATGGGCCACATCCTTAGGAAAAAAGAGAACATATGGACATTATATAGGTTCGTTGGTTGTCGATAAGATTGCTAAAGCAGCTGCAAAAAAAGGGATAGAATATCTAACTTTATATACTTTTTCAACGGAGAATTGGAAAAGACCAAAAAGCGAAGTTAGGTTTCTAATGGCGCTTTTGAAAACCCAGCTCAGGAAGAAGGAAATACTATTTAGGGAAAATGAAATCAGATTTGGTGTTATAGGTGATATCTCCGCTTTTGATAGTAAGATTGTTGAAGTAATTAGTGATTTGATGAAGAAGACAGAAAACAACGCTGGTATGAGATTAAATCTTGCCTTGAATTATGGTGGTAAGCATGAAATAGTGCAAGCAGCTAAGAAAATGTGCGAAGATGCTAAGAATAAATCTGTAAATATAGATAATATTGATGAAAAGATTTTTGAAAAGTATCTATATACATGCGGCATGCCCGATGTCGATCTGTTGATTAGAACCGGGGGCGAAAAGAGGATTAGTAACTTTTTGCTCTGGCAATTGTCGTATGCGGAGTTTGTGTTCTTTGATAAGTACTGGCCGGAGTTCACAGAGGACGATCTCGCACTTGCAATTGATGAGTTTAAAAGACGTAAAAGAAGATTTGGCGGGTTGTGAAAAAGAGGGTTTTATCTGCTTTAATTTTAGTTCCATTGGTTGTATATATAGTTGTTCGGGTAGATATGCTCTATGCAAAATTAGCTGTATTACTTGTGGGAGGGCTGGGATATTCTGAGTGGTTAGGGTTAGACTTAGAAAGATTTAACTCTAAAAAAGCTATTTATTTGTCTTGCTATTTCATTGCTGCTTTTATTTTTATGTTTTACAAATCCTTGTTTTTAATTGCTATATTTTTATGCTTAGCAATGCATATGATTGTGAGTTTTTATTCAATTGAAAATAAAAGCTTTTTGAGGCTTCAATACTACTTTTCAGGTATATTTTACATTTTACTATATACATTTGCTATCTTTTTGATGGAATTGAAAAACGGTAGATTTTTTCTGCTAACCCTTTTCGTGTCCCTTTGGTCTGGCGATACGTTTGCATACTTTTGCGGTAAAGGTTTTGGGAAAATCAAACTTGCGCCTGTGATTAGCCCAAAGAAGACTGTAGAAGGGGCTATATGTGGCATAATTGGTGGAACACTTATTGGCGTTATCTTTGGAATATTATTAAAGCTTGAATTCTTGGATGTGTTTTTAGTTGCCTTTATATCTAATGTTTTTGGGATTTTGGGAGATTTAGCAGAGTCTGTACCAAAACGCTTTTTTGGTAAGAAGGATTCGTCTAATTTAATTCCTGGGCATGGGGGCATCCTGGATCGTTTAGATAGTTTTGCATTTGCCGTATTTTTCTCTTATTTGGTGTTGTTGTGCAAAGACTGGTTATTTTAGGTTCCACGGGTTCCATAGGAAAAAACACTCTTGATATAGTAAGAAAAACAAAAACATTTGATGTTGTTGGTCTAAGTTGTTTTAAAAATACTGACATTTTGATTGAGCAAATAAACGAGTTTAAACCTAGGTTTGTTTGTATAGCTGAGGAAGGGTTATCAAGAGAAGTTAAACAGAGGTTTCCATATTTAGAGGTTTTGGAAGGCAAAAATGGCCTCATTGAGATGGTTCAAAGGGATGATGTGGACTTTGTAGTTAATGCACTTGTGGGCACAGCGGGTCTTTTGCCAACGTATTACACAATCCTTTCTAAAAAAAGATTGGCTTTGGCAAACAAGGAGAGCCTCGTTATAGCGGGTAAGATCATTACCGATTTGGCAAAGGTGAGAGGTGTTGAGATAGTGCCTATAGATTCTGAGCATTCGGCCATTTATCAGTGTCTTGAGGGTAGAAGAAAAGAGGATGTCAAAAAGCTGATACTCACTGCATCCGGTGGTCCATTTTTCGATAGAGGTGATTTTGACAATATAACCGTCGATGAAGCCCTGTCTCACCCCACTTGGGATATGGGTAAGAAGATTACAATAGATTCTGCAACAATGATGAACAAGGGTTTTGAGATTATTGAGGCGCATTGGCTTTTCGGCGTTCCACATGAGAAAATAGAGGTTGTGGTTCACAAGGAGAGTATTGTACATTCCGCCGTTGAGTTTGTTGACGGTTCGATTATTGCCCAGATTGCCAATCACGATATGAGGATACCCATATCCTACGCTTTGTTTAAGCCCAATAGGGTGAACTTGCCGTTTAAGTTGGACCTTGCATCCGTTGGCAGTTTGAGTTTTGAAAGGCCCGATTTTGATAGATTTCCTACCTTGACTTTTGCCTATGAAGCTTTAAAAAGTGAGAAAAAAAATCTGGGGCTTGTGTTGAACGTGGCGGATGAGCTTGCCGTTAATGCCTTTCTTGAAGGTAGAGTTAATTTCAAGGACATCTTTCGGGTTTTGGAGGAGTCGATAGAAAGATTTGAAAGTGAGATGCCTGGTGATATACTTGACGTTGAGAGAGAGATAGAAAGGGTAAGGGCGGGTGTTTTGAAACTTATAAGCAAGATTGGGGGTTAAAGGTGACCTGGCTTTATGGAATATTGGGCTTAATCCTGATGGTTATCATACATGAATTTGGACACTTTATTGTTGCAAAGATACTGGGCGTTGGCGTAGAGCGTTTTTCTATTGGCTTTGGCCCGGTTCTTTTTAAAATTAAGCCGAAAAAAACAGAGTATGCTCTATCGCTTATTCTGCTTGGTGGATACGTGAAACTCAAGGGTGAGAGTGAAGAGGAAAGTCTTGAAGATGAATCGGACGCGTTTTATGCTCAGCCTTTATGGAAACGTTTCTTGATCGTTTTGGCCGGTCCCATGTTTAACATCGTTTCTGCCGTGATTTTCATGATAATTGCATATCATATTGGTGTGAATGCGCTTGCACCAAAAATTGGTAAAGTTTTACCAAATTCTGAGGCCCAAAGAATAGGCTTGCAAAGAGGAGATACTATTATTGCAATTAACAACTATGAAATAAATACATGGAGAAGTATGTCAAAAATCATAAAATCCCATCCTAACAAGCCTATTGTCATAAGGGTAAATAGAAATGGTAAAATCTTGACTTTAAAGGTCATTCCCCAAGGCAAAACAATCACGGATATGTTGGGTTACAAGCGCTATGTGGGTCTGCTTGGGGTTTTGCCCAGCGGTGATGAGATAGTTGTGAGGTATGGTTTTGCGAAAAGCGTAGAATTGGGCATCGAGAAATCGATTTACATAACGAAGGTTACGATTGTTGGCATTGTAAGATTGATAGAGAGGGCAATTCCTTCAAGTAGCATAGGTGGACCTATAATGATTGTCGATGTGGCAGGAAAGGCGGCCAAAGCAGGACTCGGAGCGTTTTTAATTTTCATATCTATAATAAGTATAAATCTAGGGCTTTTAAACTTGCTACCTATACCCGTTTTGGATGGTGGTCATTTGCTATTTTACACAATTGAAGCGATTAAAGGTAAACCTGTAAGCAAAAAAACCCAAGAGAACTTCCAGAAGATCGGCATTGCCATCCTATTGGCTTTGATGATATTTGCATTCTTCAACGATTTCAGGCGGTACGGTGTAACAAAGTACGTTGAAAAGAAGATAGAGCATGTGAAATGAGCCTGATGAAGCGAAAAATAACGAAACAGATAGATGTTGGCGGTGTAAAAATTGGCGGTGGGGCGCCGATTGTTGTTCAATCCATGACAAATACAGATACGCGAGATGTAAAAGCTACGCTTGATCAGATCAACAGACTCTATGAGGCGGGTTGCGAAATTGTCAGGTGTGCCGTTGTTGATGAGGAAGCGGCAAGGGCTTTGAAGGAAATAAAGAAACGGAGCCCAATACCCGTAATTGCCGATATCCACTTTAACTTTAGGCTTGCAATTCAATCCATAGAAAGCGGCGTGGATTGTGCGAGGATTAATCCCGGCAATATTGGTTCGTTTGATAAGATAAGAGAGATTTTAAAGGCTGCAAACGAGCATAGGATTCCTTTGAGGATTGGTGTTAACAGTGGTTCTTTAGAGAAGGACTTGCTTGACAAGTACAACGGACCGACGGCGGATGCAATGGTTGAGAGCGCCTACAGGTGGGTGAGAAGGATTGAAGATACAGGATTTACAAATATGAAGGTGTCGATTAAGTCCTCGGACCCCTTGACAACAATTGAGTGTAACGAAAAGATCTCCCAACTCATTGATTACCCTTTGCACTTGGGCGTCACAGAGGCGGGAAGCTCAAAGGAGGGCATAATCAAGTCCGTTGCGGCTTTGAGTATTTTGTTAAGGGAAGGTATAGGCGATACCATAAGAATTTCCTTGAGTGAGCCGCCAGAGAATGAAATTGATGTATGCTATGAACTGCTCAATGCTTTGGAGCTTAGAAAAAAGCGATCAATTGACTTTGTTTCCTGTCCCACGTGTGGTAGAATTGAAATTGATTTAATAGGTTTGGTGGAGGAACTCAAAAAACGATTGTCTCATATAAGAAAGCCCATAAAGGTAGCTGTGATGGGGTGCGTGGTCAATGCCATTGGTGAGTCAAAGGAGGCCGATTTGGCTATAGCCGGCGGTAGACATTTTGGCTTGATTATAAAGAAGGGTAAGAGGATAAAGAAGGTAAAGGAAGAGGATTTGGTTGATGAGTTTGTTAAGGTGGTAGAGGAGTATGCCAAAGAGATTTAGCCGTTTTGCTTTTGTTTTCTTGTTCGTTTTTATATTGAGTGTCAGTTCACAAGCCAAGAACGAGGGCGAGTTTGTGGACTACCACTTTGTCAAGGGCTATTTGGAACTGTACAGTGGTGATTTCAAGGATGCGGCGAATGACCTGTGGAAGGTATTTCCATTTGTGAAGAGCGATGATTTTTATCAGGAGCTTGCCGATATTTTAGTTTATGTTGGAAGGTACGGTGAGGCACAGTATGTTCTGCAGAGGGCTATTAGGGTTTATCCCAACGACAAGGAGTTTTACTATAAGCTTTTTGATGTTTACACGATAGAGAGCAAAAAGAAGGATGCTTTTAACGTAATGAAGGAGATACAGAAGAGTTTTCAGGAAACGGAGAATACATTTAGAAGGATAATAACCCTATACATAAAGTCAGGAAGGTACAAAGATGCCTATAAGAAGCTTAAAATCTATGTAAAACGGTACAAAGACGATCCGTCAGGCTATTACCTTTTGGCCCAGGTGTGTTTGAGGCTTAAGAAAGATAACTGTGCTTTAGAAAATGCTAAGAAGGTGGTAGAGCTCACACCCAAAAACTATCAATATTTGATATTTCTTGCCGGTCTTTATGAAAGGAGGGGTGAGTTTGACAAAGCCATTTCTCTTTACAAGAGACTGCCCCAGAATGCTTTAACGTACTTTGTTATAGCAAATGATTACTATATGGCTCAGGACCTGAAAAATGCTGCTTCCTACTATAAAAAGGCATTTCTTGCTTCAAATCGGATTGATTACCTTGAGCGTTTGGCGTATGTGCTTTTGAACATGAACGATTTTAACGAAATAGTCTCTCTAAAACAAAAGTTTTCTAAGCTCTTTGGCGAATCCGATAGATTAAAACTGGTCTATGCGATAGCATTGTCTGAAAAGGGTAAATGCGATGAGGCGTTGAAGGAGTTTTCAAGTGTAAACCCGAAGGTGGATTTTTACAGTGAGGTTGTGAGCAACGAAGCGGAGTGCTTGTGTAAGTTGGGGAAATTCAATGAGTTAAGGGAAAAACTTGCAAAGGTTGGCGATGTAAAATCGTATCTTTTTGTCATTAGTAAGTTTTGCTTAAAGAACAAGGAGTATAAAAGGGCTTTGGTTCTTTTTGACGATGCCTTCAAGATCGCAAAAAATAACAAGGAGAGGGCTTATATCTGTTTTTACAAGGCGGATATCTATTTCTCCAATCTTAAAGACACAAACAAGGCAATAAGGCTTTTGAATAAGGCTATTAAGTTTTATCCAGACTATGCTGAAGCCTTGAACTATTTGGGTTATCTCTATATTGACAAGAACATAGATGCAAAAAGAGGCATGAAATTGGTTGAAAGGGCTTTGAAGCTTGACAAGAACAATCCCTACTACCTCGATAGCCTGGGCTGGGGTTACTATAAGCTGGGTGAATACAAAAAGGCCGAAATTTATCTTAAGAAGGCTATAAAAAATTATTCACGCTTAGATGAGAATGCACGTGTTGTGTCGTTAAAGCATCTACTTAAGGTCTATAAAGCTGAGCATATGTATGATAGGGCTAATAAGGTTGCTAAAGATATACTGAAGCTAAAGCCGAAGGATGAGAAGTCCTTAGAGTTTTTAAAGCAATCAAAATGAAGAGATGCCTAATACTTTTTGTTCTGTTGAATATGACATGTTATGCTTCCGACCTGCATATTGTTTTAAAAGATGGAAATCCCGTAGTTACAAATATTTCGAGAAATGTATTTTTCTTTAATGCCTTTAAGTATTCAAGATTAGGAAAACAAAGGGTTTTAAATATGATAAGGTCTTTCGCAAAAAGATACGGCGTAGACTTTAAAATAGCACAAGCTATAGCCAAAATTGAGTCTGACTATAATCCGAAAAGCATCTCAAAAGCAGGTGCTAAAGGAGTGATGCAGCTTATGGATAAAACAGCTAAAAGTTACGGTGTTAAAAATCCTTTTGATGTTAGGGAGAATATAAAAGGCGGAATTTTGTTTCTTAGGCATTTGATTAACAAATACCACAATGTTAAATTAATTGCTGCAGCTTACAATGCAGGAGAGAGGGCTGTAGATGAGTATAAAGGGATTCCTCCTTATAAAGAAACTCAACGTTACGTTGAAAAATTTTTAAGCGTTTACAATGGAAAGAAAATGAGGTTACCTATTTTTTGCTGTAGAGACAATGCTAATAGGAGAATAGTTAAAAGGGGAGACGTATACACAAATATAGGGAATAGCTTATGGTAAAACATGTACCAAATTTGCTATCCATTTTTAGGGTTTTAGATCTTGTCGTGATTATTGTTTTACTTGAAGAATCTTTAAATATTTGGGCCTTTGTATTTTTTTGCCTTGGTGTTTTGAGTGATATTTTGGATGGTTATATTGCTCGAAGAAACAAAATAGTTACAAAATTGGGTGCTATTTTAGACCCTTTGGCTGATAAGGTTTTAGTTATAGGTATACTGATAGCAATGATAAAAATCATGAATGTTCCTTATTGGATGGTTATAGTGATAGTATTTAGGGAGTTTGCTGTGACTGGTTTAAGGGTTGTTGCAGCTACAGAGAGGATTGTTATATCTGCAAATGTTTGGGGCAAGCTCAAAACTACTTCACAATTTTTGGCTTTGAGCCTTTTAATCTTAGGTTTTAGAAGTGCAGGTATTTACGTACTCTTTGCAGCTTTAATTTTAACTATAGTCTCTGGTTACGTATATTACCACGAATACTTTAAGGATAGAGATGTCTTCGTTTAAGAAATTTTTAAATATGATAAAATTTGAACACACTATATTCGCTTTACCCTTTGCATATATTGGTATGTTTATGGGTTTTAAACATGGATTTTCTGTTAAGGTTTTTATACTTGTGACTATCGCTATGGCTTCTGCGCGCTCTGCTGCAATGGCATTAAACAGGATTATTGATTTAAAATACGATGCAATGAATGAAAGGACGAAAGATAGAGAGTTGCCGGCAGGTAAAATAAAGCTTAAAGAAGCCTATGTTTTTACACTTTTATCAATAATTATATTTGAGGCGACGACATATTTTATAAATGATCTTGCGTTTAAGCTTTCACCTGTGGCGTTATTTTTTGTATTAACTTACTCATACACAAAACGATTTACATCTCTATGCCACTTATATTTAGGCTTTACAGATGCAATAGCGCCTTTAGGTGGATATGTTGCAGCTGCAAATAAACTATCTTTACCCATCTGGCTTTTAGCTGGCTTTGTATCCTTTTGGATTGCGGGATTTGATATACTGTATGCTCTGCAAGATAGGGAATTTGACAAAAATGCGGGTTTGCACTCTATTCCCGTGAGCTTTGGCATTAAAGGAGCTTTATTTTTGGCAAAATTATTTCATGCGATTGCATTTATATTGTTGGTTTTTAGTATGTATTTATTTGGTCTTTCCGCTATTGCCTATATTGGCACTATAGTTGTAGCTATCTTGCTCATCATTGAGCATAGATTGGTTGATCCTAATGACCCAAAAAAGATTAACCTTGCCTTTTTTAATATGAACAGTTATATTAGCATTGTACTGTTAATTACTTTTTTAATTGGGAAATACTATGGATAATCAAAGAGAAGTCCGAAGGATTAAGAACAGGGTTGTTACCTACTATAAAGTCGTAGATAAAGATAAAATTAGCAGGATAAAAGATGAGATTTACCATACTGTGGAACCAGATGATTCTTTCACCTTTTTTACTTCATTAAAAAGGTTGGATTCGAGTTTTGGGGATTTAAATAAAGCCTTTGTAGTTATGATGAAGCAAATGGATGCTAAGCTTAATTATATTATTGACCTTTTAAGGAATGGTGGTAATGATGATGAGTTAAATGGTTTTGTAAAAGCGTTTACGTGCGATGTTTCTCAGGTAGGTTTGTCTATTGAGACGGATAGAAGTCTTAAAATTGGTGATTATGTTTATTTAAAAATGTTTTTGCCTATAGCGCTCCATCACTCCATTAAGATTTTAAGCAAGGTTGTGAGGGTAGATGAATTTGATGGACTTTGGTGCATCGGACTTGATATTGAAGATATAACAGCAGAAAATAGGGAGTTGATAATTCATTATATGATATATGTTGAAAGGAAAATGGCAAAGGATAAGGTAAATAGAGATGCCTACTAATGAAATTTTGATTTTACAGGTTGTTTTTGATGTTGCTATAGTTGGGTATATACTTTTGAGTAGATATTACGAGAAAAGAGAGAAAGAAAGTCTTCTAAAACTTGTGGATAGTTTGAGGAGGTTGGTCGAGAAGCAGAAGCAATTAATTGAAGTGGCTAATATTAGAATTGGTGAACATCAAGATAGAATAGCTGGGATTCTCGATGATATAAGAAGAAAGAATATGTTGTTGACTGAACTTTTGACGACTATAAAAAATAAAACATATGAGGAAGATTTGAAAAGCAGGATATTAAGACTAAAAAATGAGGGTAAGTCTAAAGAAGAAATAGCAAAAGCACTTAATATGAGCACAGGGGAAGTGGAACTGATAATAAAATTGTATGAGGAGGTATAATAAGTGAAAAAGATTGAAGCTATTATTAAGCCTTTTAAACTGGATTCGGTAAAAGAAGGTTTAATGGAATTGAATATAAAGGGTTTGACGATTAGTGAGGTTAAGGGATACGGAAGACAAAAGGGTCATACGGAGATTTACAGAGGCGCAGAGTACGTTGTTGATTTTCTGCCTAAAGTTAAAGTAGAGGTAGTGGTTGAGGATGAGCTTGTTGAAAGTGTTATTGAGAAGATTATAGAGACCGCACGCACCGGTAAAATCGGCGACGGAAAAATATTTGTTGTTCCTATAGAAGATGTGATTAGAATTAGGACTTCAGAAAGAGGAAAAGACGCCCTTTAATTAATGGATGAATTTAAGCGTTTTAAATTAGAAGAGAAAAAAAGATTATTTAGAGAACTTGAAGGGCTTAATTTATATAGGAAGAAAGTAAGATATATAGTAAAAGCGCATACGGAGTGGGTGGATAGCTGCTTGAACGAACTTTTAGAAAGGCTGGGATGCGATAAAAGTGATCTTGCATTGGTAGGTGTTGGTGGCTACGGAAGAAGACAATTAAACCCCTACTCTGACATTGATATACTGCTTTTGAGAAAAAACGTTAACTATGATGTAGAATATTTGGTTAGGGAAATCCAAGATTTTTTCTATTTTTTAAACTACGAATGCAGTGTTTCCGTTAGAACGGTTGATGAATGTATAGATTACGCAAGCCAAGATGATACCATAAAAACCTCGCTCTTGGACTCAAGATTTATTTATGGCAGTAGCAACCTTTACAACAAATATGAGCATGTGTTGAATTCTAAAATTTTATCTTTAGACAAAGCTCAGTTTATAGAAAACAAACTGAATTATATGAACTTTAGATATAGGAAATATGGTGGAACTGTATTTGTTTTAGAACCCAACGTGAAAGAGGGTGTAGGGTCTTTAAGAGATTACCATACATTTCTTTGGGTATCAAAACTCCTGTTTAAAACAAAAAATATGCTTCAACTTAAAAGGGACGGCTTAATAGAGGAATATGACTACAGAAAGCTCATGGATGCCGTATATTTTTTGTGGCAGTTAAGAAACTCTTTGCATTTTGAGTTTAAAAGAAAAAATGATGTGTTGTTTCTTGATGTAAGGAAAAATATAGCTCAAAGTTTAGGTTTTAAAGATAGCTCGAGATTTACTAAATCAGAAAAACTCATGAGACGTTATTATTATGCTGCAATAAATGTAAAGAACATAGTTAACAGATATCTGGATATGTTTTTGCATAAAAAACCCTCAAAAAAGGACTCTGTGTTTTTCTTGGATGATAATATTGTTATTAACGACAATATTTCAATCGAAGGTTCTCTAAGTTTGGATTACATGTTTTATATGCTTTTTTATTCGGCATTATATTTTAAACACATAGAACCTAATGATACTGTGAAGATAAGGAACCTACTTCCAGAACTGTCAAAGAGGAGAGATGATAAACATTTATCTTTTGTTTTCAGACAAATTTTGTCCCTAAATCAACCTGTGCACAGTGTCATTCTCAATATGCATGAACTTGGGATTTTAGATAGGTATATACCAGAGTTTGGCAACATATGTTGTTTGTCAAGGGATGAATTCTATCATAAGTACACTGTGGATGAGCATTCACTGCAAGCTCTTAAGGCTCTGGATGAGCTGTATGAATACGATGTACCTAAAACTTTTTTGATGAGACTTAAAAATGTGTGGATTAATTTAAAACCCCATGATAGGTTTGTGCTTAGGTTAGCGTGCCTTTTGCACGATATCGGTAAAATAAAGAAGGAAAAGCACGAAATTACGGGTGCAAACATGGTAGCTTCGATTGCTGATAGAATTGGATTGGGTAAAGATTTAAAGGAGAAGTTGGTTTTTTTGGTTAGAAATCATCTACTTATCAGTTCTATATTATCCACAAGAAACATAGATGACCCCAAAACTCTTGATGATTTTTTAGGCATAGTTGATTCTAAAGATAAACTTATGCTTCTTTCACTTTTAACCTATGCGGATTTAAAGGCTGTTAACGATAATGTGTGGACATCTTGGAAAGAAGATATTATGGAATCTTTGTACCTTAAGTCTATGTTTAACTTTGAAAATAGGAATTACGATGAATATATAAGGATAAATGCAAATGATTCCAAGAGAAAGATAAAAGCTATTTTAGGGGAAAAGTATTATGAATTAATTGATGAGTTTCCTGACACAATTTTCAATGATATAAAGTTTGATTTAATGGCTCAGTACATTAAAGATATAAAAGATACTGGTAGAAATGCGTTTGTTTATAAGGAAAAGGATTTAGATACAGCAAAAGTGGTTGTTTATTATAAAAACAAGTTTGGTTTTTTTAATAAGATTAGTGGTATTTTGGCATGTTTGGATGCAAGTATAATTACTGCTAAGTCATATGATTTGTTGGATGGTAGGATTATTGATGTTTTTACAATTAAAGTTGATAAAAATAGCGATTTGGACGATTATAAAATAGAGAACTTAATTAGTACGGTTGAAAGTGGTGAGTTTGACCTCGAAAAATGCATGGAATCTAAAAAGAGGAAGTTTTTGAATAGGATAGAGAGAGCTAAGCTTGAAATGTCGCTGCAGAGTGTAGATGTTATCTTTGATAACAATCAAAGTGAGTTGTATACTGTTATTCGTGTTTATGCGCCGGACAGAATTGGTTTGGTGTATTACATAACAAAAATACTTGTTGAGTTTCAACTTCAGGTTGGTATGTTTATCTTGGACACGAAGGGAAGTATAGCTGTGGATACATTTTATGTTGTGGACAATGCATTTAAAAAGATATACTCTCAAAAGATTATAGATTTAATTAAAAGTAAGCTCTACGGGGTATTGGTTTGAGACGAGAACCTATAAAGGTTGCTGATATTGGAAAGGCCATACCGATTGGACAGAAGATTATGGTTTACATAGAGGGTGGTAATTTTGCAGGTACATACTCAAGTTATATCTATGATGTAGATGAAAGTTATAATATTTATATATCCATGCCGACAAACGAAAATGGTTTAAAAGCTGTGATTAGAGAGGGCAGTAAGGTTGAGATAAGCTTTGTAAATAACAAGGGTTATAGAGTAGGTTTTACTTCGCGCTTAATAGAAGTTATAAAGAAAGGTGAGAGGGTTATATATAAATTAAGTAAGCCTGAATCTTTAGTAAAAGTTGAGTTACGTGAAAACTTTAGAGTTCCTGTTCTCATAGAGGTGCAATTTTACGTTTTTAAAGGGGGCAAAATAGAAAAAGCGGAAGGAACGATTTTGGATATAAGTGCGGGAGGGGCTAAATTGTCTACAGATTTAGACCTAGATATAAGGGATAAGCTGTTTTTGGAATTGGATTTGGGTGTTAAAAAATTAGAAGAAATTGAGGCTGAAGTCGTTAGAAAGGCTATCACAGGAGAAGAAGGTGTAAAGCACTACGGCTTGAGGTTTACCGATTTAACTAAGGAGCAAGAGGATGCAATCATAAAGTTCTGCTTATCGAGGCAAATTGAGCTGGCGAGAAAAATGAGAGGGTTAGAGTAAATTGGACATAGAAAAGATTAAAAACGCCAAAGTTGCGGTAGTAGGAGACTTGATTTGTGACAAGTATGTATTTGGTAAAGTTGAAAGAATTTCTCCAGAGGCTCCAGTTCCTGTCGTTCGCGTTGAGAGGGAAACCTATTTTCTTGGTGGTGCATCCAACGTTGCTTTGAATTTGAAAAGCTTAGGCTGTAAGACCTTCCTTTTTGGTGTTGTTGGAAATGATAGCTGCGGTAAAAGACTCCTTAACATGATAAAAAATAAAGGCTTGAATATAGAAAATATATTAAAACTTGAAGATAGGCCTACAACACTTAAAACCCGTGTTATTGCCCAGTCCCAACAAATAGTGCGTTTTGATAGAGAAAAAATACTCCAAATAGACAAAAAGCATGCGTATGAGATTGTCAAAGGGGTTAAAAATAGTGGTGTTAATGCTGTGATTGTTTCAGATTACGGTAAAGGTGTTGTTAGTAGATATTTAGTTGAGGAACTAAAGAATTTAGGAGTCTTTATTTCAGTAGACCCTAAAATTAAAAATGCTTGCGCTTACAAGGGTGTTGATATAATTACACCAAACTTAAAAGAGACCGGAGAGATTAGCGGCATTGAGATAGAGGCTTTTTCAAACGGCATAGAGTTGGCGGCTAAAAAGATACTAAAAAAGACGAACTCAAAGTATCTGCTTATAACAGAGGGCGAGAAAGGCATGAGTCTTTTTAACAAGGATGGCTTAATATTGAAACAGGCTTCCAAAGCAAGGGAAGTGTACGACGTAACCGGTGCAGGAGATACAGTTATAGCTGTTTTAACAGCAGCGATATCAAGTGGATTTGATATAAAAGAAGCGGTATTACTATCCAATGCAGCCGCTGGCATAGTTGTTGGTAAAATGGGTACTGCTACGGTTAGCATGGAGGAGTTGAAAAAATCTCTATGAAAGTTGCCATTTTAATACCTGCCAGATTTTCCTCAAGTAGGTTTAAAGGAAAAGTCATTTATCCAATAAAAGGCAAGCCAATGGTGCAGTGGGTTTATGAAGGTGTTGCAAGTTCTAATTTGAAGAATTTTGTAGCCGTTTTAACAGATGATGATAGAGTGTTTAACGCCGTAAAATCGTTTAATGGAAATGTTTTTATGGTTAAGGGTAATTTTGTCTCTGGTAGTGACAGAGTAGCCAAGTTTTGTGAAGATAAGGACTTTGATTACGTTGTGAATATGCAAGCTGATGAACCATTGATAAATGGTGAAACGATAGATTTGTTGATAAGCTGTGCTGTAGAGACAAAAGAGCATATAGCGACTCTTGTATCCAAATGCGATGAAAATGAGATAGATGACCCTAATGTTGTTAAGGTAGTTTTAGATAATGAAGGATATGCTATGTATTTTTCTCGTAGCAGGATACCCTACAATAGAAATATTTTTAAGGACTATATCAAGCATATAGGTATCTATGTGTATTCCAAAGATGCACTTATTAGATTGAGTAAGACGGACCCTTCAGTTTTAGAAAAGGCTGAAGGGCTAGAACAACTTAGGGCGCTTCAGAATGGTTTTAAAATAAAAACCTGTTATACTAATAAAACTTTGATTGGTATTGATACAAAAAAGGACCTTGAAAGACTCATTACTTATTTAGAGGGTAAAAATGTCAAAAGGTAGGGTTGTTTTAGGTGTTTCCGCTTCTATAGCCATTTATAAGTCTTTGGAGGTACTAAGTAAACTTAAGAAAAGGGGCTTTGAGGTTAGGTTTGCATTAACTAAAGAATCCAAAGAGCTTATATCTCCTGTTATCTTTAAAGCTTTAAGCAACCACGAAGTTTATGATGACGTGATGGAAGAGTTAGAGCTTGGTGATACGAACATCACACATGTTTCTTTTGCTAAGTGGGCAGATGTTCTTGCAGTTGTTCCTGCGACGGCAAACATTATATCAAAAATTTCCTGTGGAATTGCAGATGACCCCGTGAGCTTAATCGCTTTGGCTACGGATGCTAAGAAGGTTGTTGCCCCTGCTATGAATAGCCATATGTATTTAAACCCGATAATTCAAGGACATTTGAATAGGTTAAGAGATTTGGGGTGGTTAACAGTTGAGCCTGTTGAAGGCGAACTTGCTTGCAATACTGTAGGTGTTGGACATATAGCCAATGAAAATCACATTGCAGACGCAATAGAGTCCTGTTTTTATCCTGATATTTTAAAGGGTAAAAAAATTATTGTAACAGCTGGACCAACCTCTGAGGCAATTGACCCTGTTAGATATCTGACGAATAGGTCAAGTGGAAAGATGGGTTTTGCTTTGGCTAAAATGGCTAAGTATTTGGGTGCAGATGTAACTCTTATAACGGGCAAAGTATGTTTAGAAACACCATTCGGAATAAAACGTATAGATGTAAGCTCCACGGTAGATATGTTGAATGCCCTCAAGAGTGAAATTGAAAAAGAAGATGAATTGATCGTTATAATGGCTGCGGCCATAGCTGATTTTAAACCTGAGAAAAGAGAGAGTAAGAAGATAAAAAAAGAAGGCAACGGTGGGTTCGGATTACATTTTATGGAGAACCCAGACGTTACTGTTGAGATAGGTAAATATGCTAAATCTTTGGGAAAAAAAGTAAGGCTCGTTGGGTTTGCAGCTGAAACACATGACCTTTTAGAGAATGCAAAGAAAAAAATAGAAAAGAAAGGCTTGGAGTTCATAGTAGCTAATGATGTTAAGAGGAGCGATATTGCATTTGGTTCGGACTATAATGAAGTTGTAATAATTCACAAAAAGGGTGAAATAGAGAGGGTTGAAAAATCTGAGAAGCTAAAGATTGCCTATGAAATATTAAGGAGACTAACTTGATAGAAATAAAAAGCGTTGAAGGTTTGGAAAAATTAAAGCAAATTCAGAGTAAAAGAAAACTATCTTTTGGTGATTTTGAATATAAGGTTAGAGAAATCGTTAAGAACGTTAGGGAAAATGGTGATAGGGCGCTTTTTGAATACACGGAGCAATTTGACGGCTATAAAGCCAATAGCAAATCAATCTTGGTAAGCGACAGAGAGTTCGACGAAGCTTTAAAAAAGGTGCCTTTGGAGCACAAGAATATCATTGAGTGTGCGGCCAGAAGGATAGAAAGGTTTCATGAAGCTTTTAAGCCCAAATCACAATTTATAGAAGAGGATGGCTCTATATTGGGTGTTAGGGTAACGCCTGTTGAGAGGGCTGGTTTGTACATACCAGGTGGAAAGGCGGCTTATCCTTCAACTGCCCTTATGACAATAATTCCTGCTGTTGTTGCTGGGGTTAGAAACATACAGATTGCAACACCTGCCAGAGGTGGCATTGCCAACCCTTATGTTTTGTATGTTGCAAAACTTTATGGCATTAACAGAGTTTATAAAATCGGTGGAGCACAAGCAATAGCTGCTTTTTCTTATGCAACAGAGACTATACCTAATGTTGATGTTATAGCCGGCCCTGGCAATATATATGTGGCGTTAGCCAAAAAAATGGTATTTGGTGATGTGGGGATTGATTCAATTGCTGGCCCATCTGAAGTTATGGTTGTTGCAGACAAAAACGCAAATCCTGTTTATGTAGCTAAGGATTTACTTTCTCAAGCTGAACACGATGAGCTTGCTGGGTGTTTTTTTGTTGGATTGAATGAGGATTTAACTCGAGAGGTTGAAGATTTGTTTTTAGAGTACTCATCAAAAACAGAAAGAAGATTTATTACTGAAGTTTCATCCAAAAATGCTGTCTTTGTTTACACGAAAGATATGGATATTGCAGCCAAATGTGTGGATATTGTGGCGCCTGAGCACCTTGAATTGCAATTGGAGGATAATTACGGTTTTATGAATATGGTTAGCCATGCGGGAGCCATTTTTATCGGGGAATACACCCCTGAGCCCATAGGAGATTATGTTGCAGGGCCTAACCATACGCTGCCAACATCTTCCACTGCACGGTTTTTTTCTCCTCTATCTTGCGAAACATTTATGAAAAAGAGTAGTATTTTACACTTTACGAAGAAGGGTTTTGAAAGAGTTGCTAGATGCGCAAGTGACTTTGCAAAAATTGAGGGACTTTTTGTTCACGGGGAATCTGTGGATGCGAGATTTAGCAATAGTTAAACCTATATTGGAAGATGTAAATGCTATATTTGATTTGATAGAACATTTCGCAAAGAAGGGAGAAATACTTATACGGAATAAGGAAAATATTACAGAACGTATAAGAGAGTTTTTCTGCGCTAAAGATGGTGATAGAATTGTTGGTATTGTAAGTTTAAGGCTTTATTTTCCCTATCTTGCTGAAGTTAGAACGCTTGCTATTGATGAAAAATATCAAGGCATGAATGTGGGTAGGAGATTGGTTGAGGCATGCATAGAAGAGGCTAGGTGGCTAGGAGTAAAAGATGTATTTGCTCTAACCTTCAAGAAAGGTTTTTTCTTAAAACTTGGTTTTAAACTTATTGATAAGAAGCAACTACCTTCAAAAAAAATTTGGGAGGACTGCATTAACTGTCCGTTTTTTCCTAATTGTAAGGAAGAAGCTGTTTTATTGTCTTTGAAATAAGATAATTTTATAATGTAAAATTAGTATATTAAATTTACATAAATGTCTATAAATTGACAAAAGTGGGATATTTATGTAATATTTACTACCAAGTTTTTATTTTAGGGAGGCTACCAAGTGAAATGGATGAAAAATTTAAAGTCATACGTGCCCCCATCCTTTGTAGTCGAGAGGGATGACTATAGATGCATTAGATGTAAAGCTTGTGTTGAACAGTGTTCTTTTGATGCTACGTTCTATGACGAAGAAGAGGATAGGGTTTGGACATGGAATGCTAATTGTGTAGGTTGTAACAGGTGTGCTGCAATTTGCCCGACAGACGCTATAACAGTTAAAAGGGCTGATCCTTCATATAGATACAACCATAACTGGAGTGGACATGTAGATGGTCTGAAAAAAAGGGCTATATTTGGAGGAACGCCTGTCGTTTCTATGGGAAACGATAAACCTTATCCTATTTATTGGGACCATATGCTTCTCAATGCTTCTCAGGTTACAAACCCATCCATAGATCCATTAAGGGAGCCTATGGAATTGAAAACGTTTTTAGGCAGAAAACCCGATTCTATACATGTGGATGATAGTGGGCTGAAAACAAAATTAGCTCCCCAACTTGAGTTAGATATACCAATAATGTTTGCAGCTATGAGCTATGGAGCTTTGAGTTACAATGTTATCGAGTCGTTGGGTAGGGCAGCAAAAGAGATGGGCACTTATTACAACTCTGGTGAGGGTGGTTTAAACAAAGATCACTATAAATTTAAAGGTAATATTATCGTTCAGGTTGCGAGTGGTAGATTTGGTGTTCACAAAGATTACTTGGATGTAGGAAGCGCCATTGAGATCAAAATCGGCCAGGGAGCAAAACCCGGTATAGGCGGTCATTTGCCTGGTGAAAAGGTATCTGAGACCATATCTGAAACGAGGATGATGCCTAAAGGTTCTGATGCTATATCTCCTGCTCCGCATCATGATGTTTATTCGATTGAGGATTTGAGGCAACTTATTTATGCTTTGAAAGAATCTACAGAGTATAAAAAACCTGTTGCGGTAAAGATTGCTTGTGTTCACAATGTTGCAGCCATTGCAAGTGGAATAGCTCGTGCAGGAGCTGATATTATAGTTTTGGATGGTTTTAAAGGTGGCACTGGTGCATCACCACAGGTGATTAGGGATAATATAGGCTTGCCACTTGAAGTGTCTTTGGCTGTTGTAGACGAAAGACTCAGGCAGGAGGGCATTAGACAGTATGTATCTCTTGTTGCAAGTGGTGGTATAAGAAATTCCATGGATGTTGTTAAAGCGATAGCCTTAGGGGCTGACGCTGTTTATATAGGAACAGCTGCGTTGATTGCAATTGGATGTACAATGTGTCAACAGTGTCATACTGGAAAGTGTGCATGGGGCATATCTACGCAAGATCCGCACTTGTCTAAGAGGGTAAATCCAGATATAGCGAGTAAAAGGTTGGTTAACTTACTTGAAGTTTGGGCGCTTGAAATAAAGGAAACTATGGGAGCCATGGGTATAAATTCTATTGAATCCTTAAGAGGTAATAGGCTCAATCTTAGAGGTGTTGGTCTTAACGAAAAAGAGCTTGAAATCTTAGGTATATTACCGGCCGGAGAGTGAGGTTGAACTGATGAAAATAGTAAAAATTAGGGAAGATAATTGTATTTTTTGTCATTTATGTGAAGTAGCTTGCATAGTTGAACACTCACAATCAAAGGATATAATTAAAGCCTTTAAAAGAGAGGAAAAACCTATAGCGAGATGTACTGTAGAATTTAACTATCCCGTCTCTCTTTCTGTAATGTGCAGGCATTGCGACGATGCGCCCTGTATTGAGGCTTGCCAAAATGGTTCTATGCATAGAGACGACAGGGGATATGTAGTTGTGAATCCAGAGACTTGTGTAGGATGCTGGATGTGCATTATGGCTTGTCCTTACGGAGTTATAAAGAGGGATACAAGAAGAGAAACGTGGGGTTTGTCAACTAAATGTGATTTTTGTCCAGATAGGGAAATTCCTGCCTGTGTTGAGGCATGCCCCAACGAAGCTTTAACATTAGAAGAACTGTAGAGGGTAATGGCATGAAAATAGTAATAGTAGGGAATTCTGTAGCAGCTATAAATGCTGTCGAAGCTATTAGAGAAAAAGATAAAATATCGAGTATAACAATTATTTCAGATGAGAATTACAGGGCGTACTCCCATCCTTTGTTGCCGAATTTGGTTATTGGTGAAGTTAGTAGATCCGAAGATAGGTTTTATTATAGAAGGCCTGGGTTTTATGAAGAGAATAAAGTTGATGTAATGTTGGGAAAGAGGGTTGTTAAGATTAACCCAAAAACTAAAGTCGTTGAATTGGATAATTCTGAAAAGGTAGAATATGATAAGCTGCTGTTGGCGTGTGGTGGAAAACCCGCTAAACCCCCAATTGACGGACTTGAACTGGAGGGCGTTCATACATTAACAAACATTAAAGGGGCTGATAAGTTAAGAAAAGACCTTAAGAATATAAATCATTGCGTAGTTGTAGGGGCGGGTCTTATAGGTAGCAAGATAGCCGAGAAATTGGCGAAGAAAAAGGTTAAAGTTACGCTTGTT
Source organism: Desulfurellales bacterium (assembly GCA_027008245.1). Taxonomy (GTDB): domain Bacteria; phylum Campylobacterota_A; class Desulfurellia; order Desulfurellales; family Hippeaceae; genus Hippea. Next base: position 27,160 of record JALTCA010000030.1, read on the forward strand.
GAACTTGCACGCAGGGTGCTTTTCCCTGTATTGGACGACAAAGGAGCTGATTTTATACATAAGGAGCTAAAAGAACTGGGCGTTAATTTAATATTAAACGATTCTGTAAAAGCTCTAGATGGTTCAAACAGAGTTGAGCAGGTTATTTTAAACAGTGGCAAAAAGATAAACGCCGATGGTGTTGTTGTAGCTGTTGGTGTTAGCCCTAATGTTGATTTAGCAAAAGATGCGAATTTAAAGGTTGATAAGGGTGTTGTGGTAAATGATTATATGCAGACCTCAGACGAAAATATTTATGCTGCAGGTGATGTTGCACAGGCCTATGATGTGGTTTACGGGACAAAGAGGCCAATACCTATTTTACCTCTTGCGGCAAGACAAGGAAGGACGTCTGCTCTTAATATGCTCGGAATGGATGTTAAGTATAAAGGTGGATTTCCAATGAACTCCATTGCTATTGGGAAAACAAGCTTTATATCTATGGGAATAGTTGATTCGGATGAACTTGAAATTTTAAGCTTTGAACGTGATGGAGAATATAGGAAGTTTTTGATAGATGAGGACAATAGGCTTAGAGGTATGATTTTGGTGAACAATATTGAAAAGGCGGGCATGTTTAATTGGATGATACAGAATAAATTCGATGTTTCTTGGATTAAGGATGCTTTTTTAAATAGTGATTTTGGCTGGAAGTATTTTAATAAAGCTTTCAGGGTTTTGAGACTTGATAGAAAAATAAAATAGGGTGGTTGGTTATGGAGCTTGCTAAAGATATATCGGGATGCGGAATAGCCGGTTTTATAAACACTGATGGAGAAAGGATTTCCGGTGTTGATATCGTTGATTCTATAACGCTTATGAAAGATAGGGGAAATGGCCTCGGCGCTGGTTTTGCTGCATACGGAATATACCCTGATTTCAAGGAATTTTATGCTTTGCATATTATGTATGATGATGAGCATGCGAGGAAAGTTACAGAGGATTATTTGGAGAGGAAGGTTCATATAGAGCAGCACGGGGGTATGCCAACAAGACCTATAAAGAAAAAGAGACCTATTTTCTTTGTTTATTTTGTACAGCCAAGAGAACAGAGTACAAAAGGTGAAAGTGAGGAATTTAGATTAGAAGAATCAGACGAGTTTATATTTAAGCTTGTTATGTTTATAAATGAGAATATCGATGGTGCTTTTGTTATATCAAGCGGTAAAAACATGGGTGTTTTTAAAGGTGTTGGTTTTCCAGATGAGATAGCGAACTTTTTTAGAATAGATGAATACAAAGCCTACTGTTGGACAGCGCATAACAGATTTCCTACAAACACGCCCGGCTGGTGGGGTGGCGCTCATCCTTTTTCTTTGCTTGGATGGAGTGTCGTGCATAACGGTGAAATTTCATCCTATGGGGCAAATAAACGTTACCTTGAAATGTATGGGTACAAATGTACGCAAAAAACTGATACAGAGGTGGTAACTTATCTGTTGGATTTACTTGTTAGAAAACACAATTTACCTATGCATACTGTAGCCAAGGTTTTTTCGCCACCCTTATGGAGTGAGATTGAGTATATGGATGATAAAGATAGAGAGTTATATTCTGCTTTAAGAATGGTGTATGGTGGAGCCATGCTGAATGGTCCATTTTCTATAATAGTTGGCTTTAGGGGTGGTATGTTTGGTCTTAATGATAGGATAAAATTAAGACCCCTTGTTGTGGCAAAAAAAGGCTCAAATGTTTATATGGCGTCGGAGGAATCAGCTATTAGATACATTGTAAATGATTTGGATGAGATTTACATGCCAAAAGCCGGAGAGCCAGTTATTGCTATGCTAACAGAAGAAGCTTATGAAAAGGTTTATGGCAGTAAGGAGAGAACCTATGTATGAGATAGATGCAAGAGATGTTTACTATAGAGACTTAAATGCGAGGATTAGGAATGCTATTAAGGAGCACAACAGAGATATTGTTTTGCACAATGTGTGTGGTCAGTATTACATAGGATGTGGATTAAATGATAAAAATGTTAAAATTACTATAAACGGAGTCCCGGGGAATGACTTGGGTGCATTTATGAATGGACCAACCATAATTGTCAACGATGATGCACAGGATGGCATCGGTAATACGATGAACGGAGGAAAAATTGTTATATATGGAAGCGCAGGGGACGTTGTTGCATACTCAATGAGGGGTGGTAAAATATTTATTGAAAAGGACGTGGGTTATAGAGCTTGTATTCATATGAAAGCATACAAAGAGATGAACCCTACAGTTGTAATAGGCGGCTGTAGCGGGGCATTTATGGGCGAATACATGGCAGGTGGTACTCTAATTCTTCTTGGTTTGACAAAGAAAGAGGATAAACCATTAACAGGCGTTTATTTAGCTACTGGTATGCACGGCGGAAAAATATTTGTGCGTGGTGGTGTGGATGAGAAACTCTTGTGGAAAGAGGCCGTTGTTGTTGATCCCTCGAAAGAAGAGATGAAAAAGATAGAGAGTGAAGTTAAAGAATTTTGCAATCTTTTTAAAATTGATTATAATGATGTAATGAACGAGGAATTTGTAAAGGTTGTTCCAAAGTCTACAAGACCTTATGGACACCTTTACTTTCCAGGGCCTTGAAAGAATGATTGCCCTGGGGCATGCGTGATGTGCTTTTTTCCTTAGAGCCAACACCTGACAATGGGAGACCGGATTCAAGTGTTGAGCGGACAGGCCTTCTGGGAAGATGAAGGACGTGCCGCTCACGCTTGCGACGCCTCCACCTATCGTTGTTAGGTTCTTGGGGAGAAGATAACACACGGTGTCCCTGGGGCATTTAAATAAATTTAGCTTGCTACGAAAGGGCTGCATTGAAAAACGAACAAAGAAATAAGCTCCTTAAAAAAAGAGGGGCTTTAAATAAATCTTACATACGCATAAGAAGTGTATTAGTAAGCAAAAGGTTATATTCAATCTTAAGGAGATATTCTTCTTTAGGAATAGCCTCTTACAGCCCTTACAATAACGAAGCTAATCCAAATCTTTATTTAAATTCCAAAGTTCTATATTTTCCAAGGATAGAGTCAGTTAAGAATGCTTCCATGTCTTTTTTTAAAGGTGCGCTCGTAAAATCGTTTAATGGTATAAAGGAGCCTAAAGTATTCAAAAGAAAAATTTTTAAAAAGCAAATTCGAGTTGTTGTTGTTCCTGGGGTTGGATTTGATGAGCGAGGTTTTAGAGTTGGGTATGGCGCTGGTTTTTACGATAGGTTTTTAAGAGACTTAAGGGCATTAAAGGTTGGTATTACATTTGAGTGTTGTTTAGTTAAAAGGATTAAAAATACGGAAAATGATGTTCCGGTAGATCTTGTTGTTACTGAGAAAAGAGAAATACATTGTAGATTAAGGAGATGAAAAATGGGAACTGTTGAAGTAATTTTGATAGCAGTTTTATCTATTGTTGTGGGAATTTTGCTTGGTATATTTGGTTATCATCAGGCTGTTGTAAGGAAAAAGGAATACGCAAAGCAAAAGGCTGAAGACATTTTAAAGGATGCTGAAAAAGAGAAGGATAATATACTCAAGGCTGCTCAGATTGAAGCTAAAGAGTATATGATTAAGGCAAGAAATGAAATAGAGGAAGAAGAAAGAGAGTCCAAGAAGGAACTTCAAAAATGGGAGAAGAGGCTTCAGGTTAAAGAAACCAACTTAGAAAAGAGGCAAGCTTATTTAGATGAAAAGATAGAGATCATAAACAAGAAGCAAGAAGATATAACGGCCATAGAAAATGAGTTAGAGAAAAAAATGCAAGAAATTGACCAGCTTGTTGAGGAGCAACAAAGGAAATTAGAAAAAATAAGCGGAATGACTAAAGATCAGGCTAAAAAAGTGTTAATGGATAGTATTGAAGAAGAAGCCAAAAGAGAAGCTGCAGCAAAAATAAAAAAATATGAAGAAGAAGTGAAAAATGAGTCAAAAAGATTATCTCAAGATATATTGACAATTGCTATGGAGAAGATCGCGAGCAACTATGTTGCTGAAAGGACAGTTGCAACAGTTACGCTCCCAAGTGATGAAATGAAGGGTAGAATTATAGGAAGAGAAGGAAGAAATATAAGATCTTTTGAGAAAGAAACAGGCACTGACCTTATAATCGATGATACGCCAGAAGTTGTGGTTATATCAAGTTTTAACCCCTTGAGAAGAGAGATTGCAAAGATTGCTCTTGAAAGATTGGTGAGCGACGGAAGAATCCACCCTGCAAGGATAGAAGAAACAGTAGAGAAGGTGAGAAAGGAACTTATTCAAGAGGCTTCTGAGGAAGCGAGAAAGGTAGTATTCGACTTAGACATTGGAGATTTGCATCCTGAGCTTATAAAATATTTGGGTCTTTTGAAGTATAGGACAAGTTATACCCAGAATGTACTTTCCCATTCTGTTGAAGTTGCATACTTGAGCGGTCTTATGGCTTCTGAGTTGGGTTTGAATATAAAACTGGCTAAAAGAGCAGGTTTGTTGCATGATATAGGAAAGGCAGTTGATCAAGAGGTTGAAGGATCACATACAAAAGTGGGTGCTGAACTTGCTAAGAAATACGGTGAAAATGAGTATATTGTTAATGCAATAATGTCACATCATGGTGAAGTTGAGCCTAATTGTCCAGAAAGCGTCTTAGTATCAATAGCTGATACTCTATCTGCAGCAAGACCTGGGGCTAGAAGGGAAAGGCTTGAAAGCTATATACAGAGGTTAGAAGAGCTTGAGGGTATAGCAAAAGCAAGGGACGGAGTAAAAGAAGCATATGCTATACAGGCAGGAAGAGAGCTTAGAGTTATTGTTGAGCCCACGCTTTTAGATGATAGTGAGAGTTTGATGTTAGCAAGAGATATAGTTAAAGATATTAGCGAAAAAGTTACGTATACAGGTCAAGTAAAGGTTGTAGTTATTAGAGAAAATAGGGCTATTGAATATGCCAATTAAGGTTTTATTTGTTGGCGATATAGTTGGAAAACCCGGTAGAAAAGTTTTTAAGGCTTTGGTAGATGAGATTAAGAGGGAATACGAGATAGACTTTACTGTTGCCAATGTAGAAAATGCTGCTAATGGTTTTGGGCTTACGAAAAAGATTTACTGTGAGTTGGAACCTTACGTAGATGTTATGACTACTGGTAATCACACATGGGATAAGGATGAAATAATAGATGAAGCCTTAAATTTAAGAAAGTTTGTAAGGCCTATCAATCTTTCCCCGCTTGCTCCAGGAAAGGGTTTTTCTATTCAAACTGTAAATGGAGTGGATGTTTTGGTTGTCAACGCCATTGGCAGGATATTTATGAATCCTTCAGAAAACCCTTTTTTTGCATTGGATGAGTTATTTTCCTTATATCCCAACATAAATGTAAGGATAGTTGACTTTCATGCTGAAGCAACAAGTGAGAAACAGGCCTTGGGATGGTATTTTGACGGTAAAATAAGTGCAATTTTTGGCACTCATACCCATGTTCAAACCGCAGATGATAGAGTTTTGCCTAAGGGCACTGCTTATATTAGTGATGCTGGTATGACGGGTTGCCATGATGGGGTGCTTGGTTTTGGGTATGAAGAAGCTTTAGAGAGATTTTTGAAAGGTATACCTAAGAGACTGAAGGTTTGTAAAGGAAATTTGAGATTAGATGGTTGTGTTGTTGAGATAGATTCGGATACAGGTAAAGCTTTAAGTATAAATAGAATATCTAAACAGCTTATAGATTTGTAATTTTTATACAATAGAAATTGTAAAAATATAATTAGCGGGTTTATTTTTGTTTGACAATATTGAAAAAATAGTTTAGTATCGCTAAAAATAAATATGTGAGGAGTGTACTATGCCTGAGAATGTTAGAACGGAATTAAAAGAACTGGGTTTGGGAAAGAAAATTAGGCAATTGCGTCTTGACCGTGGTTTAACAATTCAGGATGTAAGCGAAAAAACTGGGTTGTCTAAGGGATTAATATCTCAAATAGAGAACGAGCAGGTATCACCTCCTATATCGACACTTATAAAAATATCCAATGCTTTAAAAGTAGAGCTTGCATATTTTTTCATGAAAGAAGATGAAGACCCTAAAATTGCCATAATAAAGAGGGATGAGAGGATTACATCTGAGAGAAGAGGTGTAAAAGGTAATATAAATGTTGGATATACTTATGAGCTTCTGGCTCACAAAAAAAGACACAAACATATGGAACCTTTTATAGTGACTTTTGAGCCAAGAGATAGGGAAGAGGTTATTATGTTTAATCATAAGGGGGAGGAGTTTCATCTCGTTTTAGAGGGGAAAATTGAGTTTCTTACGGATGTTGAAGATCCTATTGTTTTAGAAGAGGGTGATGCACTATATTTTGATTCTACAATTTCACATGGTTTTAGAGCTTTAGATGGGAAACCTGCAAAAACTGTAGCTGTTGTTTTTCAATCGGAATGAAAGGGGTTTTGAGGTGATAGAGATAAGGTTTCACGGTAGAGGAGGTCAAGGTGCGGTAATTGCTTCTAAAATTTTAGCTTATGCCTATTTCTTGGATGGATATCACTCTCAAGCGTTTCCTACTTATGGAGCAGAAAGAAGAGGTGCTCCTGTTGCGGCATATGTTAGGGTAGATGATAAATTTATAAATGTTAGAAGCCCTGTGATTAGTCCAGATTATGTTGTTGTTATGAGTGGAAAATTGGCAGATACTGTAGATGTTTCGAGTGGTATAAAAGAGAATGGATTGATTTTAATTAATAGTGAATTAAACTCAGATTATTACAGTTTTGAAGAAAAGTGTAAGATTGTGTGTTTTGATGTAAGCAGTATTGCTCTAAAGTATGGTTTAGGCACGAAGATTATGCCAATTATTAATGTTCCTATACTGGGTGTATTTTCTAAAATAACTAATTCTATCTCATTGGAGTCTTTGAAAAAGGCTACACCAAAGTTTGTTTCTGTTGGAGTTGATAAAAATATAGAGGCTTTGGAAGAAGCCTATAACCTTGCGTAGGAGGCACTTATGGAGAGTGTTGATTATCAGAATGTAATTTCAGATAAAGATATAAGAAGATTTCCTATATCTATAACAACAACTGAGGTAAATCTTACTGGTTCATGGAGATTTTATAAACCAGTATTCAAAGAAAAGGTTTCTCCTTGCAGCGTAGGCTGTCCAGCCAACACGAATATACCTAAATATATACACTATTTACTCAAAAACGATATGGATAAAGCAGTTGAAGTTTTAAGACGGGAGAATCCTTTTCCTGCAACATGTGGCAGAGTTTGTCCTCACTTTTGTCAATCTAAATGCAACAGAAAAGATTATGATGGTGCTGTTGAGATTAAACAAATTGAAAGGTTTGTTGGCGATTATGCGCTAAAGGTGCCTCCTAAAAAGGTTCAGGCTATTTCTAACAAAAAAATAGCGGTTGTGGGTGGCGGGCCAGCTGGTTTGAGCTGCGCTTACTTCTTGGCTTTAGGTGGATATAGGGTTGATATTTTTGAAAAAGAGCACTTTTTGGGTGGATTGTTGACTTATGGTATTCCAGATTATAGGCTCCCAAAGGAAATAGCGACAAAGGAGATAGAAAATATACTTAAAGTGGGAAATATAAATGTTAACTTGGGTGTTGATGTTAATAAAGATAAAATAGAAGAATTGAAAAAAAACTACGATGCTGTTTTTGTAGCTTTAGGACTAACAGAAGATAAAACTCCAAACAATGTTGTTATTGATAATAAACACATTTTTTCTGGATACGAACTGTTAAAGGAAATTAAAGTTAATGGCAGTGTTGATTTAGATGGTGATAAAATATCCGTATTAGGTGGTGGAAATGTAGCGTTTGACGTAGCAAGGTCTATTAGAAGGCTTGGTAAAAATGTTAATATAATATGTATGGAAACCCTCGAAACATCTCCTGCATTTGAAGATGAGAAAAAGGAAGCCGTGGAAGAGGGCATTAAGGTCATAGACAGCCGTTTTCTACAAGATTTTGAGCTTACCAATGATGGTTTGCATCTGCGACTTAGGGGAGTTGATAAAGTATTGGATAACTATGAGCCGGTGTTGAACGATTATGTTGAGGGTATAGATACAGATATTCTTATTGTTGCTATAGGAAGAAAAAGAAAAGATAGTATATTGGGGATTGAAGGTGTGTTTTCTGGTGGTGACTTTTATAATGGTGCAAAAACCGTTATAGAGGCAATCGCTTCTGGTAAGGAGGCAGCCTATAAAATTATGGCTAAATTAGAGGGCGAAGAGTTTAAGCTAATTAATGATGATGACCAGTTTTTTAGGTCAACTGTTGATTTTGATGAATATAAGGTTGTTCCATTTGAAAGGATAAATCTTAATTATTTTAGTGAACAAGAGCCTATAGAATTGTCAAAACTCCCTGTTGAGGAAAGGATAAATAATTTTAATGAAATTATTCAAAAACCAAGCTTAGAAAAAATTTTAAGAGAAGCAAAAAGATGCTTTAGCTGTGGCGTATGTAATGAGTGTAAAACGTGTTGGTTTTTCTGTCCCGATATGTGTATAGATGTCCATGAAGGGGTTAGCTTTGATTATAGTTTTTGCAAGGGGTGTGGTGTCTGTTCTGAGGAATGCCCAAGGGGTGTTATTGATATGGTGGAGGATAAATAATGAATAAAGATATGATGTTAGGTAGCGAGGCTGTGGCTTTAGGAGTTAAGCTCTCTCGGCCGAAGGTTATTTCTGCTTATCCCATAACTCCGCAAACGCACATAATAGAGACGTTGTCAGAAATGGTTGATGGTGGTGAATTGGATGCGAGTTTTATACGTGTTGAATCAGAACTTTCTGCAATTTCTGCAGTGTTAGGGGCATCGCAAGCAGGCGTAAGGGCTTTTACTGCCACAAGCTCTCATGGTTTAGCTCTTATGCATGAGGTTCTCCACTGGATTGCCGGATCTAGGTTGCCTGTTGTTCTGGTTAACGCCAATAGGGCAATCGGTTCCCCTTGGAATATATGGACTGATCAATCCGATAGTATGTCTCAGAGGGATTTAGGTTGGATGCAGGTGTATTGCGAAACGGCTCAAGAGGCTTTGGATACGGTATTGCAAGCATTTTATGTAGCAGAAAAGGTTCTTTTGCCCATTATGGTAATGATAGATGGTTTTATTTTATC